>JAGWUV010000019.1 GCA_028875875.1 Bacteroidota bacterium
TCAATAAACTCCCTTCCTTCGCAAATACATGAACGTTGGTGCTCATTTTACGGACGTCGTTCATAAGATATAATTTATGACAACAAAAGAACCAGATAATACAGCATTGCGTACAGCTTTATGGCGAGCATTACACACTAAAGGCTCAAAAAAAATATGAGCATTAAATTAGGTGACAGTTCGCTGGTATTAGACTTCAGCAACAAATTAACTTCAGTTCAAACACGAAGCTGCAAATTGAACAACAAAATAACCAATCAACTTCTATAACTTTAAGCATCATCCGTTCTAACTGGACGTATTTCCAATACCATCTAACGCAAATGCGAGAATGCTAACTATAATTTTTTGTGATAACAATACTTTTTATTTATGAAAATTATTAAACCCATCATTTTAGTAGCTACCATCCTGATGACCTTTAATTCTTTTGCTCAAGAATCTCTTTTTAGTCCAATGAAATATTCCAATGGAAAGGGAGACACATTAAATTATAGACTGCTTTTCCCAGACTATGATACTATAAGGAAATATCCATTAGTGATTTTTTTACACGGTTCCGGGGAAAGAGGAAGTGACAATTTAGCCCAATTAAAATGGGGTGTATCCAATTTTGCGACAGACTACAACATGAAAATGTATCAAGCTTTTGTTTTAGCCCCTCAATGCCCTAAAGGTAAATCTTGGGATAGCTTTAGTCGGGATGGCAAATTCGAATACAACGACACCGCTTCACAAATTGGGAACCTGCTATTTGAACTTATTAACTCAACTATTAAAAATTATAGGATTGATACCAATCGTATTTATATAACTGGTTTATCGATGGGAGGTATTGGAACTTTTGACTTAATTACAAGGCATCCTAATTTGTTTGCTGCAGCAGCACCCGTCTGTGGTTTTGGAGATACTTCAAAAGCAAGCGTATTTAAACATATTCCCATTTGGATTTTTCATGGTGCAGAGGATGCTGCTATAAATCCCCGAGTTTCATTAGACATGGTTTATGCCTTGTCTAAAGCAGGTGCACATCCCGGATATACACAATATCCTGCTGTAGGGCATTTTGCCTGGTTAGCTGCATATAGCGACCCCATGTTTTTTGAATGGCTTTTCAAACAAAATAAAGCCAACAATAAATGATAAAATTGTAGCAAAGAAAGGTATTAAAGCAAAGTTGGCAGACTGGAACGCAAATGCTTTAACGTTGGCAGTATTCTCATAATACTAATACTATTCTACAGGCCTACGGCCTATGCTGATTTGTAGTTTGCCTCTTTCCCATCCTTTCCTCCCGTAAAAAGCTCATACCAAAAGCTTCATACTTTGCATATAATAAAAATCCCCGCATTGCCGGGGATTTTTATTATTCCTATTCTCAATCATCCAAAACTTATCCGTTCTGACCACCGGTATTTACCCTGCTTTGTTCATCAAGCGAAGCGCCTTTTCTTCTTTGCGGTGCTGCCTGCAAAGGCTTCCCAAACTTATAGGTAAACGTAATGATCACTCTCCTGTTATCCCACTTAGAATTTATTTCCGTGAAAAAAGTATTCATGGTTGTGGTTCCATGAAAATGCATGAGATAAAAGGGGTCTCTTACATTCACTCTTATTGAACCTTTATTTTTCAGTATTTGCTTGCCACCTCCTATTGAAAACATCCCCATCGGATCTGCAAGGATCACACTACTTACTAAATTTTTAGAATTATAAAAACCACTGATCTCACCACTCCATCCTTTTCCAAAATTGAATTGATTGCTGATATTTCCTGAATAACCTGTATAACTTACATCCACCGGTTGCTGGGCGATAACACCTACAAACCTGTTATTATATACATTACCAAATACATTCAGGCTCCACCATTTTAGTAACTGTTTATTGTAATTGATGGCAAGGCCAATGTTATAATTAGAAGCGATATTATCTTTTGTTTGATAGGTAATATAGTTCTCACCCGATTTTTGCGTTAGCAGTATATCATTGATGATATTGCTGGTAACCGTGTAATTCGCAGAAACATTTAGCTGTCCTTTGTAATTGTAGCCCAACTCTACATTATGACTGAACTGGGGTTGCAGGTTAGGGTTTCCTTCCTGGTAAGTATACCTGTCGAGCAAATATTGAAAAGGATTCAGATCCTGGTAACCGGGCCTTTCCAAACGCCTGCCATAGCTTACGGAGAAAGTATGTTTATCGTTCTTAGCATAACTGAAGTAAGCAGTAGGGAACAGCTGAATATAATTTCTATCAAAGGAACTGTTCTTTATCACCTGGTCTCCTTTTGCTATTGTTTGTTCTGCACGTACACCTAATTGCATCTTGAATTTTTTCCATTGCTTATTTACATTTACATACGCCGCATTGATATTTTCCTTGTAGATAAAATGATTACTACGTGTTGTATCAGACAGCCATTTTTGAGAAGGCTGATCATACGCAGTATAAATCGCATTGTTATCTGTTGTTACATAACTCGATTTGATCCCCGCTTCCAGCTTTACATCTTTAGCCAAAGGTTTTGAATAGTCTGCCTTAAAACTGTAAATATTAATGCGTGCCGGCAGGTATCCATTCAGTAAATAGGGATCCTCTACCAGATTATTGTTATTATCATACAAATAGTTGTCAGAGTATTGCCTTCCGTCTGTATTGTAGAATATGTAATCTGCATCAGCGGTTAATTCCCCACCCTTACTATCCGTGAGTTGTCGAAGGTTCACATTAAATCCAACATTGGTCCACGGATCTTTGGTAGATGAAGATGATGCATTGTATTGAACGAACTGATGTATACTATCGTAAATATTTGATACGCCTGATGTACTGAATTGCCTGTTATCAACAGACCCTGATACCAGCACACCAATAGTTGTTTTTTTAGATGCATAATAATCAGCCCCCAGTTTAAACTCATGCGGATAACCGGTAAACTTACCGAACGTATTTTGATCAAAGTACCTGTTGTATGCACTGTTTTCATCTTTCCTGAAACTGCGATAGATATTAATATCATTAAAGCCTACCCAATTCGAGTACCCATAGTTGCCAAAAAGGTTAAGCTTATTCTTTCTCCAGTTGAAATTTATACTATTGGTATTTTTAAAGTATTGGGCAAAAATGGCGCTGGCACTAATATTCGCATTAAAGCCATTGGCTTTGTTCTTCTTGGTTTTGATATTAATAACCCCTGAGTTGCCGGCAGCATCATATTTAGAAGATGGCTGTGTCATAATCTCCACCTGGTCTAACTGGTTAGCAGGCAGGTTTCTGAGATAATTCGATAAATCCTTTCCACTCAGGTATGCCGGTTTCCCATCCAGTAAAATAACAACACCCTGCTTGCCTTTCAGATTAATGTTATCATTATTATCAATGGTTATACCCGGCGATTTCTCAAGAATTTCTAAAGCAGAGAGGCCTGTATTGGTGGGAGAAGCATCTACATTCACAACAGTTTTATCCAGCTTATTTTCAATAAAAGGTTTGGGCTTAGCAGCGGCTACCGTTACTTCACCCAGGTTATTGGCCTGTACTTCAAGCTTAAATGGTGCTAATGTAATAGCGTTATGGATTGCACTAATCGTAAACACTTTCCCCGAATAAACAGCATAGCCCAATGCGTTGGTACGTACAAAATAACTGCCTAAGGGTACTTTACTAAATTCAAATTCACCTGATTTATTGGTTATCGCAGACCGGGTAACAGATGAATCTTTTTCTTTTAATAACAATACAGTGGTGTTTTCAATCGGCTTATCATTGTTACTTCTTATAGCTCCGGTAATACTCCCCACCTGTTGCTGTGCTAAACCATGCAACACAAAGCCTAACCAACAGGCACAAACAGCGATCACTTTTTTCATAAACAAATGGTTTGGTAAAACAATGGAGCTAAGTTGAAAGAATTGGATTGGGTAGAATAGTAAAAGAAGGACAAACGGAAACTTTCGTAGATTAATGGGAATTTAAGGAGGCAGTGTAAGGACAGCGGTATCCCTGCCAAGAGAACACATAGCGGAAGAGAACCTGTTTAAATTGGTTGGCTTCTGTTATTTTTGCAATCGCTTATCTGTTAGAGCCAGATGCATTGGGCAGGTGTAACAGTAACATTGCTGGTATTGCCCATCACAATCATTATAAAACGTATTATTAAAATGGGACGGATTTTTGAAGTTAGAAAGGCCACCATGTTTGCCCGTTGGGACAGGATGGCAAAACAGTTTACCCGTATTGGAAAAGAGATTGCCATTGCTGTAAAAGCCGGCGGACCGGACCCTGCTACAAATCCTGCATTGAGAAGATGTATGCAGAATGCCAAGAGTGTGAACATGCCCAAAGACCGTGTGGAAGCAGCGATCAAGAGAGCCCAGGGAAAGGAAATGGATAATTATGAAGAAATCTTATACGAAGGCTATGCTCCTCATGGTGTTGCAATTCTTGTTGAAACAGCAACCGATAACCATGTAAGAACAGTGGCTAATGTAAAAAGCCATTTTAATAAAGGTGGTGGTGCATTAGGCAACAGTGGCAGCGTTAGCTTCCAGTTTAAAAAAATGGGTGTATTTAAATTGAAACCGGAAGGATTGGATATAGAAGAACTGGAATTAGAACTGATAGATTTTGGCCTGGAAGAATTAGGCGAAAGTACTGATGATAATGGTAACCCTATTGTAGTACTGCGTTGTGCTTTCGTTGATTTTGGCAAACTGCAAAAAGCCCTGGAAGACAAAAATATCACCCCGTTAAGTGCCGAGATAGAATGGATTCCTTCAACCACAGTACCTGTTACAGATGAGCAGGCGGAAGAAGTGAGTAAACTTATTGAACGTTTAGAGCAAGATGATGATGTAAGCAAAGTATTCCATAATATGGGATAATTAGGTTTCAGAAACAACTTAAAGAAAGAGATGCTGTTAATTATAGCATCTCTTTTAATTTCAGATATGTCTTATAACCCATCTTCAGAACATCCTGTTATTTTATTTGACGGTATTTGCAACCTTTGTTGCAACAGTGTTCAATGGATCATCAAACGGGATACACAAGCAGTTTTCCGGTTCGCCTCTTTACAAAGTGAAGCAGGGAAAAAACTAATGGCCGATTATCCCACGAGTTCGCAAATACAAAACTCATTCTTCTTAATTCAAACCGGGAAACTATACAACCGATCCACAGCCGCTATTCATGTTGTAAAACAGCTTTCTTTTCCATGGCGTTTGCTGTATGCATTCATTATCATACCACTCCCCATTCGCAATGCAGTATATAATTTTATCGCAAAGAACCGTTATAATTGGTTTGGGAAAAAAGAGATTTGCTGGGTACCTACACCGGAGCTTAAAAAGCTATTCTTAGATGCATAAAAAAGCCTCTTACAAAAGAGGCCTTTCATTATTGTTTTTACAAAAAGCTATTCGTTCACCATTTGTTTGATCACATTATAAATATCTTCAGCATTGGGTTTGCTGAAATAGTCTCCGTCACTACCATAAGCAGGTCTGTGTGCCTGTGCTGTAATGGTTCTGGGTGCTACATCGAGCCATTGGTAACCGCCCTGTTCTTCCATCACTATATTGAACATATAGGCAGCAGCACCTCCCGGTACATCTTCATCAACAAATACAATACGATTGGTTTTCTTTAAAGAATCGAGAATGGTATGTTTCAGATCGAATGGCAGTAAGGTTTGTACATCGATCACTTCACAGCTGATATTGATCTTCTCCAACCTGTCAGCCGCCTCCTGTATAATACGAAGGATAGAACCGTAGGATACAACCGTAATATCTGTCCCTTCCCTGATCACTTCAGGAACACCTAACGGCACCGTATATTCCAACAGATTAGCAGGTAATTTTTCTTTCAACCGATATCCGTTCAGACATTCAATAACAATTGCAGGATCATTACCCTGCAGCAGTGTATTGTACATACCAACGGCCTGTACCATATTACGGGGAACACATACATACATACCCCGCAAAGCATTAATAATCATTCCCATTGGACTTCCGCTGTGCCATATTCCCTCCAGGCGATGGCCACGTGTACGAATAATCACAGGGCAACTTTGCTGGCCATAAGTACGATAATGTGTGGTTGCGGCATCATCACTTAAAGGTTGCAAACCATAGAGGAGGTAATCTAAATACTGGATTTCAGCAATAGGCCTCAATCCTCTCAATGCCATACCTATTGCCTGCCCCATGATGGTAAGCTCACGGATACCGGTATCAAAAATGCGGTTATTACCATGTTTTGTTTGTAACCCGGCAAATCCCTGGTTCACATCACCTATATAACCAACATCTTCTCCAAATGCAAAAACTTTGGGATTATGAGAAAATAAAGCATCGAAGTATTTATTCAGTACTTCGTAACCATTTACCTGCTGGGCATCGAAAGGCACGAGCGGCCTTACTTCCTCAACACGCAACGCACTTTTGGGACCTTCGTTGTACAAATGCGTGTTGTACATTTTTTTATTTAACTCCAGTAAATAATTATGATATGCCTGTACCTCTGCTAAAGATGGAGATTGTGGCGCTGTTTCTATTGCCAGGTTCAAAGTACGCAAAACATCCCGGCGTAAAGGCTCCACATTGCTTCGCAATTCTGTAGCCAGCTGTTGCAACTGGTTATAAGACTCCATATCGCTTACCACCATTCCGTTGATCAGCTCTATTGTTGTATTAACCTGCTCCCTTATAGGTGCCAGGAATTTCTCCCAGGCCCTTGCCTTTGCTTCTTTCACGTGATGCTTAACTGCATAATCTATCTCGCTTAATTCATCATGTGTAGCAATACTGTGACCCACGATCCATTCTCTGAATTTTTTAATGCAATCCCATTCTCTCTCCCATTCCAGGCGTTTAGGATCTTTATATCTTTCATGGCTACCACTGGTGGAGTGGCCTTGCGGCTGCGTTACTTCTTCTACATGAAATATAGCAGGCGTATGCGTTTCTCTTATTTTTTGCAGGCCTTCTTCAAACACTTCACACATACCGGCATAATCCCAGGCTTTAACTTTATGAATCTGTATTCCGTTTGTATTGGCCTCTTTTTCAAATCCTCTCAAGGCTTCTGAAATGGATCCTTTCGTGGTTTGATATGAAGTAGGAACAGAAATTCCATATCCATCATCCCAAACAAATACAGCTAAAGGAACCTGCAAAACCCCGGCAGCATTGATAGCCTCCCAAAACTGCCCTTCGCTGGTTGAAGCATCTCCGATAGTGCAGAAACAAATTTCATTTCCATTGTGGCTGAGGTTATCAAAACGTTGCAGCTCTCTTGTATTCCTAAAACATTTAGAAGCGAATGCCATTCCCAATGCACGGGGCATCTGACCAGCCGTAGGGGCAATATCAGAGGACATATTCTTTCTATTGGCTAAATCCAACCAGTTACCATTTTCATCTACGAAACGGGTTGCAAAATGAGAAACCATTTGCCTGCCAGCACTAAAAGGATCATGGTTTACATCAGGATCGGCAAACAGTTGTGCAAAAAACTGTTCCACACTGGCAAGTCCGCTGGCAAACATAAAAGTCTGATCGCGGTAATAGCCGCTTCTAAAATCACCGGCCTGGAAGAATTTGGCCATAGCTATCTGCGCCACCTCCTTACCATCTCCAAAAATGCCAAACTTGGCCTTACCCGTTAGCACTTCACGACGGCCCAACAGGCTGGCTTCCCTGCTCAGCATGGCTATCCGGTAGTCTTCCAGCACCTGATTTCTGAATCCTTCGTAAGAGAGCATATCATCTTTATATGCCAAGGTAATAGATTGTTCCATCCAACAAAAATAAATATTCAATCTTCATTTGAAAGAGGTTTCCTGCAAGTGTGAGAAATATCATCTTTACTTATTTCAGAGGTTTACAGCCGCTTTCTGTTTTCGTTTAATTTTATTAATTATTAACAAGGTTGAATTGAATAATCAATAATTTTAGCTTTTAAAATTTATACTATGAAACAATTTGCTTTACTAATGGTAGGTGTACTATTGTTTTCGGCCACATGGGCCCAAAACAATAACCAGCCAAAAGATTTCACTAAGGTTTTCGAGGTTAAAAATGCGGAATACGATTTTGGCAAAATACCATTTGGAAAAGCTGTGGAATATGAAGTGAGCGTGAAAAATATTAGTCATGATACCGCCACTTTAGATAATGTTCAGGTTGGCTGCGGATGCACTACTCCGAAATACGAAAAAGGAAAGAAATTTGCACCGGGAGAAACCGTAAAAATTGTACTTGGCTTTAATGGCGGAACAATGGGGGCCTTTACAAAATACGTTACTATTTTCCTGAATGGAAATACATTAAGCAAACAACTGTTATTTAAAGGGGAAACCTATACAGCGCCAGCGAACCCGGCGCCAGCAAACAGTGCGATTCAAAAATTAAAACCGGCAAACTCTTAAACAAATAAAACACTGTATTTATGAAAAGTATTTTAATCGGAATTTTTTGTTTTTTAAGTGTGGTAAGTTTCGGACAAGCTCCTGCACAATTCAGCACAGTTAAACATTCATTTGGGAAGATCAAGCAGAATATACCTGCGAGTTATGTATTTACTTTTAAAAACATAACATCCAAACCCATTGTAATTGAAGTAGCAACAGCCGAATGCGGATGCACAACACCAGAATATCCCAAAGCACCGATAGCAAAGGGACAGGAAGGAAAAATAAAAGTTACCTATAACGCAGTAAATCCGGGCACTTTCACAAAAAAGGTGCATGTGAAGTTTGCAGGTGAAGACCAACCGGTAACCCTGGAAATCGACGGTGAAGTAGTTACAGCGAAATAAAATTTCATTTACTGTACATAAAAAGGATCGCTAATGAAGCGATCCTTTTTATGTTTTGATGACTCCAGTATTATTAATACGCTCTCGCAAAAAGAACTCTTTGCGTTGAGGGTTTGCCGGAAAAAACACAAGTACCATTTTCTTGCTCGTTATTCAAAGGAATACAGCGAATGGTAGCTTTTGTAAGCTCTTTGATTTTATCTTCAGTTTCAGGGGTACCATCCCAATGAGCGGCAATAAAGCCTCCTTTTTCATCCAGGAGTTTTACAAATTCATCCCATGAATCTGCTTTGGTAATATGAGCATCGCGGTATGCCTTGGCTTTGTTGAACATGCTTTCCTGTATATCGTCAAGCAGGTTTTTGATATACGTAGCAATACCATCCATACTTACGCTTATTTTTTCTTTGGTATCTCTCCTGGCCACTTCTATAACATTATTTTCAAGGTCCCTTGCGCCGATAGCGAGACGAACAGGTACACCCTGCATTTCGTACTGGGCAAATTTCCAGCCAGGGCGGTTGTTGTCGCTATCATCAAATTTCACTGAAATACCCATGGCCTTCAGTTCTTTGGTAATACCATTCACCTTTTCAGCAATGGCTTTCAATTGTTCCTCTCCTTTAAATATGGGAACAATTACCACTTGCAATGGAGCGATCTTTGGAGGAAGCACCAGGCCATCATCATCGCTGTGCGTCATTACTAAACCACCGATTAACCGGGTACTTACTCCCCAGCTGGTGGCCCACACATAATCAAGCTTGTTTTCTTTATCGCTAAACTTCACATCAAAAGCCTTGGCAAAGTTTTGGCCAAGGAAGTGAGAAGTTCCCGCCTGTAATGCTTTGCCATCCTGCATCAATGCTTCAATGCAATAGGTATCTTCAGCCCCAGCAAATCTTTCATTAGCTGTTTTCACTCCTTTGATCACAGGTACCGCCATCCAATTCTCTGCAAAATCGGCATATACTTCCAGCATTTTTTCAGCCTCTTCAATAGCCTCCTGTTTGGAACTATGCGCTGTGTGGCCTTCCTGCCAAAGAAACTCGGCAGTACGTAAAAACAATCTTGTTCTCATTTCCCATCTTACCACATTGGCCCATTGGTTGACAAGAATAGGGAGATCACGGTACGATTGTATCCAGCCTTTGTAGGTATTCCAGATGATCGCTTCACTGGTAGGACGTACTACCAATTCTTCTTCCAGCTTGGCTTCCGGATCAACGATCAGTTTGCCTTTATTATCAGGATCGGTTTTTAAACGATAGTGTGTTACTACCGCACATTCTTTCGCAAAACCCTCTGCATTTTTCTCTTCTGCTTCAAACAAGCTTTTGGGTACAAACAGCGGGAAATAAGCATTAACATGCCCTGTTTCCTTGAACATACGGTCCAGCGCATCTCTCATATTTTCCCATAAAGCAAAACCATATGGCTTTATTACCATGCAGCCCCGAACGGCACTATAATCTGCCAATCCTGCTTTGATGATCAAATCATTATACCACTGAGCGTAATCCTGCTGGCGAGAGGTTATTTCTTTTCCCATTTCTTTTGTTTGCTTGCTTTAATTATAGCGTTTGTTTAACAAATAATGCCGGGTTAAAATGTTTGCGGCAAATGATTTGCTGCGTTTATGTAATACATTTTTCAGCATCGCAAATGTATGTAACTTCACATTAAATAACAGCTCAAACCATTTGATATGAAAAACAGATTTCTACCTATACTCTGTGCAGCCTGCTTACTGGCAAGTTGTTCAACTACATATCAATCCACCCAAACTCCCGATGATCTTTATTATTCGCCTACAAGAGGCGTTAGGGAAGAAAGAATAGAAGACAAGCAAACGGACCGTTATGAAGATTACCTTAGCAGTAATGATGACCGCTACCTGTGGATGAAAGTACAAAACCGTCAGCTATGGAGCAGTATTGATGATTATTCGTATTGGTATGACAGCCGCTATGATTTTGCCAACAACTACTATAACGATTACTACAATAACGGTTTCTACCTGAATATAGGATGGTATAATGGTTGGAATAACTATCTGTGGAACAATTATTACTCATGGAATACACCATATTATGGATGGTGGTATACCCCAGCCTGTACTGTAATTGGTTATAAAAATCCCAGAGTAGGTACTGTATCAACCAGCTATTTATCAGCCTATTTAAACAAGAATTATAATAACGCTAATTATTTTTCCAATTTCAGCAGAAAGTTCAATAACGCTAACTACGCAACCGGAACGAATAATTTCGGTTCACTGATGAAACGAGTTTTCAGTACTGCCTCTTCAGGAAGCACCTCACAATGGAGCACCCCCGTGAGAACATTTGCACCTGTAAATAATGGATCAACGTATTCACCACCCGCTACCAGCAGTAGCGCCGGCGGAAGAAGTGGTGGATATGGTAGCACAGGCAGCAGCAGTGGTGGCGGAAGAGGATCTAGAGGCAACTAAATTCAATACCAGCAAAGCCCCAATAGAAAAGGAAATTTTAAAGAAAGAACATTCGCATGAAAAAAATTTTACTACTGCTTTCTTCTCTAATTAGCATACACGCCTTTGCCCAATTGCCTGAAGATGCTTTAAGAAGTGCATGGTTTACACAAAATGGGTCTGCAAGAAGTATAGCCGTTGGTGGCGTGATGGCTTCGCTGGGTGGCGATATCTCGGCTGCACATGTGAACCCCGCAGGATTGGGTTTATATAAAACAAGAGAAGTAGTTATTAGTCCGGGATTATTTCTAAACAACAATAAATTGAATTACAGAGGAACCGATTCGGCCAATCATGCCAATAACATGGCCTACGGAACTTCGGGAATTGTATTGGGTACTCCGGCACGTTACAAAGACAGCAAATGGACGAGTAGCGCATTTTCCTTCACCGTTAATGAACTGGCCAGTTATAACAACCACATTCAATTCAGCGGATTCAACAATATGAGCTCATTCAGCGAGCAATACCTGGAAGAGCTGGTGAGAGACCGTGCCGATACCAACGCAGCATTGAGCAATTATATTTTTGGCTCCTCATTAGCATTCAGAACCTTTTTGATTGATACATTAACCGGCCCCGGAGGAACGATTGCAGGTTACAAAAGCATGGTACCCATTTCCACCGGTGTGATGCAATCGTATGATGCAACCACCAGAGGCGGGTATCATGAA
This sequence comes from Bacteroidota bacterium, assembly GCA_028875875.1. GTDB lineage: Bacteria > Bacteroidota > Bacteroidia > Chitinophagales > Chitinophagaceae > JAGWUV01. The sequence continues at coordinate 12,018 of JAGWUV010000019.1, forward strand.
GTAGCATTAGGCTTTGCAGGCAATATGGCCGATAAACTCTACCTGGGAGCCTCTGTTACCATTCCTATCGTTTCTTATTCCAGGGACCTGGTGTACACAGAAAAAGATGCCATCAATGATCCTAATAACAACTTTTCTTATTTCACTTACAAAGAAAGTTTCACTTCCACAGGTTATGGTGTTGGAATGAAACTGGGTATGATCTACAAACCCAAAGAATTTTGGAGAGTCGGCTTTGCATTTCACACCCCGCAATTCATCAGCTTTACCGATGAAATAAGATCTTCTATCGAAGCCAATACTGAATCTTATGCAGGGCTTCGCAAAGAAACCAGCGATAATTTAAACAGCGGAAATCCCGGAACAAGAAAATATGACCTGCTCACTCCCTGGCGTGCTATTGCCAGTGCCAGCTATGTATTCAGGCAAGTAGAAAACACACATAAACAAAGAGCTTTTTTAAGTGCAGATATTGAATATGTTAATTACCGAGGTGCCCGGTTTTCTATACAAGACAAGAATGACGCTACCGGGAAAGCTTATCTGCAACAAGTAAACAGTACGCTGAAAGATTATTACAAAGGCAATGTGAATATTAAGTTAGGAGGAGAATTGAAATTTGATCCCTGGATGTTCAGATTGGGAGGAGCTTATTATGGGAGTCCTTATGCATCCAGCGATATCAAGGCCGACCGCCTTGTTCTGAGTAGTGGCGTGGGATACAGGAATCATGGTATTTTCATTGACCTGACTTATGCCTACACTTTTGTAAAAGATGCCGTTTTCCCTTATTATCTTGCTGATAAGCCAAATACTTTTGCCGAAGAGAATGGCAATAAAGGGACTGTATTACTTACGTTCGGTTTTAAATTCTAATGATCACTTCATACTTTAATACTACCAAAGCAACCGTAACAAGGTTGCTTTTTAGCTTAACACAGTAACGAATTTCTTATCTTCAGGTATGAAAAAACAATTCATTTCTTTCATTGCACTCGGTATACTTATTTCACCGGCAGTTCTTTCTCAAAGCATTGTGGGTGCTGGAAAAGCAGTAGACCCGTATCATTATACCAGTATTAAAACAGCCACCTTTTCAAAAGTAGCTGTTGCATCTGCCCATCCGCTAGCCAGCCTGGCGGGAGCAGCGATGATGAAACAGGGCGGCAATGCTTTTGATGCAGCTATCACTACGCAATTAGTATTGGCAGTGGTTTACCCCGGCGCCGGTAATATTGGTGGAGGTGGTTTTTTGGTGGCAAGAAAAAAAGATGGAGAAAACATCAGTATTGATTTTCGTGAAACCGCACCGGCCCACGCCGGCAGAGATATGTACCTTGATAAAAACGGTAATGCCCAAACCGATCTTTCTCAAAATGGCCGATTGGCGGTAGGCGTTCCGGGTTCAGTAGCCGGGCTATTTGCTACGTTGCCTTATGCCAAGCTTCCCTTCAAACAACTCATTCAGCCCGCCATTGACATTGCCGAAAAAGGTTTTGTGATCACTGCCCGGGAAGCAGCCGGCTTAAATGCTACCCGTGAGGCCTTTCTCAAGAATAGTTCAGCACCTTCTGCGTTTGTAAAAGTAACGCCATGGAAAGCCGGAGATACCCTGATACAGAAAGATCTTGCCGAAACATTAAAACGTATCCGTGATAAAGGGCAAAGCGGTTTTTATGAAGGTAAAACAGCAGAATTGATTGTTGAAGAAATGAAAAAAGGGCATGGCATCATCACAATGGAAGATCTAAAAAATTATAAAGTCAAATTCAGAAAGGCACTCGTATTTCCTTATAAAAAATATAGTATCATAGGTATGCCTCCGCCAAGCAGCGGAGGTATCATAGTTTGGCAAATGATGAAGATGATAGAGCATAAGCCAATAGCTAGCTATGGTTTTCAATCAGCCAAAAGCGTTCAGTTAATGGTGGAAACAGAAAGACGTGCTTTTGCTGACAGAGCCGAGCATATGGGTGATCCTGATTTCTGGAAAGTGCCTTTACAAACCTTAACCAGCGATAGTTATATACAGTCCAGGATGGCTGATTATGATAGCACCAAAGCCACGCCCAGCAAATACGTACAAGCCGGAAAAATTAAAGAGAGCGAAGAAACCACACATATCAGTATTATTGATAGTGATGGAAACATGGTTACCATTACTACCACTTTAAACGGTGGCTATGGAAGCAGAACTGTAGTTGCCGGGGCGGGTTTTTTACTGAACAATGAAATGGATGATTTTAGCATTAAACCGGGTGTTCCTAATATGTACGGGGCCATAGGTGGAGAAGCCAATGCCATACAACCCGGTAAAAGAATGTTAAGTTCTATGACACCTACTTTGGTGTTAGATAAAAACAAACAACCTTTGATGGTTTGTGGTACACCCGGAGGCACTACGATACCTACGTCTGTGTATCAAACACTGGTGAATGTTCTTGAATTTAACATGAGTGCTACCGACGCAGTGAACAAGCCTAAATTTCATCACCAATGGCTGCCTGATGTTGTTTATGTAGAGCCTGGCTTCCCTAAAAATATAAGAGACCAGTTACAACAAATGGGATATTCTTTTATTGAAAGACCAGCTATAGGCCGAACTGAAGTGATCAAAATTTTAAAAGATGGCAAACGGGAAACTGCTGCTGATAGCCGCGGTGATGATAGCGTAGCAGGATTCTAAGCAGCTTGCAACTAAACGGTAAAAACAAAAAACATGTCAATAGAAAAAGATTTTTTAGGAAGTGTTATTAAACGTTTCAAAAGTTATAAAGACTTAGGTGACAAAACATTTGAGCAGTTGGATGAAAAAGATTTTTTCATCCAACCTAATGCATACAGCAATAGTATTGCTATTATTATACAACACCTGTATGGTAATATGCTGAGCAGATGGACCAATTTCTTAACAGAAGATGGGGAAAAAGAATGGCGAAAGAGAGATGCTGAATTTGAGACGATGCAATGCAGCAAGCAAGACTTACTCTCCTTTTGGAATGAAGGATGGAACTGCCTTTTACAAACATTAGAAAGTTTGCGTGAAGAGGATCTGAATAAAATAGTTCATATCAGAACGGAACCACTAACAGTTGTTGATGCGATCATCAGGCAGTTGGCCCACTATTCCTCACACGTTGGACAAATTATTTATATCGGAAGATGGATCAAAGAGGATAAATGGGCATCTTTAAGCGTACCGAAAGGCCAAAGCGATGCCTACAATGAAAGCATGAAAAAAAGAGAATTTAAACAGCCATAATCCATGAAAAAATTTGGAGTAGCGTTCGACCTTGATGGAACAATGATTGATAACAATGCATATCACATTCTTTCATGGCAGGAATTTTACAAACGCAGAAACCGCAGTTTTACCACTGAAGAATTTATTCAGCACTTTAACGGTAAAACTAATGCGGATGTATTAAAATATGTTTTTGAAGGGCCTTTGAGTTCGGAAGAGATTGATCGTTATACCAATGAGAAGGAAGAGATTTACCGGGAAATATATAAACCCCACATTAAACCTGTGAATGGTCTTATTGGCTTATTAGATCAGTTACAAGCATTACAGGCACCAATGGTCATTGCTACATCAGGCATCCCTGTTAACATTGAATATATGTTTGAGAATATACCCGTGAGAAAATATTTTATGGATGTGATCAATTCTACTCATATCACTCATGGCAAGCCGCATCCTGAAATATACCAGGTAGCGGCACTGCGAATGCAGCTTAACCCGTCTCAATGTATTGCTTTCGAGGATTCTGTTGCGGGTGTACAATCGGCTACTGATGCAGGTTTTAAGACCGTTGCTTTAACAACAACACATCAACGGGAAGAACTGCAACACGCCGATCTTATCGTTACCGATTTTACAGAAATTTCAATTGAAAAACTATTCAAATTATTGGAAGCATAAACAAAACTTTTCCTTAAAACTCCCGTTTATGCAATACTGGTACTGAATTTGACTATAGCAGCGGGATAGTTTACTTTTACCGAATAAAACCTTCACCTCTCTGAAGAAAGTTTTTAAAATATTCCGTTACACTTTTTTGGTAGTTATCGCCATTCTATTGCTGGCTTTTATTGCCATACAAACCAGTTATGTGCAAAATTGGCTGGTAGGCTTTGCTACAAAAAAATTATCTGCACAACTGGGAACAGAAGTACGTATAAAAAACATAAACCTTTCCCTACTCAACAAACTGAATATGGAAGGTGTATTGGTTCGGGATAAACAAAAAGATACCATTCTCTACGCAGGTGCATTAAAAGTTAGGATTACAGATTGGTTTTTTCTGAAAGACCGGGCAGAGTTGAAATACCTGGGCCTTGAAGATGCTGTTGTTAAAATGCAAAGAAAAGATTCTACCTGGAACTTTAAATTCATCATCGATCACTTTGCATCTTCATCTCCCAAACAAAAAAAGAAAAGTGGCGGCATCGAACTAAATCTCAAAAAGGTAGACCTTAAGAATGTTTCCTTTATCAAAAATGATCAGTGGCGTGGCGAATTAATGACGGCAAAAGTGGGTAGCATGTTATTGGATGCCGATAATATCAACCTGAACAAAAGCATCTTTAATATCAATGAAATAACACTTGATAAACCTTTCTTTTCTATACAGGATATTCCGGAATTAAGACCTGACTCTATTCACAAAAGAGATCATATGGCTCCATTGATAGATACCGGCTTGCAAATGAACCCTGGAGACCTAATGGTAAAGATGAATAAACTCACAATCAAAAATGGAACCCTGGAAATACATGGCAACCAGGAAGCTCCTGTTTCTTATTTCGATGGAAGTCATCTTGTATTCAATAAACTCAATGCTACTTTCGAACACTTTGTACTAAATAAGGATACTTTGCGTTCAGACATAGATATCAATGCAAAGGAAAGATGCGGCTTGGATGTAAAAAGATTGAAAGCGAAGTTGCATATCACACCCCATATTATGGAGTTTGCAAGCTTAGACTTGCAAACTAATAAAAGCAGACTGGGTGATTATTATGCAATGAAGTTCAAAGCCTTCAATCATGATTTCGGTGAATATATTGATGATGTGATCATGGATGCAAAATTTAAAGATGCGAAAGTATACAGTGATGATATTGCCTTTTTTGCTCCCGAGCTAAAATCATGGAAACAGGAAGCAACCGTTAGCGGCATATTCCTGGGAACAGTAGCAGATTTCAACGTTAAAAATTTATTCATTAAATCAGGTGGCAAATCTTACGTTAGCACTCCTCATTACTCAATGAAAGGGCTACCGTACCTTGATAAAACCATTATTGATTTTTCAAACGGAACCATCAAAACAAACTATAGCGATGTTGCCTCTTTTGCCCCTGTAGTAAAAGATGTGAAAGTGCCAGATCTTGTAGCGCTTGGAGATATACTTTTCAAGGGAGATTTTAAAGGAACATTTATCAACTTCAGTACCAATGGTGTTCTTACCTCAAGCCTGGGTGGCGTTACAGCAAATGTAACCATGCAGTTACCCAAAAGAAAAGATGCAACCTATTCAGGGTCCATCACTACTAATCATTTTAATATTGGTAAATTCCTGGAAACCGACCAGCTAGGTTACGTAGATTTTAGCGGTAAAATATCGGGCAGCAATTTTTCAGTTGATAAATTAAAAACCAGTATTGAAGGTAAGATCAGCTCTCTCGACTTCAATGGCTATAACTATTCAAACATCACCACTAACGGAACTTTTCAAAAAAAATATTTCAATGGTGAAGTAAAAATTGACGACCCTAATCTTGATTTTGACAGCAATATTGAAGTTGATCTAAGCAAGGCCGATCCTTCATTCAATATTTTGGGAGATATCGTAAAATCAAATTTAAAAGAACTGAATTTTGCTAATAAAAAGCTACAACTAACAGGATTACTCGACGTGAATTTTACCGGTAAAAACATTGATAAATTTTTAGGTACCGCTAAATTTTTAAACGCCAATATAAAATCTGAGGAAACAGAGTTAAGCTTCGATTCGCTTACCCTCACTTCTATATATATAGATTCTGTAAAATACCTGAAGCTGGCCAGTAACGAGATCAATGGTTCTATCAGCGGAGAATTTACAATTCTGGATCTGCCCAATAGTTTCCAATCTTTCCTGCACCAGTACTATCCATCATATTTCGCCGCTCCACGTACTATCAGCAACGCTCAAAAGTTCAACTTATCGCTCAAAACAAATTACATAGAACCATATCTTAAGTTATACGATAAAAGGCTTGAAGGCTTTAATGATGCAGATATCAGCAGCTATGTAAACACTAAGGATAATATTTTCAACCTATCGGTAAAACTTCCTTATGGAAAATACAAGAAGTATTCTATTACCGGAACAGACTTGCAGGTAAAAGGCAATAACAAAAAAGTGGATTTAAACGGACAAGTTGCAAGTATACAGGTTAGTGATAGTTTGAGCTTCCCTAATACTTTCATTAAAATAAGTGCAGGAAACGACCACTCACTTGTATCATTAAAAACAAGTGCCAGCAATGCTTTGAATGAAGCAAGTTTAAATGCAGATGTTTTTACATTGGAAGATGGCGTACGGATTCACTTCAATCCGTCTTCTTTTGTTTTGAATGATAAAAAATGGAACCTTGAAAAGCAAGGTGAAATTGTGGTGAGACGAAATTTTGTTGGAGCACAAAATGTAAAATTTTCTCAAGGCTTTCAGGAGATAACAGTTGAAACGGAAGAAGAAGATGGAGGTAATATTAATAACCTGGTAGTTAATTTGAAAAATGTTGTATTGGGTGATATTACTTCTCTTTTTATGAAAGAACCCAAACTGGAGGGAATGGCCACCGGTAATATTCATCTGCGTGATTTCTATGGGCCATTCAATGTTGAAGCAGATATCAATACACAACAATTCAGGTTCAACGATGATTCTGTAGGAATTGTAGGATTAAAAGCCAATTACAACGCTAAAGACGGGAAAATCAATTTTAATGTGATAGCACCTGACCAGGAATACAATATTGCAGCAGATGGTTATTACAATATAAAAGACTCTACGGGGAACCCTTTACGTACTGTAATTAACTTAAAACATACCAAGATTAATTTTATACAGCAGTTCTTAACCGATATATTCAGTGATTTGAATGGTTATGGAACCGGGCAGTTAACAATTGCCGGCAATCCAAATTCACCGGATTTGCTGGGAGATATTTATTTGGAAAAAGCAGGACTAAAAGTGAATTATACTCAAGTATACTACAATATCGATTCTGCACGTATAAAATTCGAAGATGACGGTATAGACTTTGGTGAATTTTTTATTCATGATGAACGAAAAAACAAAGCACTTATAAAAGGCAAACTATATGAAAAGCAGTTCAAGCACATGGTATTTGATTTCGATATGTTTACCAACAAACTTTTAATGCTGGATACAAAGCCGAAAGACAATCCACAGTTTTACGGTAAAGCAATAGGCAAGGCTGCGTTAAGTTTTAAAGGTCCGGAGAATAAAGCCGTGATGACAGTTATTGCTGAAGCTAACGATACTTCTCATATTTTTATTCCTAACTCATCCAGCAAAGAAAGTGGTGAAGCTGATTTCATTGTATTCAAACAAGTAGGAACTGAAATGGAGTCGATGCAGTCACAAAGCAATTTCAACCTTTCGGTAGACCTTGATCTTACAGCCAATAATAAAGTAAATATTGATGTGATCTTAGATCCGCTCAGCGGCGATGTTATCAAAGCTACAGGTAACGGCCACCTTCGTATTAAAGCCGGCACAACCGACCCATTAACTATCCGCGGAAGATATAATATTGAAAACGGCCGCTACGATTTCAATTTCCAATCACTTATCCGAAAGCCTTTTATTATGAAGGCGGATGCAGGTAATTATATAGAATGGAATGGAGATCCTTTCAATGCTGATATTCATGTTGATGCCCAATACACTGCCGATAACATAAGTACCAAAGATTTACTTAGTTCGCAATCATTGCAATCAACTTCAGCTCAATCTTCGTTACAAAGTGCCAGCACTTACCGCGGACAGGTATTTGTGATCGCATCATTGCGTAATAAACTCAGTAAGCCTGATATCAGTTTCAAGCTTGATTTCCCTCAGGGTAGCCCGATTAAGAATGATGCCAACTTTGCAGACTTCTTAAGTGTAATTGAAAAAGAACAGAATGAAATGCTGAAACAGGTTACCTACCTTATTGTTCTTGATCGTTTTGCACCCTACGGCGAAGCAGGCAATGCCAACACTAATTTCACCAACATAGGCGTGAATACTATCTCACAAATACTTACAAGAGAACTGAATAAAACCATTTCAAATCTTTTATACAAACTAACGAAAGATAAAAGTTTACATTTTGATCTTGGGTCATCTGTGTACAGCAGTGCAGATATTTTTTCTAATGGTATTAGCGCCAACACAAATACACTCGACAGAAGCACACTTAATTTCAAAATCGGTAAAAGCTTTTTCAACGATAACATCATTGTAACCTTTGGTGGCGATCTCGATTTTAATTTAACGGCTTCTACTACTCAAACAGGCAACCTGCAATGGTTACCCGATTTGAATGTTGAAATTGTTCTTACTAAAGATAAAAAACTAAGAGCCCTGATCTTTAGTAAAAACAGTCTTGATGTGAACGGCACCACTCTAGGCAGGCGCAACAGGCAAGGTGTAGGTTTATCATACAAAAGAGATTTTGAAAAAATATTTGGTACTAAAGAAGATGAAATTCAATTCAAAAGTCCAACCGATAATGGCAAGAACAACAACCCAGGCAATGATGGAGATTAATAGAATGGCAAACCTATTTTAAAAGCGGAGGAGGAAGTAATTTACAATCCTTCATTCGGTATACATAAAAATAACGTACAACTTTCCCTGACCGATATTGATTAATCACAACAGGCTTTTCTATCGTTTCAAAATAAGCAGCATATTCTTTCACAGGATCAAAAGGCAAATTGGATGCAGTAATGCAATAGGCATCATCATGTAATTGTAATGGTTTTCTTTCTTTATTCAGCCAGGCAAATTTGTGTAAATCATCCAGTAACCCAACACCCAATACACGTTGATGTGTTTTAGTTGCAACATACTTTTCAATATGAGCCCCGGGAAACCACTTATTTACAACAATAGGTGCATCCGCTTTCATTCTCCCTGCAGCAATATCTTCTCTTTCTATTTGGGCAAATTTTTTTCCGAAAGCATCCCATCCATTCAAATCCAGTGTAGGACAATATTCGCCATAATTCTCCTTATCCTGGCTACCAAAATTTCTCGGTGCATAATTAGAAAGCAAAGAACCTGCGATCAGAACAAATAAAACCAATCCCCCGGCCCATTTTACTACCGTTGGATATTTTTTTTGTGCTCTTACATCAAGGTATTGAGCAGTCACAAAAAATAAAGGAATATAGGCAGGTCCGCTCCAATGCGGTAATGTATCATTGAATAATGCAACGCCCCAAAACAATGCGATCATCGGCAAGCTCATGCATAAACTCCATACCGCTAGTGCTGACGAAAATGTTTTCTGCTTTCTCAGCAACGCTATTAAAGAAGCAACTACCAACACAAATACAATTGGATTCTGATAAGCGAATTCTCCCAATATTTCACGCAGCAAAGAATCCCACATTACCTGGTGATGCGTTACTCTCTCCGAATGAAATTTATAAGTGATAAAATCGTTTTGAATATTCCAATAAACGATAGGAATAAGGCATAACAAAGTGATCATCACAGCAACATACAATCTCCAATTGAGCAACCATTTTATTCTTTTCAATAAAATAAAAAAACCAAATCCGGCCCACAAATACAAGCCATGCACTTTACTCAATGCTGCCAAACCTATAAGTAATCCTAACAACACCCAGGAACCTGTTTTATTTACTTCATTACGAATGATCATTCGGCACATGATATACAAAGAAGCTGTCCAGAATGGTATTTGCGGCGAATCGGGTAAAATAAATAAACCGGCAATAACACCAGTGTACACAGAACAATTGAACAACAAGGCTGCATACCAGGCGGTACGCTCATTATGCATCATTGCTACCGTGTTAAAAACAAATATTGAAGAAAGCACACACCCCGTTATAGCTCCAAGTCTAATGGCAACATCACTTAACCAATGCAAATTGAAAGTGGTTAACTGTATCAGCAAACCCACCATTGGTGGATGATCAAAATGATTCCAGTCGGGCTGCAATGCATACGTATAATAGTACACTTCATCATTGCCCAGTTCAACAGATCCGGCAATCACAAGTTTGATCAATGCAACAATAGCAAGAAAAACATACAATTGTTTTCTATACTGAGAAGTCATAAACTGTAGGTAATAATGAGGAGTTATTTTCTTTCAACCAGCCATTTCACAGCAAGTTCATACCCTTGCAAACCCAGGCCAATAATGCTTCCTGCGGCTTTAGCCGATACATGAGATATCTTCCTGAACTCTTCCCTTGCATGTACGTTCGAAATGTGTACTTCAACAACGGGTGCCTTGATCGCAGCAATAGCATCACCAATGGCTACTGAAGTATGCGTATAACCTCCCGGGTTCATTACAATGCCATCAAATTCAAAACCTACACGCTGCAATTCGTTGATCAACTCTCCTTCCACATTGCTTTGAAAATAGCTGAACGTCACAGTAGGAAAAGCAGTTTTCAATGTTTCAAAATACTCCTCAAACGATGTATTTCCGTACACTCCCGGCTCTCTCTTTCCTAAGAGATTTAAGTTAGGGCCATTGATGATCGCTATTTTCATCTGCAACAATTTTAAGCTTTAGCCTATAAAACTAAGCATGATAAAGTTTTCATTTCATTTTTTCTTGTAACGAAAACCTTATCATGCTTGTTCCAATCACTTGGTGATTGTATTATTTTGATACCAGGTTTAGTATTTCATGGCATCGTTCCTTGCGTCGCAATCCTTTCATCTGCATCACTTCGTGCAGCTTATCACTGTACTAAAGTTTTTCCAACCATTCTTTAGTTCTTATTCATCATCGCAACAAAGTTGTCAAATAAATATCTTGAATCATGCGGACCAGGAGTAGATTCAGGGTGATATTGTACACTGAATGCAGGCTTATCTTTCAAGCGTATACCCTCAATACTTTCATCATTCAGGTTCACATGTGTTACCTCAACATTCGGATGATTACGTACCGCTTCAGGATCAACACCAAATCCATGGTTCTGTGTAGTAATCTCACACTGGCCGGTAATAATATTTTTTACAGGATGGTTCAGTCCCCTATGGCCGTGGTGCATTTTAAAAGTAGGAATACCATTCGCCAAAGCTAACAACTGATGGCCCAGGCAAATTCCAAACACAGGCTTATTTTCATTCAATAATCCCTTTACTGTTTCAACCGCATAAGGTAATGCCGCCGGATCACCAGGACCATTAGAGATGAAATATCCGTTTGCATTAAACTCTTTCAAACGGGCTAAGCTTGTGCTCGCCGGGTGTACCCTTACATAAGCACCACGTTCTACCAGACAATTCAAGATATTCCTTTTTACCCCAAAATCAAGTACAGCAACTCTTAACGCGGCATTCACATCACCCAACTCATATTCTTTTGTTGTACTTACTTCACTGGCCAGATCAAGTCCGTCCATATTTGGGCACTTGGCCAGTTCTTTCTTCAATACTTCAATATCCAATATTTCAGAAGAAATGATACAGTTCATAGCACCTTTGGTTCTGATATGTGCTACGAGGGCTCTTGTATCAACATCCTCTATTGCAATAATATTATTAGCAACCAGGTATTCTTGCAAGGAGCCGTTTGCCTGAATACGACTGTACTGTTCTTCAAGATTTCGGCCTATCAACCCCCTGATCTTTACACTATTACTTTCTACATCAGAATTTTTTACACCATAGTTTCCGATGTGAACTTTATTCATAATCAATACCTGTCCGGTATAACTTGGGTCTGTAAAGACTTCCTGGTAACCGGTCATCCCCGTATTGAAGCATATTTCTCCGGAGGTTGTACCTTTTTGTCCGAAGGAAAAACCATAAAATACGTGGCCGTCTTCCAATAATAAAACTGCGGGTTGCTTAGTGTTGGGCATCTCTAAAAATTATTTCAAAAATTGTTTTGCAAAGAAAGAACGATAATTCTATTTACAGTTCAACAAAAGGAAAAACTTTTCCTCAATTACATAAAAAAGGCAGAACCTTTACAAGTTCTGCCTTTATATAAAGTGATTGAAAACATCTGTTTATTCAGCAGCTTTTTCTTCAGAAGATGTCGCTTCCGGTGCCTGTGCTTCTTCAGCAGCAGGAGCAGCTTCTGTAGTAGCTTTCTTACGGCTACCACCTGAACGACGGGTTTTCTTAGCAGGCTCAGCAGTTTTCGCAACTGTTTTACCGTAGATCTCATTAAAGTCTACCAGTTCAATCATTGCTTGTTCAGCGTTATCACCCACACGAATACCTAATTTCAGGATGCGTGTATATCCACCCGGACGAGAAGCAATTTTAGGTCCCACCACTGTAAATAATTCTTTTACAGCAGCTTTATCCTGCAGGTAGCTAAACACTACTCTGTGCTGGTGGCTAATCTGATCTTTGGTTTCACCTTTCTTAGTTTTAGTTAATAAAGGTTCAACGTAAGTACGTAAAGCTTTAGCTTTAGCCAAAGTGGTTACAATACGCTTGTGCGTAATTAACTGGCTAGCCAAATTTGCCAGCAATGCTTCTCTGTGTGCCTTTTTACGGCCGAGATTGTTGATTTTGTCTCCGTGACGCATGACGATTTTTGTTTTATATCTTGTACCGTGTCAGGAATTACAAGATGTGAATAATAGCCTTTCGCTTGTAGAGCTACAGGCTCTTAGTTATCTAAATTATCTAAACCCAATTTTTGCAGATCCATTCCGAAACTTAAACCTCTTTCTGTTAACACCTGCTCAATTTCGCTTAAAGATTTCTGACCAAAGTTTCTGAACTTCATCAGGTCTTCTTGCTCATACTGAACCAGTTCGCTTAAGCTGTTGATCTTAGCAGCTTTCAAACAGTTGAAGGCACGAACTGAAAGATCTAAATCTTCCAATGGAGTTTTCAGCACTTTACGCAATTGCAAAATTTGCTCATCTACTACATCTTCTTTCTTATCTTCTTTGTTATCGAAAGTGATGTTTTCATCAGTAATGATCATCAGGTGCTGGATCAAAATACGAGAGGCTTGTTTCACTGCTTCCTCAGGATGAATAGTCCCATCAGTTGCAACATCTAAAACCAGTTTCTCATAGTCAGTTCTTTGCTCCACACGATAATTTTCGATCGCATATTTCACATTCTTGATTGGAGTGTGAATAGAATCGATCGCTATGTATCCGAATGGAGATTCTTTTTGTTTGTTCTCCTCTGCAGGAACATAACCGCGGCCTTTGGCAACAGTCAATTCAATGTCCAGTTTAGAAGAGCTATCCATTGTACAGATCACCAGTTCAGGGTTCATTACCTGGAAGTTTTGAGAAACTTCACCCAGCATACCGGCAGTAAATTCTGTACGACCTTTAATTGATAAAGTTAATTTCTCGCTTGCCACATCATGCTCCACATTCTTCTTAAAACGCACCTGCTTCAGGTTCAGAATCATTTCTGTAACATCTTCAGTTACGCCTTTAATAGTAGCGAACTCATGGTCTACGCCCTCAATTTTAATACCCACAATGGCATATCCTTCAAGGCTGCTTAACAGTACCCTGCGTAAAGCATTACCAATAGTTAAACCATATCCGGGTTCAAGCGGACGAAACTCAAATTGTCCTTCAAAATCAGTTGCTTTCTGTAAAACGATTTTGTCAGGCTTCTGGAAGTTTAAAATGGCCATTTTTAACTCCGTATTTTTTTGATTGATTGATATTGTTACCGGCTTCTGCACTTGTAGCATCGGCGGTTGTGTCACTCACTTGTACGTCCCAAACTATACTCAGCTAAGCGTTAGGCTTACTTAGAGTACAATTCTACGATCAGTTGTTCCTTGATGTTTTCAGGAACACTTTCTCTTTCAGGATAAGTGATAAATGTACCTTTCTTCTCAGTTTCATTCCAGTCTACCCAGCTGAACTTAGGGTTCTTGCCACGAGACTTACTGGTGATAGAAGAATTACCTTCACTCTTTGCTTTATAAGCAATGATATCACCGGGTTTGCATGAATAAGAAGGAACATTCATTATCTCACCGTTAACGGTAATGTGTTTGTGAGCAACTAACTGCCTTGCTTCGGGTCGAGAAGCTACTAACCCTAAACGGTAAACCACATTATCTAAACGGGCTTCCAATAATTTGATCAGGTTTTCACCGGTAACACCTTTTAAGCGGGCAGCTTCTTCAAATGTTTTACGGAATTGACGCTCCAATACACCGTACGTGTATTTGGCCTTTTGTTTTTCTTTCAGCTGTAAAGCATACTCGCCAAGGCTTTTACGCTTACGAGCAGCACCATGCTGACCGGGAGGGTTGCTGTTTTTAGTCAACCATTTTCCGTTGCCTAAAATGGGCTCACCGAAAATTCTGGAGATTTTGGTCTTTGGACCAGTGTAACGTGCCATAATGTTTATTTCATTTCGATTTTTTTAGACTTCGTTGCTGCAATCGGTGAAAAATCGTAAAAAATTAATTGCGCAACCTTTTGATAAATGAAACCGTATTGGCTCAATATGTTATAAAAAGTACGAAGCAGCTTTAAAGCATACTTCGTACTTAAATATTCTAATTATACTCTTCTCTTCTTAGGAGGACGGCAACCATTATGAGGAAGCGGAGTAATATCTTTGATAGACGTTACTTCAATACCACTTTGTGCCACCTGGCGGATAGCACCTTCCCTACCTGAACCAGGTCCTTTTACAAATACATCCACACGCTTTAAACCGGCTTCCAGAGCTACTTTAGCAGCATCAGCAGCAGCCATTTGTGCAGCGTAGGGAGTGTTCTTTTTAGATCCACGAAATCCCATTTTACCTGCAGACGACCAGCTGATTACTTGTCCTTGCTTGTTAGTGAAAGCGATAATAATGTTGTTGAATGTTGCATTGATACGTACTTCTCCTGCAGCATCAACCTTAACGATTCTTTTTTTGGCAGCGGCTTTAGCGCTGTTTTGTGCTTTTGCTGTTTTAGCCATAATTGTTTGTTGAGGTAATCTTCTAAAATATCCCGCCTCCTTTTCCAATTTTAATCGGAACTATCCAGCGGTTTTATAAAAAACCAAAAGCTCATAGCAAGGAGCTAGGAGCTTAAGGCATTTATTTCTATTTCTTAGGAGCCTTTTTCTTACCGGCCACTGTTTTACGTTTCCCTTTACGTGTACGGCTATTGGTTTTCGTACGCTGACCACGAACAGGCAAACCTTTTCTATGGCGGAGACCACGGTAGCAGGCGATATCAAGCAAACGCTTGATGCTCATTTGCACTTCACTTCTCAAAGCACCTTCTACCTTAAACTCACTATTAATGATGTTACGGATAGCAGCCTGCTCATCATCATTCCACTGGCTTACTTTCTTATCAAAATCAATACCTGCTTTGGCAAGAATGTATTGAGCTGTAGAACGGCCAATACCATAGATATAGGTAAGACCAATTTCACCTCTTTTATTCTTTGGTAAGTCAATACCGGCAATACGAGCCATAATTCTATTTTAAATTTTCAATTACTGTTTTTTACAAATTAATTATCCCTGACGCTGTTTGAATCGGGGATTTTTTTTGTTGATCACATACAGCTTTCCTTTTCTCTTCACGATCTTACAGTCTGCACTGCGTTTTTTAATGGAAGCTCTAACTTTCATAATATTTAATATTTAACTATCAGCAATTATTTATACCTGAAAATAATTCTACCCCTGCTCAAATCGTATGGACTCATCTCAACTCCTACTTTATCGCCAGGCAAAATTCTGATGTAGTGCATCCTCATTTTCCCTGAGATGGTAGCCAAAATTTCGTGGCCATTTTCCAATTTAACCCTGAACATAGCATTACTTAATGCTTCCAGGATAATTCCATCTTGCTTAATTAGTGGTTGTTTGGACATACAATTTTTGGGGCTGCAAAGATATACGTATGCATCCGAATTATGAAAATTTTACTGAAAAAATTCTAAAACTTGTTCAGAAAGCCAACATTTCGGGGCAAAACTACCTGATTATATTACAAAAAACGGCCTGTGTGGCTTTCTTTAACCTTCTTCAGATCCCTGGGCGCTCCGGCATAAACCAGACTCCCCCCGGCATCACCGGCTTCTGGCCCAAGATCTATTAGCCAATCGGCCGATTTCAGCACGTCCGTATTATGCTCTATTACAATCAAGGAATGCCCCTGCTCTATTAAAGCATTGAAAGAGGCGAGCAGTTTTTTGATATCATGAAAATGTAAACCGGTAGTAGGCTCGTCGAAGATAAACAACACGTGCCCATGCCCTTTACCTTTACCCAGAAAGGAAGCAAGTTTTACCCTTTGCGCCTCTCCACCGGATAAGGTATCGGAAGATTGCCCCAACTTTACATACCCCAAGCCCACATCCTGCAAGGGCTGTATGGCATTTTTAATATTTTTTTCTTCAGCAAAGAACTCAATGGCTTCATCCACACTCATTTCCAATACATCAAACACACTCTTTCCTTTGTACTGTACCTCCAATACTTCCTCCTTAAATCTTTTACCCCCGCACACTTCACAGGTTAAATGCACATCAGCCAGAAATTGCATTTCTACGATCTGTTCACCTTCACCCTTACAGGCATCGCAACGGCCTGCATCTACGTTAAATGAAAAATGTTTGGGCTGAAACCCTCTTATTTTAGAAAGCGGCTGTTTGGCGAACAGGTCTCTTATTTCATCATAAGCCTTTATATAAGTAACCGGATTACTGCGTGAAGATTTCCCAATAGGGTTTTGATCTACCATCTCTATCTGCGTGATATAATCCACGTCACCACTGATGATTTTATGATGCCCTACTTTATCAACAAATTCACCTTTCATCTTTTTCAAAGCAGGGTATAAAATCTGTTTGATCAATGTTGTTTTACCACTACCACTCACCCCGCTAACTACACACAAAAGGTTCAGCGGAAATTCAACCGTGATATTTTTCAGATTGTTCTGGCGGGCAGCCTCCACTTTTATACTTCTGTTCCACTTTCTTGCTTGTTTAGGCGGATCGATCGTTAAGCTGCCACTCAAATACTTTCCCGTTAAGCTCTCAGGATTAGCAATAATCTGATCATAATTTCCCTGAGCAATAACATTTCCTCCTAAATGAGAAGCCAATGGCCCCATATCAATAATGTGATCTGCTTCCCGCATCATCATCTCATCATGCTCCACCACAACCACTGTATTCCCAAGATCACGCAAAGATTTCAGCACACTGATCAACCTTTCCGTATCTCTTGAATGCAAACCAATCGACGGCTCATCTAAAATGTATAATGAGTTGGTTAGATTAGATCCAAGGCTTCGTGTTAGCTGGATACGCTGGCTTTCACCTCCACTTAATGAATTGGCCAAACGGCTAAGAGTCAAATATCCTAACCCAACATCTAATAATGTTTGCAGGCGCTGATGAATTTCTATCAGGATACGTTTAGCAATTTGCTGATCATGTTCACTCAACTTCAGTTGATCAAACCACTGCTTTAAATCCCTTACCTGCCATTCGCAAAGTTCTCCAATATGTTTACCCCCTACCTTTACATACAAAGCCTCTTTTCGCAAGCGATACCCTTTACAATCCGTACAGGTTGTTCTGCCTCTGTAACGGCTTAACAAAACGCGGTACTGCACTTTGTATAAATTCTGTTCAACCTCTTTAAAAAAATCATCTATACCATAAGCATTGCCCAAGCCTTTCCAAAGCTGCTTATACTGCTCTTCTGAAAGGTCTGCAATAGGTTTATGTATGGGAAATCCTTTTGCATTTTTAACGAATTGCTCCCTCCACCAACCCAACTTTTCACCTTTCCAGGGAGCTACAGCCCCTTCATACACACTTAATCTTTTATCTGGAATTACAAGATCTTCATCAATACCTAAAACCTGACTAAAACCTTCGCAGGTAGGGCATGCACCGTATGGATTATTGAATGAAAATAAATTAGGAACAGGCTCTTCAAACTGAATACCATCCAATTCAAATTTATTACTGAACTGAAGTTGTTTCTTTCCATCCACTTCAATCAGCATTTCCCCTTCACCTTCATAAAAAGCTGTTCCAATTGAATCACTCAACCTGTGCAGATCATCTTCATCAAATTCTTTCACTACGATTCTGTCAACCAAAACATACGTAGCAGCTATCGCGATCTTCTTTTTCAATTGTTTATCATCCAGTTCAAGAACTTCTTCAATTCTCATCACTTCTCCACTTGCCGCATAAATCCTGCTAAAACCTTTCTGCATCAATATATTCAACTCCTCCCTTGTATCACGCTTTGCATGTTGTTTGAAAGGAACAAGTATCAATACTCTACTACCATTGACAAGAGACTGAATATGTTTTACTACATCGGCCACATCATCTTTTTTCACTTCTCTTCCACTTACCGGAGATATTGTTTTTCCGATCCTGGCGAAAAGTAGTCTTAAATAATCGTAGATCTCCGTCATACTTCCTACCGTACTTCTCGGAGTTCTCGTGATCACTTTTTGCTCAATCGCAATAGCGGGACATAATCCTTTTATATAATCAACATCAGGCTTTACCATCCTGGCCATAAACTGCCTGGCATAAGCACTCAGGCTTTCTGCATATCGGCGCTGCCCTTCGGCAAATAAAGTATCGATAGTTAAAGAAGATTTGCCACTACCACTTACTCCTGTTACTACAATGAACTTATTTCTAGGAAAAGCAACGGTTACATTTTTCAAATTATGTACACGGGCTCCTTTTACAAGAATTGTGTCCTCGCTATTAAAATCGTTGAGAGGCTTCTGTTTTTTATTTTTTATCGTAGATGTGTCTGCCATAAATATTTCAACAAATAAACACAATAAAAGCAATTATGTTTCGTTACCGATTTGAAAATTGTGAATATTGTGTTCAACTAAATTTTAGTTTTCAACAAGCTCTGTTAAACTTTGCTTAACCAATAAAGCTAACTAATTTCAAATTCGAAAATTGATTTTATTCTGCCAATATAATATCGCTTTATTTAGGCACTCATTTCAATTTTCCCTATCCAATTATCCTATTATTTTTTAAAGGAGTTTCTTAAAAAACCTTACCACTATGAAACCGCTACAACAGGCGTTGGATACGGAATTAATCCGTTCATTCCAGGAGGGCAACCAGTTGGCCCTTGAAATATTGATCAATAGATACAAGGAGAAAATATTCTCTTCTATATTCTTTTTGGTGAAAGACAAGCACCTTGCAGAAGACCTATTTCAGGAAGTTTTTATTAAAGTGATTGATACGCTAAAAAGCAATCGCTATAATGAAGAAGGCAAGTTTTTGCAGTGGGCCTTACGCATATCGCACAATTTATGCGTTGATTACTTTAGGAAGATTAAACGCACCAGAGTAATAAACAGCGATAGTACTGATGTATTTGAAAACCTTACTACGCAGCTTGAAACGGCAGATACAAGACTTGTAACCAGTCAAACTCACCATAAACTTAAGCTGATGTTAGATTATCTTCCCCAGGAACAAAGGGAAGTGATTGTGTTAAGGCACTATGCAGATATGAGTTTTAAAGAGATTGCAGAGATCACCAACACCAGTATAAACACTGCATTAGGCCGTATGCGTTATGGTTTGATCAATCTCAGAAAGATGATGACCGAAAACCAGATTGCTTTGTAAATGACACAAGTTCTTTTAATAAAAAATCCGGCTGTTTAGCCGGATTTTTTATTATTTCTTATTGAATGTATCATAACCGCATTGCAACCATTGAACATACTCTTTTGCATCTGGCGTATACCCAACCGGTGCATTCACTAATTGTTGTTCACTGTTCAAAATAACATATAAAGGTTGCGTTACCTGATTAAAATTCTCCGCCTGGAAAGTAGCCCATTTATCGCCTATCGTTACAATATCTTTCATATTACCTTCTTTAGTCTTGTACCCGTTCATACGCTGCTCCACAGGTAATTTTTGTTTATCATCAACATATAATGATACGAGAATAAAATGTTCTTTGATGTAATTATATACTTCCGGCTTGGTCCACACATTCTCTTCCATCTTCCTGCAATTCACACAAGCCCATCCGGTAAAATCTACCAGCAATGCCTTATGCTGTTCTTTCGCCATTTGCAACGCCTTTTCATAATCATTCACCACATCAGCCTCTAATCCTTTGCCAAGAACATTCTCCTTCCCGTAAATGCTGTAGCTCAATGGCGGAGGAAAGCCGCTTAACAATTGAAGGTTAGCATACTTCGTTTGTGTAATACCCGGGATTAGATATAATGTAAAAAGTAAAGCAATTACACCCGCCACTTTTCTTCCTGCCCCGATCTTCATGCCCTTATAATCATGAGGCAACCGGAGCAATCCAAAAAGATACAACGTTAACGCCCCCCCCGTTACAATCCATACGGCGAAGAAAACTTCTCTTTTCAAAATACCCCAATGCATTACCAGGTCTGCATTAGATAAAAATTTAAATGCCAGCGCTACTTCTACAAAAGCCAGTACTTTTTTAACCGTATCCAACCATCCGCCAGACTTGGGTAATGACTGTAACCAATTGGGGAAAATAGCAAATAAGCCAAAAGGCAAAGCTAAAGCAAAACCAAAACCAGCAAGACCAGCTGTAAGTTGCCATGCGCCACCACTTAATGAACCTACCAGTAAAGAACCCAGGATAGGACCGGTACATGAAAAAGATACGATGGCTAAAGTTAAGGCCATAAAAAAGATACCCCCAACACTTCCCAATCCGCTTTTGGAATCTGCCTTGTTGGCAATATTACTGGGGAGTGTGATCTCGTAAAACCCAAAGAATGAAATAGAGAAAGCAATAAAAATGATAAAGAAGATAATATTAAGCCAACTGTTGGTAGAAATATTATTAAAAATTTCAGGCTGAACATTACCCAACACATGGAAAGGCACGCTTGCCAAAACATAGATAAGAAAAATAAAAAAACCGTATAAAATACCATTGCGAACTGCCTGTTTTTTGTTGCCCGAACGTTTGGTAAAAAAAGAAACAGTTACAGGGATCATTGGGAATACGCAAGGGGTAAGTAACGCAATTAATCCTCCCAAGAAGCCTAACAACAATACCGTAATAAAACCATCATCCTTTACTACAGTCTTTTTACCACAATCGGTTATCGGATGATCAATATCGATAGAAGTAAGCTTTATATTTTGAACAGATGCAGCAGCTGCTCCACCTTCCAGGTTTACTGTATTACTTAGTTCTACAGAATGAAATTCGTTTCCTTTACCTGTAAAAGCAGTAATGGTTATTTTCAATGAGGCTGGAACAAAACCATCTATACGAACCGTTTGTTTTGCTGTAACAGTACCGGTATAAACATTTACCTTTTTGTTTTCAAATATCGGGTCGGCAACTACGGAAGCAGGCTGCACAAAGCTAATTTCACCCGCAGGTTTCACCTTTTCATAATCATACGTAAATTGAACAGATTGAAGGCCATCAACAGTTGGATTGGCACCATACAAATGCCACCCTGCCTGTACCTGACCGACAGCACTTATTTCATAAGTTTTATCGCCGGTCTTTTTCGCACTTACTGTAAATTGAAGCGTACTGTCGCTTTGAGAGAATACAATGCCACTTGCCAGCACAAAGGCAAGAAAAAGAATAACTTTCTTCATAAGGCTATGCTTTACTGCAATGAAATATCAAAAGATTTTTTGGTAGGCGGCAAGCATTGTTCATCATCGCAAACCATATATTCCACTGTTCCGGAAACATTGGTTTTTGCATTGCCTTTCAACTTAACGGTTTGTGTAAAAACAACTTTATCGGAGTAATACAAAACATTTGTTTTGAAGTTGTTGTCATACACCTTAACCAGTTTGCCAGTTTCCTTCGCTTTTCCTTGAAAGACAAGTAAAGGGTTAGTTCTAAAAGTGAAATTCGTAGGAACCGGGCCACCACTTCCGGTATTCTGAGAATAGATATGCCAGGGTTTTTCAACGGTAGCGGTCATTACCAATTCATACATGCCTGAACCTTTTTTAACTGCCCGGTATGTCCAGCTCACAGGATTTTTAGCTTGCGCAAATAAGCTGTTGCATGCAACAATCATAAAAACAGCCAGCAAAACTTTTTTCATATTTATGTTTTTAATTCAATCCCAGGAATTCAAATACCTTCTTCCCATCCAAATTGTTAAGTAAGGCAGATGTAGCCCTTTCAGGGTGCGGCATCATGCCAAACACATTTCCTTCTTTATTACGGATACCTGCAATATTCCTTACAGCTCCGTTAGGATTAAATTGTGTGTCTATCAGTCCGGCAGCATCAGAATAACGGAAAATCACCTGGTTATTCTTTTCCAATTCATCCAATACCGCATCATTAGCAAAATATCTTCCTTCGCCATGTGCAATTGGAATTTTTAAAGCCCCGGTTGCATTGTTACTGATGTATACATTTTTACAAATAAATTGCTGGTTAGCATTTTGTAGTAAAACACCGGGTAACAAATGACTTTCACATAAAATTTGGAAACCATTACAAACGCCCAATACTTTTCCTCCCATTTTAGCAAAATCTATAACACTTTGCATCATTGGACTAAAACGGGCAATCGCCCCACAACGCAAGTAATCCCCGTAAGAAAATCCTCCTGGCAGAACGATACAATCTTCCGTAGAAAACATACTCAGGTCTTTGTCTTTATGCCAAAGCATGATTACTTCTTTATTCAAATCATTTTGCAGTGCATCCTGCATGTCTCTATCGCAATTAGAACCGGGGAATACAACTACTCCAAACTTCATGAATTATCGATTTTAGGCCGTAAAGGTAACATTGCCTTAGAAAAAGAAAGGCTAATTTTTAATCAAGACCCAATTTGTGTGGATAATGATGGCTGCTGCCAATAAAAAAAGCAAATTGGGCAATAAAGTTCGCTTAGGATATAAATAACCACAAGAAATAAATGCGGATAGGGGAATAAGTAACGTTATTACCGATTGAATCCCGGCCTTGCTGAAAACAAAAGGCAAAGGCAGCATTGCCAACAACATAACGAGCATTACACTCCAGTTCTTACGGATGTTAATCACCATACGACTGTTATACGATTGCCAATATGCGAAGCCGAACAGCAACAATACAAAAAGCCCGGCCAGGGAAATCCAAAGCCAAATATCTGGTTGAATAAAATGTATACCGGGGTGAACATCCGGAATAAATCTTGGCAACTCGGCTATATGATCTGTAAGGTACAAGCCCGAAAAAAGGAAATAGAAAGGAAGAAGGATGCCTGATAATAAAATCATCCATTCAGAAAGCCGAAATGGCCGTACAACCGCAAGTGTGAACAGTATTACCGGAATAAGGATTGCCGTAGGATGATAAGAAAGAATAGAAACGCCTACAATCAACCCTGTATTGAATAATTGTGTTTTGGGGGAAGGATGATTGTATAACCTAACCAGTTTTATAACTATCCAAATGATAAAGGTATTGGCCAGCAAAGCAGCAGTTATAGTACACCACTGAGGGATAAATGCCGTAAGCAGGATATATGCCATAGCTGTTGTGGTGTTATTATGTTGAAACATCCTGGCCTCATTCAACACAAAATTGAATCTTATGGCTTGCAATACAACAACCGCCAAGTAAATAAAAAACAAAAAATCAGCCTGTAAGGGTTGAATATACCGGCGCAGCAGCAAAGACAGCAAGCCATCATCTTCAACCAGCATTAACTGAGGAGCGGTAATAAAAAAGTGGGCATGTACTGCCACACACAATACCAACAGGAAAAAGTAGGCACTAACAGATTTATCTCTGAAAAAAATTACCATTAAGTAAATATAAAGTATCAGAGCTCTACTTTAGCAAAGCAGGTATAAGTTCTGTATTGAACAGGAACGATAAACTGCCTTAGACCGGTTTGCTTGGCCTGACGAGGCATAAAATCATAACCACGATCTAAATTTTTTAGGGTAGGAACGCGGGTTAACTGACCATCAGGCGAAATATTTTGCTCAGAAAAGATTTGCTGCCTTTTCTCAGGTACGTTAAAAAAGAAATGGAGTTGATCGCCGGTATTGATTAAGCCATAGCCGATAAAATTATCTGAATTATCATCGTACTGAGATTTTTGGATGATGTTACTCCATTCCATTTTCCCATCATTACCAAATGAAAGTACTGCAATATCATCCGCATAATACCTTGTAATATTGCCATAGCCACCATACCCATAGCGATACCAGGGATAATAGTATCCGCCCCATCCAAAACCTGAACCATAGTAATAATTGTAAGGCGATAAGAAAGGAGAGCCATATAAATAATCCCAACGGCTAAGATTAGAACCCCGGGAAGAGGTATAAACAGATTCCGCAGCAATTAAGAATCCACCATCTTTCCTCATAATAATGTTTTGAAGAAAGTAATCATTAAAAGCACCTTTTACACTATTCTCACCTTTAGCTTCAGCCCTTAGTTCATCTGAAAAAATAGTATTTCCTGCAAACATTTGCATTGCTGAATTTTTATCCCACATGTAACTATACAAGCCTTCAATATTTCCTCTGCGCTGTTTACTGTAAAAAGAAGTGATAAGATAATGTTTGTTGGCATTATCCACTTTCAGCCGAACATCGTCGAGATATAAATTTGTTATTCGTAAATCAGTTTCAGTTGCTACATCACTCATCAAAGGTTTAGTTAGCAGGCTCAACCTTGTGATGTTATCATTTTGTGCAGTTCCCCAAGCTCTTACAAATGCAATATCTCCATCATTATCTACCTGAAACTCGGTAAGAAAATCATTACGCTCCGGCATATTCACTCCGAAAACAGATCTGTGCAATAACTGCATATCCTTATCAAACTCAACAGTGGTTACATAATGCAACTTGTCGTTTTTACTATTGATTTTAAAGACCAGTATCTTTTGCTTGTCCTCGCTGTTTAAAACCGTATAAATTTTATTGCTGGCAGCAAAAGCAAGATTGGTTGTATCAAGTTGAACAGGATCACCCATATTCTTGCCATCAGGCCCAATTTTTTGGGCCATACAATACACTACATTTCGTTTTTGAAACTGATAGAACATGTAGAAAAAATCGGGATAAGCGAGGAAGTCGGCATTGAAAATACGATCCGGGATATTATCGATCCTTTGCTTGGCCGTCATCTTCATATCCTGATCATAGACCGCTATGTAATGAACATCCCTGTAATTTTTATATACAAGAAAATTATCGTTCAACTTTCCGATGATCTCATAATTCGTATTGCGGAGGTCATCCCTGTCGGGATCCGAATAAGTTATTTGTTGAGCAGGCACACTCCCAATTAAAGCAACTGCGAAAATCAACGATAGAAACAAACCCTTTTTCATTGTATGAGATATTTACAAAATCAAATGTAAGTTAGCTGAATATTTCATAACAATATTTTAAACTAACAAACGGAAGTTTTGCTTGTTAAACAGATGTTATTTTGAAACCGAAATTCTTCTACATTTGTTATGACTACAGTTACCAAAACCTAAATCATAGCTGTGAGCAAGCAAATCAATAAAGCCTCTTTAGCAGGTCTTATCATCGCATTGGGTATTATTTACGGCGACATTGGAACCTCTCCCTTATATGTACTAAATGCTATCATAAAAGACAGGGTTATTACTGAAGAACTTATACTCGGGAGTTTATCTTGTATCATCTGGACACTAACGCTACAAACCACCGTAAAATATGTTATCCTCACCTTGAAGGCTGATAACAAAGGGGAGGGTGGTATTTTTAGTTTGTATGCATTGGTTCGCCGCAGAAAAAAATGGTTGGTAATGCCTGCCATGTTAGGTGGCGCTGCTCTTTTAGCAGATGGAATCATCACTCCACCTATTTCTGTAACATCTGCCGTAGAAGGATTAAAGCAATTACCCAAACTGAACATTGTTGAAGGAGATCCGATTATTGTTTACATAGTTATTGGCATTCTGACGTTGCTCTTTTTTGTACAGCAATTCGGAACAGCTTCTATCGGAAAACTATTTGGTCCCATCATGGCCGTATGGTTTACTATGCTTGCTGTTTTAGGATCGTCTCATTTGTTGGATGATATTGGAATATTCAAAGCATTGAGTCCACACTACGCCATCAAACTGCTTACTACTTACCCTAAAGGTTTCTGGATATTGGGGGCCGTATTCCTTTGTACCACAGGTGCAGAGGCATTGTACAGCGACCTTGGCCATTGTGGCAAAGACAATATTCGTTTTTCATGGATCTATGTAAAGGTTTGCCTGATATTGAATTACCTGGGGCAAGGTGCATGGTTATTGGCTATGCATAACCACCAGGTGATCAGTGCAACCATGGTTGACAACGGCTTTAATGCCTTTTACGGTGTAATGCCGCAATGGTTTAAACTAGCGGGCATTATCATTGCCACTACAGCCGCTATTATTGCGAGCCAGGCATTAATATCGGGTTCTTTTACACTGATCAGTGAAGCATTGCGATTGAACTTATGGCCTAAGATGAAAGTGAATTATCCTACTGAAGAAAAAGGACAACTGTACATTCCCGGCATCAATCTTCTATTGTATATCGGCTGCGTGGGCATCGTTTTGTTCTTTCAAAAATCATCCAACATGGAAGCAGCGTACGGCCTTGCTATCACCATGTGTATGATCAGTACATCCATCCTTTTTGCTAACTTCCTGGTTAGCCACAGGGTAGTTCCTTTTTGGATATACTTGTACCTGGCAGTTTATTTATCCATTGAGATTTCTTTCCTCATTGCTAATCTTGAAAAATTCCCACACGGTGGTTATGTAACATTAATTGTAGGTGGTGCACTGTTTACCGTTATGTATGTTTGG
Source organism: Bacteroidota bacterium (assembly GCA_028875875.1). GTDB lineage: Bacteria > Bacteroidota > Bacteroidia > Chitinophagales > Chitinophagaceae > JAGWUV01. The sequence continues at coordinate 39,126 of JAGWUV010000019.1, forward strand.
TTCAGAAGCCGAAAGATCAAAAACAGGTATGTTGAATTTGTTCGTCTTAGCCATTACATCCCCATGCTTAAGCAGCTGAGTGATGACACTAGTATTCCCAAGTTTTCTACACACCTGGTGTATATGACCAGTGCCAATAATCCTAAAGAAATAGAACATAAGATCATCTATTCTATTCTAAACAAAAAACCTAAACGGGCAGATATTTATTGGTTTATCCACGTAGAAGTCCTTGACGATCCATACACATGTGAATATTCGGTAGATCATATCATGGAGAATGATATTATTCGTGTTGAGTTCAGGCTTGGATTCAGGGTAGAACAACGCATTAATCTTATGTTCAGAAAAGTGGTACAGGATCTTGTTGCCAATAAAGAAGTTGATATCACCAGTCGTTATGAAAGTTTAGAAAGAAATAATATCACAGGCGACTTCCAGTTTATTGTAATGGAAAAATTCTTAAGTCAGGATAATGAGTTACCAGTGGTTGAAAGAATGATCATGAAATTATATTTCTGGCTGAAAGAAATCAGCTTAAGCGAAGAAAGAGGTTTTGGTTTGGATATCAGTACTGTAACCATTGAAAAATACCCATTAATTGTTGCACCAGTTACTAACCTAAACCTTAAGAGAATTAGATAATCAGCCGATTCATTCACAATACGAACTAAATCAATTCGGTGGCGGGTTAATGCCCACCCAAAACTGTATATAGTTTACAACTCTTGCATCTACAGGAACCAGATTCACTAATCCGGGCTTCCAAAAAGGCATATCCATCAACATTTTGCCAATGATTGACTGATAATAGTTTTTCTTCTCATCAAAGTATCTTACAATTTTATAGCCGCTGCTCTTAGCATACTTTGTAGAACCAATATGTAAGAACTCAGGCCTGTAGATACTGCCTTCCTTAGTAATAATAAAAGAAAAATATACCCTGAGATATTTTCCGGTATCACCTCTTTGTATCGCATAGGTAAGTACACTATCCATTCCTTCGAAATGAGTAAAGCAGTAACGCAGAGCTGAATCTAGCCCCATCGGGAATATAGGAGGATATTGCATCCTGCTCGCTTCAAACACATTACCATATGCCGTACGTACTAACTCAACGTTCATATTAGGTCGGCCTCTTTGAGCAAGCAAGCCTTCTGAAAAAAGAATAAATAAGAAACATGCAAGCAGGGTTCTCATGACCAATAATTTTTACTAATATAAATAAAAATTATTACGATACTTTGAAGGCAACAAAATAGTAGTTGTTTGCAGCGGCGATCAATTCCAGGTTAATGTAATAAGACTGAACAAAATCAAGATATGCCTTGAACTCATGTGTAGGCACTACAAACTCATCAAAGAAAATGATGTCTCCCTTCTTTAGATATGGAGCCAAAGAACTTAATGCGTATAACGTTGCTGAATATAAATCGGCATCCATCATTATTACATTCCGCTTAGCGGTATCCAATTGCCTCACAAACGGCGGAACTGTTTGCTGGAATAAACCTTTCAAAAATGTTCCTCTCTGATCATCAATTTTTGGTAATTCATGGTTACTGCTGAATGCCCCTTTCTTAAACGGTCCCCAATCTTCAGGCAATCCATCAAATGTGTCAAAACCATAAAAAGAGCTATCTGTATGTTTATTTTTTTCGAGCCACCATTTAAATGATTCACCCCAAGCTACACCAAACTCAAGGTAATTGATCGGTTCATTGCCAAGGTTCTCTTTATCTATTACCCATTCGTACATTTTCTTTCGGCGCTGGTAATCCCACTTACAGGGAAAATCGTTATATGTAACTTTCTTATTTTGATAAGCCCATTGAGAGAATCGTGTTAAATAATATAAATTAGCTAATGCTCCACTGAAGAAACCGAACACACGATGCAACTGCAAAGCAATAAAGAGCATTTTTGTATACCTGATAATAAATAATTTCATTTGACCGATTTTTCTGAAACATCCTACTGGCGGACATGAATTGATGCAGATGGCAAAGAAAAGCTTTTCAAAGTTTATACGGGCAACACTACAGACTTTTTATTCTTTCTTAACCGTTCCGGAACTACAGCAAGCACCTCTTGTTTCAATGCTTCAACCAGCCTGCGTTTAATGAAGGTGCGATGCATTACCAAGCTTATCTCTCTTACAGGAACAGGTGGCTTGAAATGTCGTAACTGGTTTTGCTGTTTTACAGTCATATCAATTGTGGCCAGTTCCGGCAGAATGGTAATTCCATCATACAAGTCAACCATTCTTCTCAATGTTTCTAAACTACCTGCTTCGTATTGAAAATTATTTCCATCTGAACCTGTTTTCCTTAACTCACATAAATTCATAATCTGTGAACGAAAGCAATGCCCTTCTTCCAATAACCATAATTTATTGGGGTCAATATCCTTAGGCAGAACATAATTTTTTTTAAATGCTTCATTGCTTTTTGAAACATAAGCCATCAATTCTTCATAAAACAAGGGCTCCTCTTTTATTCCCGGATCATTTAGCGGAGTTACCAATATACCTGCATCTATTCTTCCATCTTTTAATCTTTCTATTAAAATATCCGTCGTTAATTCATTTACCTGCAGCTTTACATGCGGATATTTTTTGGTGAAGGAATGAATGAACAGGGGTAGCAGATATGGAGCTAAAGTTGGGATGACACCTATTTTTAGTTCACCATTTACAATCCCTTTTTTTGAATCAATCAACTCTAATAACAAATTCTTTTCAGCAACAACCCTCCTCGCCTGCTCAATAATATCAACCCCTGCTTCGGTTGGTAACACAGGCTGCTTACTGCGATCAAATATTTTCACAACCAACTCTTCTTCCAGCTTTTGTATCTGCATGCTTAGTGTAGGTTGTGTAACAAAACAGGCTTCAGCAGCAGCAGCAAAATGCCTGTGCGTATCAACAGCGATGATATATTCCAATTGAACCAATGTCATTCGATAAGATTTATCTATGAAAATATAAAATTAATCGATTTTACTGATACTAATTAAACTCTGACATTTGCTGCTTCAAAAAAATATGCTGTTTGAGTATAGATTCCCCAAGCCACCTTTCGTAATGAAGGGTGGCTTCTTTAAATCCTCCGTTAAGGATCATCGAACTTCTTTCAACTCTACTTTTTTACTACCTACATTAAGTTCGTACTCTACACCGATTTTCAAGGCATAATTGTTTGTTGCATGACTAACAGGAAAATCAAAACAAACAGGATAGGCATATTCTTTAACATGATGATGAATAACAGAAAGTACTTCTTCGCCAAAAGGGATAACCGTATCTTTCATTTCCGTAAAACCGCCAATAATAAGCCCTGCAAGGTTTTGCAGCATCCCACTTCTTTTTAATTGGATCATCATTCGGTCTACGTTGTAAATATATTCGCCTACATCTTCCAAAAATAAAATCGCATTCTTGGTTTGATAAGCCGATACCGATCCTATACTATGTGCCAACAAGGATAAATTTCCTCCGACTAAAGCTCCACTTGCCTTTCCTGATCTGTTTAACACATGAACATCACATGCATACTTAGCACTAACGCCCCGCAATGCTTTTTTCAATGATTGAACAAATTCATTCTCAGAACCGCCATCATTAAAAGCAGCCGCCATGGGTGCATGCAGCGTTGCAATTTTAAGCTTTTGATAAATATGAGCGTGCAATAACGTGATATCACTAAAACCAATGATCCACTTGGGCTTTTTCTTAAATTTCTTAAAATCAATTGCATCAATGATCCTGCTCAGTCCATAACCACCGCGGGCACAAAGCACAGCATTCACCATATTATCATCGAGCATTTCCTGTAGGTCTTGTAATCGCTCGTCATCCGTACCCGAAAAATAATGAAACTGGCTACCCAAGGTTTTGCCTATCTTAACCTTATAACCCCACTGCTGCAACACTTCTATACAGGTCTTTGCCTTTTCAAAGGGCATATACCCGGAAGGGCAAACGATGGCAATGGTATCTCCTTTTTTAAGGTATGGCGGAATGGTGATCATGGAACAATATTATTGAAAATCGGCTTCACCAGCATTTACTTACTTTTGCAATCCTTCTTTGCCGCCATTTGCTCAACAGTACAAGTGTGCGACGCAACGAAGCTGATTACAGAACAAAAGACGGTTACCTAAACATGACAACTCCTAAAAGATACCTGGTTACATCGGCATTACCTTATGCCAACGGCTTAAAACATATTGGCCATTTGGCCGGTGCCTATATTCCGGCTGATATTTATGTTCGTTACCTGAAAGCCCAGCAACGCGATGTAGTGTTTGTTTGCGGTAGTGATGAACACGGAACAGCCATTCCGATACAGGCGATGAAGGAGGGTACAACAGCTCAGTCCATCATTGACAAATACCACCCGATCATTGAACAAAACTTCAAAGATCTCGGTATTCAGTTTGATATTTACCACAGAACCTCTGCGCCTATTCATCACGAAACAGCACAGGAATTTTTTTCAGTGCTGAACAATAACGGAGACCTTGAAATAAAGGAAACAGAGCAGTATTATGATGAAGAAGCTAAAACCTTCTTGGCTGACAGGTTTATTAAAGGCACCTGCCCGAATTGCGGTCATGATAGTGCTTTTGGCGACCAATGTGAAAAATGCGGCAAGAGCCTGAGCCCGGATGAACTGATCAACCCAATCTCTACATTAAGCGGCAAAGCACCGGTGAAAAAAGCTACCAAACATTGGTACCTGCCATTGAATAAACATGAAGATTTTTTACGTGAGTGGATTTTGAAAGAACATAAAGATGATTGGAGAAGCACTGTAGTGGGGCAATGCAAAAGCTGGATTGATGGCGGCCTGCAACCACGTGCCGTTACAAGAGATCTTGACTGGGGTATTAAAGTTCCGGTGAAAGATGCGGAAGGAAAAGTGCTGTATGTTTGGTTCGATGCACCCATCGGCTACATTTCTGCCACCAAGCAATGGGCATTAGACAATGAAAAAGACTGGAAGCCTTACTGGTATGATGCAGATACCAAAATGGTACATTTTATCGGGAAAGATAACATCGTATTCCATTGTATCATCTTCCCGGTAATGCTGAAACTGCATGGTAATATTTTACCGGCCAATGTTCCTGCCAATGAGTTTATGAATCTGGAAGGAGATAAAATGAGTACCAGCAGGGGATGGAGCATTGAAATGGATGATTACATTAACGACTGGATAAAAAAAGATAATGGCGGTGCTGCCATGGCAGATGTGCTGCGTTATTATTTAACACAAATTGCTCCTGAAACAAAAGATAGTGAGTTTACCTGGAAAGGTTTCCAGGATGCCAACAACAGCGAGTTGGTAAGCATATTTGGAAATTTCGTGAACAGAACTTTTGTGCTGATGCATAAGCTATGCAATGGCAAAGTACCTCCCTTCCACAATGATTTAATTGATGATACTGATAAAGAATTAATAGCAAACATCAAGCAAACTACCGCAACAGTTGAACGCTTGCTGGAAGACTATAAATTCCGTGAAGCATTGTTTGAAGTGATTGATTTAGCTAGAAAAGGAAATCAATACCTGCAAAAGAAAGAGCCCTGGAAAAAAGTAGCAACCGGTGAACAACAACTAATAGATAACAGTTTACACCTTTGCTTACAATTAACTGCCAACCTGGCTATTCTTATCAACCCGTTCTTACCCTTCACAGCACAAAAAATGCTGCACATGATGAAGGTGGTAGAAAAAATGCTGGAATGGCAAAATGCGGGTTCTCTAAATTTGTTGAGAACAGGCTACAGTTTACGTGCTCCTGAATTGTTATTCAGAAAAATAGAAGATGAAGAGATTACGGCACAATTAGAAAAGTTGAAACAGAAGTCAGCCGCTAACCGTCAACCGTCAACTGATAATCAAAACGAAGCAGCTAGTGCAAAAAAGGAAACACAAAACCTGAAACCAGAAATCGTGTTCGATGATTTTGCCAAGATAGATCTTCGTATTGGAACCATTGTGGCAGCAGAGAAAGTGGAGAAAGCAGATAAACTGCTGAAACTATCGGTAGATCTGGGTTTTGAAACAAGAACCATTGTTTCAGGGATTGCCCTTCATTTTAAACCGGAAGAAATCGTAGGCAAACAAGTTACTGTTGTTGTAAACCTTGCTCCCCGCAAAATGCGAGGCATTGAAAGCAACGGTATGATATTGATGGCTGAAGATCAAAGTGGGAAACTACATTTCGTAAATCCTGCCTCCCCTATTAATAACGGAAGCACAGTAAGCTAACATCATAAAAGACAATAGGCAATAGACGATTGTAAAAAATCAGAACTATTGCCTATTCATCTTTATCACTTACTATTAAGCTTTGTCAAAGCTCACACACTCTTTCAGTTCTTTTTCAGAATAACTTAAGCCATATTGTTTCAATACATCATCAGGTACACCGTTCCATTGGTTAGGCTGGTTACCGGCATAACCTATATCCTTTACACCCATTTCAGATGTATAAAAACCTGTGGCAACAATGTTCCTTAACGTATTAAAAAAGGCAACACCCTGCGCCAACTCAGGTTTGGCTTTTTCAGGCCAGGCAATATCATCTACCACCTGCATCTGCTGCTGGTGATCGCAACTGATGAATGGTTTTTCGAATCGTTTTAAACATTGCAGATCCAACCAGCGTAACCCGCCTTTCAATGGTGTTTGCAACTCAGTTTTCTCCTTCACAATAAAAGCTATGAAGTCGTGTACCTTTGCATCCGAAGCACTTCCACTAATCTCATCTTTCGGAATAATAATATCTTCCAGTACAATGATCGTTTTCATTTCATGATCAGTAAAGAAAGCAGGTTCAGCCATCACTTTATCGTAAGCGGCCTTTTCTTCCTGCATCCGGTTTAACCCTGCAAAAGCATCGGCCTTGGCATCAGGGTGTTGATCACCATTGGTTTTGCAGGCTTCCAGCACAGCTCCCGCTGAAAGTGTTCCGATCACCAATGCTTTAATGGATTTTCGTCTGTCCATAATTTCTTTTTTAGGTTACCAACTTGGGTAAGTTATTTCGGCAACTGTTGCGTCGCACTCTTCTACTGCAGCAACAATAGCAACTGTTTATAAATTATGTTTCTTCATTTCATCAACAATGAATTCGCTTGTACGCATAGACAACGCAAGGATCGTCCATGTGATATTCTTATCCGCCTGCGAAACAAACGGGCCACCATCTACGCAGAATAAGTTTTTACAATCATGTGCCTGGCACCATTTATTCAAAGCCGATGTTTTAGGATCATTACCCATCCGCACCGTTCCTGCTTCATGAATAATATTTCCCGGATTGGATAACCCGTAATTATTATGCGGACCATCATCATCTCCCCATGTTATTACAGCTCCCATTTCATGCATGATCTCACGAAATGTTTCTTTCATATGTTTCGCCTGCTTAATCTCATAATCACTCCATGAAGTATTAAATCTCAAAACAGGAATGCCATATTTATCAACTGTACTCGGATCTATTTCGCAATAGCTATCCCTTCTCGCAATACCTTCGCCTCTTCCTGCCATACCCACACTTGCCCCGTAAAAGAAACGGTAGTCTTCTTTCAGCGAAGCACCGTAACCTCCGGCCTCTTTCTTTTTCCCGTTCACTACATACTTACCATTCATGTTTTGCACGTTCCATCCAAAACCATAGGCTGGTTGTTCCATACCTCCCCAATATTCAATATGATAACCACGGGGGAAATCTAATTTTTTATTATCCAGCCACCAGGGTGTGTACACATGCATACCGCCCACCCCATCTTCGTTGTACCGTTTTCTTCCGAATAATTGTGGCAATACGCCACCAATTGCAGCACCTGTAGAATCGTGCAGGTATCTTCCCACTACATCGCTTGAATTGGCAAGTCCGTTAGGATGGCGCTGCGATTTGGAATTGAGCATTAAACGGGCACTCTCACAGGCACTGGCTGCCAGGATAACGGTTCTACCCATCACCTGGTATTCCTGCATATCAGTTTTATTGATATAAGAAACACCGGTAGCCAGCCCATCTTTATTGGTAAGCACTTCACGGGCCATGGCTTGGGTAACAAGATCTACATTACCCGTTTCTAGTGCAGGTTTAATGAGTACGGATGAAGAAGAAAAATCGCCGTATATTTTACAGCTTCTGCCGCATTGACCACAGAAAAAACATTGTCCTCTTTCTTTGTTAACAGGTTTTGTTAAGATAGACAACCGGGAAGGTATAACAGGTATATTAATGCCAGTTGCTGCTTTTTTGATCATTAATTCATGCAACCTTGGTTTGGGGGGAGGAAGAAAAATACCATCCGGATCATTTGCCAATCCCTCGTTCGTTCCAAATACACCAATCAGGCGATCAATCTTATCGTAATAAGGTTTGATGTCTTCATAACCTATTGGCCAATCATCTCCCAAACCATCGATACTTCTCCTTTTAAAATCTTTTGGTCCAAAACGCAGTGATATTCTGCCCCAGTGATTGGTTCTCCCACCTACCATTCTGGCACGCCACCATTCCCACTTGGTATCATTGGCATGGGTGTAAGGCTCACCATCAATTTCCCATCCCCAGTAACAACCATCAAAATCGCCGAATGGCCTGAACTTGGTACTGGCGCCTCTTCTTGGAGACTCCCAGGGATTTTTTAACTGGTTCGAATCTTTTGCCGGGTCAAAATCAGCTCCGGCCTCTAATAAACAAACTTTTAAACCGGCTTTGGCCAATACATAAGCGGCCATACCGCCACCGGCTCCAGAGCCAACAATAACAGCATCGTACTGCTTGGGTTGCTTTTTAATTTGAAGATCTTCCATATAGCCTTGCAAAATTCGTTAGATAAGCTATGAATGTATTAAATTTTGTAACGCCATTCTTTTCTTTTACAGATTAAAAAAACATGAATGAAATTAGTTGCATAACTAACCATTTTTTAATTAGCTTTGGTTTACTCAAAAACGCTTGTTTTTATGAAACGAATCATTAAAAAAGTTGCGGTATTAGGGAGCGGAGTTATGGGCAGCCGCATTGCCTGTCATTTTGCTGGTACTGGCCTCCAGGTGTTGTTGCTGGACATGGTTACGAAAGGCGCTGAAGAAAGTACTAAACCAACCGAACGAAATAAGCTGGTAAACGATGCCTTGCAGGCAGCTGTTACAAGTAATCCTTCCCCGGTTTTTACCAAAGAGGTATTGAAACGCATCACTACCGGCAATTTTGATGATAACATGAAAGATATTGCCACAGCAGACTGGATCATTGAGGTTGTGGTGGAACGACTGGACATTAAACAACTGGTGTATGAAAAAGTGGAGCAGTTTAGAAAACCGGGTACATTAATAACTTCTAACACATCGGGCATTCCCATCCATCTTTTAAGTGAGGGAAGAAGTGAAGATTTTAAAAAACATTTTTGCGGAACACACTTCTTTAATCCGCCGCGATACCTTAGGCTCTTGGAGATCATACCTACACCTGGCACCGATCCTGCGGTGATTGATTTTTTAATGCATTATGGTGACCTCTACCTGGGAAAAACTACTGTTTTATGTAAAGACACACCGGCATTCATTGCCAACCGTATTGGTGTTTTCAGCATCATGAGCATTTTTCATATCATGGAAAAAATGGGATTGACCATAGATGAAATTGATGCTCTCACAGGGCCTATTATCGGGAGGCCCAAATCTGCCACTTTCCGAACTGCCGATGTGGTGGGCATAGATACCTTGGTGAAAGTTGCAAAAGGAGTTGCGGAGAACTGCCCTGATGATGAAGCAAGGGATATTTTTTCAATTCCTGCCTGGCTGGAAAAAATGGTAGCTAATAATTGGCTGGGTGATAAAACAGGTCAGGGATTTTTCAAAAAAGAAAAAAGTAAAGACGGGAAGAAAGACATACAGGTACTTAACCTTTCCAATTTTGAATACGAACCCCGTAAAAAACCAAAGTTTGCAACTGTTGAAACTGCAAAACCAGTTGATGACCTGAGGCAAAAGTTAAAAGTGTTGGTAGCCGGAACAGATAAAGCTGGAGAATTTTACCGCTCCTTTCATTATGCACTGTTTTCCTATATCTCTCACAGGATCCCGGAAATATCTGATGAACTGTACCGGGTGGATGATGCCATGAAAGCAGGCTTTGGCTGGGAGATCGGGGCATTTGAAACATGGGATGTATTAGGCCTTGCCAAAACAACGGAAGCCCTCAAAGCAGCAGGATATAGTGTTGCAGCATGGACGGAAGAAATGATCGCCAATGGTTTTACTTCTTTTTATAAGGTTGAAAATGGCAAACGCCTGTGCTATGATGTGGCTACCAAAAATTACAAAGCCATTCCGGGCGGAGACAATTTCATCATCTTACACAACCATGCAGACAAGCTTCTCTGGAAGAACAGTGCTTGCAAACTCTATGATATAGGAAACGATGTAGCCGGGCTGGAATGGAATACCAAAATGAACAGTATTGGCGGCGAAGTGCTGGAAGGCATTCAGAAATCAATCGCTATAGCTGAAGAAAAATTCAAAGGATTGGTAATTGCGAATGAAGGCGCCAACTTCAGTGCAGGCGCAAATGTTGGGATGATCTTCATGTATGCGATTGAACAGGATTATGATGAACTTGATATAGCTATTCGTATGTTTCAGAATACCATGATGCGGGTACGGTATTCTTCTGTTCCGGTGGTTACAGCACCCCATGGCTTAACACTGGGTGGGGGTTGTGAGTTGAACCTGCATGCAGATAAAGTTTGTGCAGCCGCTGAGACTTATATCGGATTGGTTGAATTGGGTGTAGGCTTAATTCCCGGCGGTGGTGGCACCAAAGAATTTGTACTTAGGGCCAGCGATGAGCTGCACAATGATGAACCGGAAACTATTACACTGAAAGACAGGTTCTTTTCAATTGCAACAGCAAAAGTAGCTACTTCTGCACACGAAGCTTTTGATATGGGCATACTTCGCAAAGGGCATGATGAAGTGGTAATGAATATTGAAAGAAGGATCGCAGAGGCTAAAAAGAGCGTTATTGAATTATTTGATGCCGGTTATGTTACACCGCAACAAAGAAAAGATATTAAAGTACTCGGCAAACTTGGCCTGGGTGCTATGCTTGCAGGCATCAATGGTATGTGGCGGGCAGGTTATGCAACAGACCACGATACCTTGGTTGCCCGAAAGCTTGCTTATGTAATGTGTGGAGGAGATTTAAGCGAACCAACTTTGGTTTCTGAACAATATTTATTAGATTTGGAAAGGGAGGCTTTTTTAAGTTTATGTGGCGAAAGAAAAACGCTGGAAAGAATACAAAGTGTTTTAACCAGTGGAAGACCAATTCGTAATTAGTTTTTTATTCCTAATAAAGCACATGAGAAGGAATGGCGTCGGGATTTTTCCCGGCGCTTTTTTATTTTTCTAATCATACCAAACATTAACAGCTACATCAGCCGAGAATAAAGTCAACGTTACAAAGGCACATACTTGCATATAAGAAAATTTGTTTCTATCTTATACGCTCACCAAAACCTTAGTTATGAAAAGTTTACTCTTGCCTTGCCTGGGTATTTTATTATTCTCAGCCTGTAATAATAAACCAGCAGCAACAACACCTCCTAAAGACACCACTACTGCTTCCATTGATCTACCGTATCCCATAAATTACAGTTCCGATTTCGAAATTGCAGATAAGAAATATGTGAAATCTGTTTTAGAACTATGGAAAGACTACCAGGATAACACCTTGCAAAACGGGTTAAGTAAATTTGCCGATACAGTTACCTTCAAAACAGCTTCCGGTACAGTAATCAAAAACACTAAAGATTCGGTTACTGCAATGGTAGCAGCACAACGCAGTAAGTTTTCATCGGTTGCACACAGTATAGACGTAGCACTTGCCCTGCACCCAAAAGGGAAAGACGAAATATGGGTTTGCGTTTGGGGTAAAGAAGTAGATGCAATGAAAGATGGAAAGAAAGATTCAGTACTATTAAATGAAAACTGGATGTTTGATAAAAATGGGAAAATTGCATATCTAGAACAATATGCCGCCAAAGAGGTAGCAAAACACTAATCAGTAGGGGGAAAACCAGAAAACATTTTGGGAATTAATTTTCTCAAAATGTTTTTTATTTCACACCATTATTATCTACTGCCATTACCGGCGTAGCACCCAGCTTCTTAATCACCTGCATTACTTTAATGGCTGTGCCAAGATGAGATGTACTATCGCCGTTAATTACTACGGAAGGTTTATCGGTTTCTTTTGCCAGGAATTCTTTAAGCTCAAATTCCAGTTGTTCAAACGGAATGGCTTTTTGACCAATATAAATCTGCTGGTTCTTATCTACCGTGATCACCACGGTTTGTTTAGCCTTAGTATCGCTTTTCGCCTTTGGATTGGATACTTTGATCACATTAGGATTGGCCAGGGTAGATACAATTAGAAAGAACAACAGAAGAATGAACAAAATATCATTCAATGCACCGGTATGCATTTCAGGATGTGCTCTTAATCTACTTCTTATGTTCATTATAATTTATTTCAAAAAGTTGAATGAAGCACCGCAGTACAAGAGTGCGACGCAACGATGTTTAATTTATATGCTACAGCCGGGTACCCTCTTACTAAAAAAATGCAGCATTATTTATCTTGTTGGCTCCTGCAGTACATCGATAAACTCTGCACTTGCTACTTCCATTTTATTGGCTGTTTTGTCGATCTGTGTACTTAAAAAATTATGACCCACATATGCTATTAATCCAATGATCAAACCCGAAGCACTCGTTACCATTTTAGTGTAAATACCGCCTGCAATGGTGTTTAATGTATACTCGCCGGTGGAAGCAATGCCGTAAAACAATTGCACCATACCCACTATGGTTCCAAGAAAACCGAACATAGGGGCAATACCCGCAACGAGGGATAGAATATTCAAGTTACGCTCCATTTTGTACATCTCCAGCTTTCCTACATTTTCCATGCTTTTTTCAATAGCATCGATGGGTTTACCAATACGCTGAATACCCTTGTCAATCATTCTTGCAACTGGATTATCCGTATTTTTTGCCAGGCTACGGGCTGCACTAATATTGCCGGTGATAATATTATCGCGTATGATACTCATGAAATTCGCTTCTATTTTAGAAGCTTTACTGATGGCCAGTAGTCGCTCAAAAAAAACAAACACAGTAGCTATAAGCAATACATACAGGGGATACATGATCCAGCCGCCCTTCTGCAACAGATCCCACATAGAAATTTTTTCGGGCATCTGCGGTACAGCAGCCGCGGCTGCTTTATGAACTGTATCTGCAATAGTTGCAACCCCAGCCTGCAGTATGTAAAACATGAGTTTAAATTTTGTGATTGGCTAAATTACTGAATACGCAAAAGAACGGCCAGCCTGTGAATAAAATTGCATGACCGTTCTTTTTTAGGAAAGCTTTTACACAAATGCGTGAAATTACCTTAGCTGTTAGTAAGGTTATTGTTTTTCATCTTCATCATCGCTATGATCTGTTGCATATTTTTTTCCATTCCTTCAGGACTGCCATCGAGGAAGATAACATTGCCTTTTCCTACTTCGGCAAAGTTTTTAATGGCTTCTGTCCACATGCTAAATAAAATTACATTAGTATCTAAATTAGCCTGTTTCATTTGTTCTGCCGCTTGGCTCATACCCCTTGCTACTTCTTCGCGGAACAATGCAACACCCTGGCCCCGCAAACGAGCAGCTTCTTTTTCTGCTTCGGCAGAAATTTTAATAGCATTACCTTCTGCTTCAGCAGCTTTTGTTTTAGTGATCAATAAAGCCTGGCCTTCATTTTCAGCAGCTGCTTTTAAATTATTGGAAGCCACTACTTTGCTCATACTCTCCATCACAGCCTGGTCGAAAGTGATATCATTAATCTGAAGATCCTGTAAATGATATCCCCAATCTTCAAGTGAATGATCTATCTGTTCTTTTACAAACTCAACAATTTCTCTTCTCAGCAATAAGATCTCTGCTTGTTTTTTTGTTGCCACAAATGCACGGATAGAACCTTCTACCGTTCTTACCAATGCCTGCATCAGGTCTTTATCACTGATAAATTTGAATGCTACTTTTTTGATGGTTTCTTCATCCGCATTCATTACCGAATACAACAGCATGCTTTTGAAATACACATTGGCCTGATCGATAGTAACCGCCTGAAACTCTAATTCTACCGACCTATTTTGAATACTGATAGTGCGATACACATTCTCGATAATGGGTATCTTAAAATTTAAGCCGGGCCTTAAGATGCGTTGATATTTTCCAAACATCGTGATTACAGCAATATTGCCCTGGGTAACAGATACCAATCCACTGAAAACAATAAAGGCAATGACTATCACCCACCAAAAATTGACTAAGAATTGCATAAAACTATTTTTTAGAAAGGTAATGATTTGTTATTCAAACACCCTCATTTTGCATTAAAATAATTTCTAACTTTTTTCTTCCCATACTTTTACCAGCGATACCAGCATGGTAACAGCCTGCTCCATATCTCTCACACCAATCCACTCTTTTTTACTGTGTATCGCTTGCATTCCCGTAAATAAATTAGGACAGGGTAATCCCATAAAACTCAACCGGCTGCCATCTGTGCCGCCACGAATAGGCTCTTTGATACTTTTTAATCCGCAACGATCATAGGCCAGTTCTGCATATTGCACAACCTGCGGATGTTCGTCCAGCACTTCTTTCATATTACGGTACTGTTCCTGCACTTCAAATTCAAAGTAAGCTTTGGGATGTTTTTCCATAACATTCATCACCAATGCTTTCAGTTGTTGCTCGTATACAGCAAGTTTTTTTGTTTCAAAATCTCGGATAATAAATTCGATCGTTGCTTTTTCGGTAATTCCATTTACACTCACCGGGTGAATAAACCCTTCTCTTCCTTCCGTTGTTTCAGGACTCAATTCTACCGGCAGCACAGCCAATATCTCACCTGCGATCTTCAAAGCATTTACCATTTTCCCTTTCGCCGTTCCGGGATGAGCAATCACCCCATGAATGGTAAGCACCACACCATCTGCACTAAAGGTCTCATCTTCCAGCGTACCCAACTCACCACCATCCAATGTATACCCAAAATCAGCACCCAATTTTTGCAGGTCAAGTTTTGCAGTTCCCCTTCCTACTTCTTCATCAGGTGTAAATAATATTTTGATCTCTCCATGTGGCACTTCAGGATGTGAGGTTAAAAAGTGAGCCATATCCATAATGATAGAAACACCTGCTTTATCATCGGCACCTAACAACGTAAGTCCGCTGGCCGTTATAATATCACTCCCAATATGTTTTTTTAGGTAAGGATATTCTTTTACACTTAACACCTGTGTAATATCATCCGGCAGTACAATATCTTCTCCATTATAATTTTTATGCAAGAGGGGTTTCACATTGGTTCCGCTGCAATCAGGAGCTGTATCAACATGACTGCAAAAACAGATCACCGGAACTTTTTTATCAATATTTGATGGGATGGTGGCATACACATAACCATAGTCATCCATATGCGCATCTGTAATGCCCATAACTTTTAATTCATCCGCCAGAATTTGTGATAAGTTTTTTTGTTTCTCGGTAGAAGGAAATGTATCACTATGAGGATCACTTTGTGTGTCCACCTGTACATACCTCATAAAACGTTCACTCACTGTAAATAAGTAATCTTTCAGCATAATAGGTTCGCATTAAACGTAAATAGTAATCACCAAAAATAACAACAACGCCCCGATGAAATTTCACCGGGGCGCTATTATGATTATTTCATTTTAAACTAAGGCATAATGATCAGCGGGCTACCACCTTTAATCTCTACCAGTTCAAGATCAAATATGAGGTCTTTTCCTGCCAGCGGATGGTTAGCATCCAGTATAACCACTTCCTCTTTTACTTCTACGATCACCACAGGAAAACTTTGTCCGGCACTATTGCTCATGCTCAGTTGCATTCCCACTTCAGGCGTCATATCTTCAGGGAAACGGTTACGTGGAAACTCCATGATCATTTCTTCCTGTACCGGACCATACGCTTCCATAAAAGGAATATGAATTGTTTTTTTCTCCCCTACCGCCATACCTGTAACACCTTCATCAAATCCGGCGATCACCATGCCACCGCCCACTTCAAACTCAAGTGGTTCGCGGCCTGCAGACGAATCAAAGGTAGTACCATCTTCCAATTTTCCATGATAGTGGATTTTAATAGTATCACCTTTCTTAACTTGTTGCATACAATTTTTTTTAAGTAAAATAATTAAGTAACCGGCTTCTTATCTTTTCTCAGCACCTGTTGCGTCGCACCCTTGTACAGAAGAATATCCCGCAGCAACCAATTAAAAACAACAGCCGATTAGGGTGCCAAAGTACGCCGATACTGCCAATTGCACAAGTTAAATTCAATATCTTACAAGCCTAAATCACTGGTATGAAAATCTTAGCTGCGATCTGCTTTATGCTTTCATTCGTTTTGGCAACGGCGCAAAAATCTTCTATTCTTCCCGGCGCTTACAGAACGGAATCTTATTTGCCTTTACTCAAAGGCAAGCGTGTAGCGGTTTTTGCAAACCATACAGCTACTATTGGCAAAACACATCTTGTAGATTCCTTACAAAAACTGGGTATCAATATTGTTGTGGCATTTGGCCCCGAACATGGCTTCAGAGGCACAGCAGACGCTGGTGAAAAAGTAGATAATTACACTGACGCCGCCACCGGCATTCCGGTGATATCACTCTATGGGAAAAAAAGGAAACCTTCAGCTGAAGATCTTAAGAATGTAGATATCATGCTATTCGATATTCAGGATGTAGGCACCCGCTTTTATACTTTCATTTCTTCCTTGCAGGAATACATGGAATCAGCTTTCGAAAACAGTAAGCCACTTATCATTCTCGACCGCCCTAATCCAAATGGATTTTATGTTGACGGTCCGGTACTTGATACAGCCTACAGAAGCTTTATCGGGATGCAGCCCGTACCCATCGTATATGGTATGACGTTGGGTGAATACGCAAGGATGATCACAGGTGAAGGATGGCTTTCTTCCCGAGTGGCCAATGAAAAATACCGGTATTATCTCAGGGCAAAGCATTCAAAAGATACCGCCTTTCATTTCCTGGTGATCAAGTGCAGCGGCTATACGCATAAAAGCAAATACATACTGCCTGTAAAACCATCACCCAACTTACCCGACATGGCTTCGGTGTACTGGTATGCCAGTAATTGTTTCTTCGAAGGAACGGTACTAAGTGAGGGCCGTGGCACACCACATCCCTTCTGCATTTTCGGGCATCCATCCCTTCCCCCTTCGCTGTATGCCTTCACACCCGTTAGCACCGACGGCGCAAAAGATCCTAAACTAAAAAACCGGCAATGCTATGGATGGAATCTCTACGGCAACAATGCTGAAGTACTGCATTCCATCAATAATCAAATTCAACTCAGCTATTTATTGGAAGCTTACCGGCTGTTTCCCGATAAAGAACATTTCTTTCTTCCTAGCAAAAGCAATGCTCCTACGGCTTCATTTTTTAATAAACTTGCCGGCAGCAATCGATTGATGGAACAGATAAAAGCAGAAAAAACAGAAGCTGAAATAAGGGCCAGCTGGCAACCCCAGTTAGATACTTTTAAAAAAATAAGGAAGAAATATTTGTTATATACAGATTTTGAATAGAGCGGAAAACGGGACTCGAACCCGCCACCTTCAGTTTGGGAAACTGATGCTCTACCGGATGAGCTATTTCCGCTGGTTGAAAGTGTTAAGATACAAAAGATTTTCACTCCTACATTTGCGGCATGAACTATAAAGACCTGAGAATTATTTTTATGGGAACGCCTGAATTTGCCGTTGCTTCACTGGATGCATTGGTACAGGCAGAATGTAATATTGTTGCTGTGGTTACAGCTCCCGATAAGCCCGCCGGCCGTGGCATGAAGCTTACTGAAAGTGCTGTAAAAAAGTATGCCGTTGAAAAAGGCTTACCGGTTCTTCAACCAGAAAAGCTGAAAAACCCTGAGTTCATAGAAAACTTACATTCACTCAATGCTGATATACAAGTTGTAGTAGCTTTCAGAATGTTACCCGAAATAGTATGGAATATGCCATCTATGGGCACCATCAATGTACATGGCTCTCTATTACCGCAATACCGTGGAGCAGCACCTATCAACTGGGCAGTGATCAACGGAGAAAAAGAAACAGGTGTTACTACTTTTAAACTGCAACATGCTATAGATACAGGCGATATTTTATTACAAAAAAGTTTTCCTATCGGTGAAGATGATACTGCTGGCGAAGTGCATGACACTATGAAAATGATCGGCGCTGAATTATTGGTTGAAACGATTAAAGGCCTGGCAGATGGCAGCTTGAAAGAAGTTAGCCAATCTTCTGTTATCAACAATGCTTCTGCTGAATTGCATCATGCTCCCAAAATATTCACCGAAACCTGTGAGATACACTGGAACAAAACCTGCGAAGAGATACACAATTTAATCAGAGGCCTATCCCCTTTCCCCGGCGCCTTTACACATGTAGAGGGAAAAATGCTGAAAGTATTTAAAAGCAAGAAAGAGATCACCTCGCACAAACACAATACCGGCGAAGTAATCAGCGATGCTAAAACCTTCTTGAAATTTGCTTGCAGCAATGGTTACATCCATATACTGGAATTACAGCTGGAAGGAAAGAAAAGAATGCTGACCCAAGATTTTTTAAGGGGAAACAGATTATAACAATGGAACACAAAAGCATTAACGTAATCCCATCATAGAGGTCATTGGGTATCTTACATTCCTGTACTGCATCATATCAACCTTTACGCTTCCAACAACAATAGGACTTTCAATGCGAACAGGAATATGATTGGCATCGTCTGTTACCCAAACCTCCATCTTTTCTCCACCGGAGAAAATAGTACCCTTTACGAGAAGCGGTTTAAACCTGATGGCCCTGAAACGGCCATATTTGGTTTTAACAACTTCCTTGCCCATATAGCGAATGTATAATGGATAGACTTCGTTATCCAGGAACATATCGAATGGAATTTTATCTCCGGGTTTATACCTGTTGAAATCAATATTTCTGGCATAATAGATGGAGCTCAAAACATCCTGGATGCAATTGGGAACTTTAAATACGCCTTTCGTTGTAATGGCAGTATTATTCTGCTGGTTAAAAGTTACATTCTCATAAGTTTTATAGCCGCCTTCGTCTACATTCCTGATAAATTTATAAGGTTGTAAAGTAGCCGTATCAAAATAAGTTTCATAACGGTCTCTTACTTTGAATATCCAATCATAGCTTGGGTTTGACGAACCAGTCCCAATTACATGATATACGGGTTTGTTGTTATACTTTTCTTCCGCAACGGAGAAATTAGCAGAACCGGCATTTACATACATCCCCACCACAGAGTAAAAAATGGTATAGGAAATACTTTCCCCATTCTGAAAAGCAAAGTTCCGAATGCCACAAAAATCATCTCCGGCCCAGAGGGGAAACCAACTTCCAACAGCTATTAGTAATACGATAATTTTTTTCACGCTCTTATTTCTTAAAAAGTCTAACACCTAATATAAACAAACTTCCTGCCACAGCCGGCATCACACGGTTGATCATCCAAATACCGGTTGCCGAGAAAACAATTCCAAGTGTATTACCACTCAGCAGGCCTAATAATTGTATACTTACTTCCCCCCGTAATCCCAACTCAGCCAAAGCAATACTTGGAACGATTGCCAGTATCAAAAACATCACACACACCATCCAGCACACCGACCAGGCATCCGCTTCCACTTTAAAAACCTGTAACAATAATAAGTATTGCACTACAAAAACTACGTATCTGATTACCGAAAGGATTAAAATTCTTGTTAATTCCTTCCAGTGCAGTTGTTCTAACTTTTCTATCAGGTAAACAAACCTTGACATAAACGGCAACCGTTCTACAATTTTTGTTACCCATGATAATGAATAATAGAACAGGAGCAGTACAATAGTAATCAACAGCAATAACCACATCATACCATCAATCCAAAACACCGAAAACCCTTTAAAGTTCCCTGAAGATCCCAGAATGGTGTTTTTCATGAACAAAAGACCTATTAAACCGATGGCAAAAGTAGTTATGATCTGTGCCATACTGCCTACAATGGTTAAAGAAACGGCACGTAACCTGTTCCCTTCATGCAGATACATCACACGGCCCACATATTCACCAACATTATTTACGGTATTGATAGCAAAAGCCTGCCCGGAGAATACTGCACGAAAAGCTTTTAAAAAAGATATCCTTTCAACGTCGTATATCAACAATTGCCATTTGCGGGTTTCAATGCCCCAGTTCACAAACATCAGTACCAGCACAGTTAACACTTTCCACCAATCTGGCCCTGTTAAACTCTGCACCATTGCCTTCCAGGTCTGGTGCAAATCTTTTTGTTGTAATACCTGGTGGCGGATGGAAAAAAGCAGCCAGATAAATAATATCGGGCCAAGGAAATAATTCAGGAATATTTTTAAGCGTTTATTCAGCAGAATGCATTTTTCTATTACAAAGAACGGAGGAATAGCGCAGATAGAAAAACATGTGCAGGGAAACCACTATTTTCACCACCAATGAGTAAGAGCAATATTATTTTAGGAATTGATCCGGGAACACAACTTATGGGCTATGCCTTGCTGAAAACAGAAGGTAATAAAGCCCAGGTTTTATTGATGGATGTACTAAAGCTCACTTCTCATAAGGATATTTATCAAAGGCTGGAAAAGATACACACCAAAGTAGCGGAACTAATTACCTTATACAGACCATCAACTTTTGCTATCGAAGCTCCTTTCTTTGGAAAGAATGTACAAAGTATGCTTAAACTAGGAAGGGCACAAGGCGTGGCCATCGCAGCTGCGATGCAGGCCGGGCTTCAGGTTACAGAATACTCACCCAAAAAGGTAAAACAATCTATAACAGGAAATGGCAATGCCGATAAAGACCAGGTATGGCGCATGTTACAACGCATCTTAAGTATTGATGAAAAACCCCAGTACTTCGATGCAACAGACGCCCTGGCTGTTGCACTATGCCATCATTATCAAACATCTTCCCCCTTAGGTAATGCTACCAAAGGTTTCAAAGGCTGGGATGATTTTCTGAAGAAAAATGAACACAGGATCGTAAAGAAATAGCGCCTTCTTACAGGTAACTTACAATCTTTTCCTGCACTTCCTTCAGTTGTGCAGGTGTTACTTTCATTTTATGAGCAAGGGCATTCATATCTCCCATACCATTCATCGGCAATAAATGAATATGTGCATGCGGTACTTCAAAGCCAATGGTAATAATGTTTACACGATCACAGCCGTAAGCCTGCTGAACGGCTTTGGCAATCGGTTGTGCAAAAGCAAGGATGCCTTGCAGATAATCAGTAGGCAGATCAAACAAACGATCCACTTCTATTTTAGGAACCACCAGTGTATGTCCCGGCGCAGAAGGGAAAATGTCTAAAAAAGCATAGAATCGATCATCTTCAGCGATTTTATAAGAAGGGATTTCCCCGGCAATAATTTTTGAAAAGAGTGTCATAACAAATTTTTTCCAGCTGCAAAATAATCATCCTTTTCATGCGTTGTATAAGAAACTCACTACCATGAGAAATTCATTAGTGTCGTTTAAATTATTCTTGTACGGAATGGGCCTGCTGTATTTTTTACTCATGCTCACCTTACAATAGCGTACTAACCTATCGTTCGAATAAACAAAAGCCCCACCGCAAAGCGGCAGGGCTTTTTTTCTTCAATAAATTATCCATTAAATAGTAATCTCTTCAACCTTAAATTTGATCATACCTGTTGGTGCCTGCACTTCTGCAACTTCTCCTTTAGACTTCCCCAGTAAACCTTTCCCAATAGGTGAAGAAGCAGAAATTTTTCCGGCTTTTAAATCAGCCTCTTTCTCTCCAACAATCTGGTACGTAACCGTTTTTTTAGTTGCCACATTGGTAATGGTAACCTTGGTTAATATAGCCACTCTACTCGTATCAATGGTACCCGGATCCACAATTTTGGCAGTAGCAATAGCCCCTTCTAATTGTTTAATCTTAGCTTCCAGCAAACCTTGCGCCTCCTTAGCAGAGTCATACTCAGCATTCTCTTTCAAATCACCTTTTTCACGGGCTTCCGCAATTGCTTTGGAAGCAGCCGGCCTGTCTATCGTTTTCATGCGATGAAGCTCTTCCTTCATCTTCTCAAAAGTCTCTTTAGTTACGTATTCACTCATAATCTTTGTTTTAAAAGAGATAAAAAAAATACAACGCCACAAGAACTTGCAGCGTTGCAGTACCTACAAAAATAATAATTCTACTCAAAAAATCAACTCCACAAAATGATTTTTTCCTATGTGAGCCAGACTGAAGTACCCCGGGCAGCTTCGTTGCGTCGCACTCTTATACACCTTGTTCAATCATCGGCTTTTATATATCCAGTTTATCCAGCACTACTTTAGCCATTTTATAAAATGCTTCATGACTATACCCTGCCGTATGCGGGGTAATCAGTACATTGGATTGTTCCAACAACCAATCCAACTGTTCTTTTTCCTTAGCGCTGTAAGACGAAAGATCTTCGTTCTCCAGTACATCAAGCCCGGCCGCTTTAATTTGTTTTTGTTCCAGTGCTGCCACCAAAGCCGCTGTATCCATTACTTTACCACGGCACATGTTCAAAAAATAAGGCTGCCGCTTCAATGCACTAAAAAATGCTGCATCGGCATAATGATACGTCTCCTCCGTTAACGGCACATGAAAACTGATCACATCGGCATAACGCTGAATTTGTTCCAGGTTAGCTTCATGAATATATCCTTTGGCAAAACCAGACACGTATTTATCATAACCCAGCACCGTCACATCGAAGGAAGCCAGCAGTTTCGCAAAAGCACTTCCGTTGTTACCAAAACCAATGATACCTACAGTTTTACCCGACAACTCATCTCCCCTGTTGGCATCACGTATCCACTTCCCTTCTTTTATTTCCTGGAAACTACTGCTGATCTTATTCATCAGGTTCAAGAGCAATCCTAAAGCATGTTCCGCCACAGCATTGCGATTCCCTTCCGGGCTGCTTACACACTTAATACCCTTGCTTGCTGCATAAGCCACATCAATTTGTTCCATACCGCTGCCCAAACGTCCTATCCACTTCAATGCCGATGCCCTATCCAACATAGCTTTATCAATGGCCAGTTTGGTGGTAACAATTAACCCTTCTGCAATATCAATGATCGCATAAAGATCATCATACTGTATACCAGGCTGATAAATCACTTCATAGCCTTTAGCATCCAGTTGTTCTAACAAAAAAGGATGGCACTTAGCCGTAAGGATCACTTTTTTCTTCACAATACAATAGTTTAATTTGTCATGGTAAACGTCAATGCCGCAAAATCTGCCACACTTAACTGTTCTGCTCTTTTATTAAAAATCTCATCCTGTAATTGTTCATCTGTAAATAAACTTCGGGTAGCATTACGCAATGTTTTCCTGCGTTGATTAAATGCTGCTTTTACCAATTGGAAAAAAGCCTTCTCGCTTTTCATTGCAGCAACTTCTTTCTTCACCTTCAAACGGATCACCCCACTCATTACTTTGGGAGGTGGATTAAAACAACCCGGCGGCACATCAAACAAATACTCCACATCATAAAACGCTTGTATTAACACACTGATCACACCATATACTTTATTACCAGGATGTGCAGCCACTCGCTGTGCCACTTCCTTCTGAAACATGCCTATCACTATTGGCACCTGCTCCCTCCATTCCAGCACTTTAAATAAAATCTGGGAAGAAATGTTATAAGGAAAATTGCCCACCACAGTAAAGCTTCCTTCGAAAGGAGCATTAATATCCAGGAAACTTTTATGAATGATCTTGCCTTGTAAAGCAGGGTATGTTTTTTCAAGGTACTGCACTTTTTCTTCATCCAGTTCTACCGCTTTAAAATCAATGGAAGGCAATTTCAGCAAGTGTTTGGTTAGTGCACCGCCACCGGGCCCCACTTCCAGCAATTGCGTAAAAGTATCGTCCTGCAAGGCTGCTACAATCTTTCGGCAGATATTCTCATCCCGCAAAAAATGCTGTCCCAACGATTTCTTGAGCGTGTACTCCATAGCGGCAAAAGTAAGCGCTAAACAGGTAGTGGCAATTACCGGTATTTTTCCACCACCCTTATCTCCTGCACCGCACTAACGCAATCTCCTTAACTTTACGCATCAAAATTTTAGCATGAGCCACGAACAACACAAACCTGTTATCGGATTTAGCTGCGGCGACCTGAATGGTATCGGAATAGAACTGATCATCAAATCCCTCGCCGACCATCGAATTCTCGATATATGTACCCCTGTTGTTTTTGCCAGCAATAAAAGCATTAATTTCTACCGCAAGAGTTTACCCGATATCAACTTCTCTTACAACAGTACAAAGGAGTTATCCAAGATCAGCCATAAACAGGTGAATATTGTTAATTGCTGGGAAGAAGAAGTAGCCATCACACCCGGCACCCTAAATGAAACCGGTGGCAAATATGCATTGATCTCATTGCAATATGCCGTTAAAGCATTGAAAGAAGGACAAATCCAGGCACTGGTTACAGCACCCATTCATAAAAAAAATATACAGTCTGCCGAATTTAACTATAGTGGCCACACTCCATACCTGAAAGCCGAGTTCGGCGTGGAAGATGTTGTTATGCTAATGGTGGCAGAGAATATGCGGGTAGGCTTGGTTACGGAGCATGTTCCTGTAAACGGTATTGCACAACACATTACCAAAGAAAATATTGTTCGCAAACTGCGCATCATGCATAGCAGTTTACAAAAGGATTTTGGTATTGATAAACCACGTATCGCAGTATTAGGGTTAAACCCGCATGCCGGGGATGAAGGATTAATTGGAACCGAAGAAGAACAGATCATCAAACCTGCTATCAAAGAAGCCAAACAGGTTCATAATATGCTGGCACTTGGCCCTTACAGTGCCGATGCATTTTTTGCAAGAAGTTCTCATGAGAAATTCGATGCAGTATTGGCCATGTACCACGACCAGGGATTGATTCCTTTTAAATCTCTCGCCATAGGCGAAGGCGTTAATTACACTGCCGGCTTACAAGCTATACGCACCAGCCCGGATCATGGTACCGCCTTTGATATTGCAGGGAAAGGTACTGCCGATGCCAGCTCTTTCCTCGCTGCTATTTTTGAAGCAGTTGATATCATCCAAAGAAGGCAAGGATATACAATTGCACGTCAAAATCCTTTAAAGAAAATGAGTGCCAGGTTATTTGCCAATGCTGTTGATGAGAGAGTAGAAGAAACGGAAGGATAATTTTGGTTTACCCGCATCAACTCATATTTTCAACATCGTTGCGTCGCACACTTGTACTGCAGTAACTACATTCAACAAGCACGTCTATGTATCAAATATCCAATCAATATTTAGAAGTAAGTATTGCAGCTAAAGGAGCAGAATTACAAAGCATTTATAACAAGCATACCAAGCTGGAATATATGTGGGGCGGCGATCCTGCTTTCTGGAGCAAGAAAAGCCCGGTACTGTTTCCTATCGTTGGCGGATTAAAGAACAATACTTACTATTTTAATAAGCAAGCCTATTCATTGAACAGGCATGGCTTTGCAAGAGATAGCATGTTTGAGGTAACACAACAAAGTGCAAACAGCATTACCTTCAGCATCGCTTCAAACGAAGAAACCAGAAAAATATATCCTTTCGATTTTCATTTTTCCATCATTTATACGCTGCAAAACGAAGAGCTTATCGTAACCTATGCAGTAAACAATACAGGCAACCATGAGTTATTCTTTTCTGTTGGGGCACATCCCGCATTTAAAGTGCCGCTCACCGAAGGAACTACATTCACTGATTATTATCTTTTATTCAATACTCCGGAAAACATAGGCCGCTGGCCACTTTCAGCCGAAGGATTAATCGAAAAAAAGACTATCCCTGTTTTACAAAACGAGCAAGAGTTACCACTGACCAAAGCGTTATTTTTTTCTGATGCACTGGTATTTAAGCAGCTACGATCAAACACCATCTCGATTGTAAGCCATCAACACAAGCATGGTGTTAGCATTACATTCGATGGATTTCCTTACATGGGTATATGGAGTGCTAAGCATGCCGACTTTGTTTGTATTGAGCCCTGGTGCGGCATTGCTGATAGCGTAGATACTACACAGCAACTGAGCGATAAAGAAGGCATCCTGCAACTGCAACCACAGGCTAACTTTCAAGTAAGCTGGAAGGGGAGATTTTTTTAGGCTGTTGCTGCTGCTCCTTTTTCGTATGCTTTATCAACTTAAAAGAACCGACAATCCGGGAAAGTGTGGCCGATCTTTTTGTAGGCTCACCAGAAAATGCTGCTGTGGTGATAATTCCATAGAATTTTCCGTTACCACTAACTAAGTAGAGCTGGAATGGATTAGTCACGTCTTCTTCAGTCTTGTTGTTCTCTGAAAAATTTTCTGCCAAAGCATAAAACTGAAATACCCAGGCTTCAGCATCTCCAAAATTGGTAACAGGCACATTATTAAATACACGTATGTTCTGGTGAAAGACATCGGAGAAATGCGTAAGTCCCCATTGCTTGAACTCATCAAAGCTAATACCGAGACTATCGAATTCGATTACCTGAACAAAATCTGATCGTAACGTATCCGGAAGGGAATCTGTAGGGGTGATGCTCAAAGCTTCGTAATAGCCCGATTTATCATTCTTTATTTTCCAGTTCTCAGGGTAATCTATCTGATAATTAAAGGCAGTAATACGTTTCCATCCTTTTTCAGGCTTCCTGTTACAGGAACCAAAGATGGTTATGACAAAAAGAACGGTGAGCAGATACAAAATTCTCATATGCAGATTAAACTTACTGCATATTACACATTTTTTCTAACGAAACATACTATCGGGTATCCCTTTATTGATAACATAGGAACTGTACAGTATTTCTACTTTCCCTTTTTTGTTTTTAAGTTGTTGTGCAGGAGATAATTTTTCCGGATCATCAAATTCAAGTGTTACTCCTTTAGGCATTTTATAATCCTTCGTATTAAAGCTAAACACAACTTTATCGGGTAAGCCATAAGAAGTATAATGGCCGTAACTCATTTGTATCTCATAAGTGCCATTTTCCTTGGTAGTAGTTATTGCTTTACGAACCAACAAATGAGGCTCATCAATATAAAGCGTGGTTAATACAATATCGCTGTTATCATTAGTAGGAAGCAGTTTCACCACCTTGGTAGTAACACCGTCTACAATGGCTTCCCCGGCAGACAATGCCACAAAACTATTGATAGCGATCAGCGAACTCATGTTTACGCTCACACCACCTTTCGGCAAAATGGAAATGCCATTATCACGTTTCAGTTTAAAGTGATCCGGTTTTTTATAAAACACTTTCACCTTTCCTACCGGCGCTTTAATAAACGCCACATCTGTTTTCATCTTTCCTTCTGCAACATAATCATTCACCATTTCCATCTTCGCTTTTACCTTATTTACCAAGGCTGTCATATCCTGTGCTTTTGCCTGTACAGTAACCCCTGTTACCAGGAAAAAACAAATTATTTTATACAACTGCTTCATCATTTTCATTTTACATTTTAAGTTCCTGACTTCTTTTTAACTCAGCACATCTTTCTTTTTAAACACATATACCGATGCTCCCACGAAGGCAACGATATGAAAGAACAAGACCAGCGATGAACGAATGAGCTTATCGGGATTTTGAATAGTACCTCTTATTGTTTCGTTAGAATCATTCACTTTCACATCAAAAAATTCCTTCCATGCCACCATATGTGTTGTAAACAAATAAGGCTTGATCTTATTGAACAAAGGAATACTCATTGTACTTAATATGGTGCATACAATAATCACACTCATCGTAGCAACAATAGGACCAATAGAATTTTCTGCAAACTGTGACAGAAAAAAACCTAAAGCCGCCACCGTTGTCATAGCTAAAGCAGCGAATCCAAAGGCCCCGGCATATCTCCAGAAAATATCTACCCTTTCAATTTGAACAGCATAGCTGTTCTTTAATAAAAACATGTCATCTGTTCCGAACAGCCACATACTAACAAACAAAGCGAGTACCGCTACCCAAACCAGCAACAATAAAGTGTACACTGTTGCTGCCAGGAATTTTGCAAGAATAAATTCAGTTCTTCCAACAGGCTTGGTCAATAATAAACGAAGTGTACCCATATTTGCTTCACCACTGATCATATCTGCTGCAATCAGGGCAATCAACAAGGGTACATGCACCAGTAATAATTGCAGCACCACATAACATACAAAATACCCGTTGATGATCTTGCCATCTATTTGAAAGGTATTATTCAAATCTGCCATCACAAAAGCTGCATATTCTTTACCATCCATCTTCAGCCCAAGCTGTACAATTGTTATCAATGCAGTGATCGCAGCAAATGCTATATAGGTTCTCGGCCTTCTGAATATTTTATATAACTCGGTTTGAAAAAGCGTAAACATGATTTCTAATTAATTTGTGTATCTCCCGAAACAATATTTTCATCCTGCCATGCATCTACATGCTGGTTCCCTGTGGTAACCCGAAGAAAATAATCTTCCAGGCTATGCCTTGGCTGTAGCGATACCAATGCAATATTCATGGCCACCAAATCTTTATGCAACTGCGGTATCAGTTGCCTGTCTAACTGCAGCAGCACACCCTTCCTGTTTTGCTGAAGGGCTCCGGCCCACGTACTTTCCTGCAATAACCGAAAAGCTTCTTCATTGTCTAATGCTTGTACTTCTACTACTGTTTTCGCCGGATCGAATAATGTAGAAGCAGTGCCTTCAACAATCTTTTTCCCCTTATCAATAATGAGTACTTTGGTAGCAATTTGTTCAATCTCAGATAAAAGATGCGATGACACCAATACTGTTTTATGCATCTCCCTGCTCAAACGTAAAATGAGGTTGCGTATATCAGCAATACCTTGTGGGTCTAATCCATTGGTAGGTTCATCCAATACGATGAGTTGCGGGTTATGTACCAGTGCAATACCAATACCTAGCCGTTGTTTCATCCCCTGTGAAAAAGTACCTACTTTATCATGTGCACGCTGTGCAAGGCCTACCATCTCCAATTGATCCATCAATTGTCCATGCTGCACACGAACACCGCTTAACCTGGCAAAGAGTTTCAGGTTTTCATACGCAGATAAATACTTATATACATCAGGCTTTTCTATTACAGCACCTACATTGCGTAATATTTCTTTACGGCGGGAAGACAAGGGCATGCCGAACAATTCTATCTTTCCTGAAGTAGGCGCTATCAGGGTTAACAACATACGTATGGTAGTGCTTTTACCGGCCCCATTTTGCCCGAGGAAACCATACACATCTCCCTGTGCCACGGAGAATGATAAATTATTAACGGCTGTAAGGGAACCAAACTCTTTTCGTAGGCCCTCTACCTGTATTATTTGCTGCATCATGGTGTATAACATCAAAAGTATTGAAGTAGTTGGCTGCAGCAGAAAATAATCAGCGGATTTAGCTGAAGAAGATGTTATAATTAACAACCACACTCAGGGAATGCAGTTAATGAGTGCTGCTTCCTTATCCTACCACTGCATTTTCACAGATATAAGTGGGAACGATACCTGTAGCATGTATTCTTGTTTCTGCATCTTTGGCCTGTGTGTTTCCTGTAAGTACCAGTACGGTATCTAAGCCAAACTTGTTGCCGCCGATAATATCGGTGTGCAGCGTATCGCCTACCATTAAAATATCTTTTTTACTTACAGGGTTTCTCTCACGGATCAGATCATAAGCAAACATAAACATTTGAGAGTCAGGCTTGCCAAACCTGATGAAACGCTTTCCCACAATACTTTCTATCATAGTAGCAATACCGCCGATGGCAATAGACACTTCTTTTTGATTCACCGGATATGTATTATCGGTATTCGCAACGATAGCAGGAATGGTTCTCTTACGCAATAAGTTCACGGTTTTATTCAGGTCCCCGAACCAATCAAACCCCTCGTCATCCAACAAAACCAGTGCATTCACCTGGTCGATATTAGATTCATTCACTTCCCTTACAGGCAGGGTATGTAAACCCGAGCTTTCAATGTAATGTGCTGAATTTTCTGTTCCCAAATACGCTACAATACCATCATTTACCTTCAGATCAAGGTATTCTTTTGCCAACATACCTGAAGAGATGATCCGCTCATGATCCACAATCTTCAATCCCAACCGGTGATAAGATTCCGCCAGTTGCATGGGGCTGCGGGATGCATCATTCGTTACAATGAAATATTCTTTCTGTTGTTCTTCCAAATGAAGAAAAGTTTGCTCAATACCTTCTACCAGGCCTTTGTTGTTTTTCAAAACGCCATAGGCATCGAAGAAAATGTATTGATATCTTTCTACAACAGTTTTAAAATTTTCAATTTGCATCATAACTAGCGGGTTACGTAACTCTTTATTTTATTGGTATCTTTTATTTTCAGTGCATCTATAATTTTCTCAGGATCAAAATCTCTGTCCACCGAAGGAAGATAGAGTTCAAAAGCTTCTGATTGTAACTTCCTGGCATAATGATCACTGAAGAAATAATTGCCGTCTTTGATCACATAGTTCAAAATGAAGAAACGATATACTTCACGCAGGAAGCGTATCTCATCGGCTGTTAATGGATTGACTTTATGATATTCTTCCAGAAACAAAATGAACCTCTCTTCCGTCATCGGGTTGATCAGGTAACTGAAAACAGTTTTATCGCCGCCATCAGAAACCACACGGCTAAAGAAATAAAAATCCATCATGCGTGAACTCATCCTGAACCAATCGAAATCCCACCTTGAATACAACTCCGTTTTATTCGTAACAGAGAAATTACCGATGTTCCAGTCGATAAAAACAGGGATCGTTTCAAAAGAGCCTGCATTCAACTTTAAACGGTTCTTCAAAAACAATTCACAATGATACCTGATGTAATCAGCCTGCATACGGGAGCCAAACTTTGTTTCATCCTGTTCCAATTGCTCCATCAACGTATAAATATCGGTACGTAATGTTTTGGATGATTTAGGCAACACGTTACGCAAACGGGAGCAGGCTTTATGAAACTTACCGATCTGCTGCCCCAGTTTTTTAATATGATGCTCTTCCAAGCGTTTGGGCAGTCGTTGCATTACACGGCTCGGGTTATAAAATACTACCCATGCATCTATGCCATCTTTTTCATAACGGTAAGTGTACACCCTGTTATTCTTTAACAGCGATTTAGCCAGTAAATGCTCAAAAGGATACAATAGGTTATTAGATAAACTGTGGATGATCCGATGATCTTCTTTAAAATGCTCGTATTGCCCGAAATAAGAAAGTTTGGCAATGATGATATCATCATCTTCAAACGTTATCCGGAACACATGATTCGTAGATACCCTCGCACTAATATCTTCTATCTTCCTGATAGGTTTCGAAGCATCGTATTCTTCCCAGGCTTCCTGTATAATTTCAGCGTATTTGTTTTCAATCATAACTACCTCATCAAATGATCTCAAAATATCTTTTTAATTCCCAGTCTGTTACATGTTTGGCAAACTGCTTCCATTCCCATATACGGGTTTGTGTAAAGTGGTGTACGAATGCTTCACCCAATAATTCTTTGGCAATAGCAGACTGTTGCATCGCTGTTGTAGCTGCCAATAGGTTAGCAGGCAATACCCCATCTTTTTTATGCTCGTAGCCGCTACCGTAAGTAGGGGCAATATCCAGATTCAGTTTATGCTTAATACCATACAAACCCGAAGCCAGCGAAGCTGCCAGCGCAAGGTATGGATTGGTATCAGCGCCCGGCACACGCATCTCTATCCGTGCATATTTTTCTTTGTTATTCAACACACGTATGGCCGTTGTTCTGTTATCAAATCCCCAGGTTACAGTGGTGGGTGCCCAGGCACCTTCCACCAAACGTTTATAGCTGTTTACCGTAGGTGCATACATCGGTAAAATATGTGGCAGGCAATACAACTGTCCGGCAAGGTATTGCTTCATTACAATACTCATGTTATGTTCATCCGTATCATCAAAGAACAAATTCTTTGTGCCTGCTTCATTCCATAAACTTTGATGAATATGGCCACTGCATCCGGGTAATTGTTCATTCCATTTAGCCATAAAAGAAGCCATGATACCGTGCTTATAAGCGATCTCTTTCACTGCTGTTTTAAACAGCACAGCTTTATCGGCTGCATGCACTACTTCATCATGTATAATAGCCGCCTCATACACACCCGGACCTGTTTCCGTATGCAATCCTTCCAAGGTTACATCAAAAGCCGACAATTGATTGAACAGGTCGTAATAAAACTCGCTTTGCATGGATGGCCTGGTGATGGAGTACCCAAACATACCCGGCGTAAGCGGCTCTATATTGGTGAATGATTTTTCCTGAAGTGATTGTGCCGTTTCTTTAAAATTGAACCATTCAAACTCCTGAGCGAATTCTGTATGAAAACCCATTTGTTGGGCTTCGCCGGCAATCTTTTTCAGCAGGCTTCTGGAACATGCAGCTACATCGCTACCAAAGTCTGCCAGGAAAAAAGGAATATTATCCTGCCAGGGAATCGTGCGGAAAGTAGAGAGATCGATAAAGCAGGTTTTATCCGGATAACCGGAATGCCAGCCGGTGATACCTGAGTGATCGTACAACGCATCACTGCTATCCCATCCAAACACCACATCACAAAAACCAATGCCATCTTTTATGCCATCCAGTAATTTCTTTGTATGAATGATCTTGCCACGCAACACACCATCAATATCGGCAAAAGCAAACTTCACCTTTTCAACCTTGTGCTGCTGCAAATAATCCAGTAATTGTTGTGTATCCATAAATATAAAGTACCGATGAAGGTAACTCAAAACAAAGGAAATAAATAATATCCAAACCAGCAGAGGCGATCACTCAATAAAATGTTATAGTAACGAACATTACCGTTGCTAATAACATTGCCACCAAGGCAGAAAGAAGCAAAGGAGCACGAAGTAAAATGTTTTTATTGTTTATAGGCTTTGATAGTCCTTTTAAGAACCGCTGAGACGCGACGACACAGAGACTATCCTGGCGCCTCTCCTCCTTCGCGGTTATCACTACCCTTCAACTGCTCAGCACCCTCTTTATCTTGCAGGTCTGCCCGAAGCCTTCACTGCCGTATCTTTGCGGCCTATGGATAAAAAAGTAAGAGTACGTTTTGCGCCATCACCCACAGGCGGACTGCATTTAGGCGGAGTGAGAACCGTTTTATTTAATTATTTATTCGCCAAACATCATGGTGGCGATTTTATTCTGCGTATAGAAGATACTGATCAAACCCGTTTTGTTCCGGGAGCAGAAGAATACATTTTCAATTGCCTGGCATGGTGTGGCCTTACACCCGATGAGAGCGCCATACATGGCGGCCCCTACGGCCCTTACAGGCAAAGTGAAAGGAAAGCTTTATATAGGGACTATGCAGAACAACTGGTGGCTAAAGGACTGGCATACTACGCTTTTGATACAGCCGAAGCACTCGAAGCTAAAAGAAAAGAGATACCCAACTTTCAATACAGTCATGCTACACGTTTACAGATGAAGAATTCTTTAACGTTGAGCAAGGAAGAAACCGAACAATTACTAGCCGCACAAACACCGCATGTAATACGCATCAACATGCCTGCCGATGAGACCATCAGTTTCACAGATATGATCCGCGGGGAAGTAAATTTTCATTCCGCCTTAGTAGATGATAAAGTATTGCTGAAAGCAGATGGCATGCCTACTTATCATTTGGCAGTGGTAGTGGATGATTACTTAATGAAGATCACCCATGCTTTCCGAGGAGAAGAATGGCTGCCCAGTGCTCCCGTGCATATTGTTTTATGGAAGCATTTATTTGGACTGGAGAACATGCCGCAATGGGCACACCTGCCGTTGATATTAAAACCTGATGGTAACGGTAAATTGAGTAAGCGTGATGGCGACAGGTTAGGCTTTCCTGTATTTGCGATGGACTGGCAAGATCCCAGGACGAATGAAAAAACCACCGGCTTTAAAGAGCGTGGATTTTTACCGGAAGCCTTTATTAATATGCTGGCCATGCTGGGATGGAATGACGGTACAGGCCAGGAGATATTCACTTTGGAGGAACTGGTTAAACAGTTCTCCATGGAGCGAGTACACAAGGGCGGCGCTAAATTTGATTACGAGAAAGCCAAATGGTTCAACCATGAATGGTTGAAAAAACTACCTGTTGAACAATGGATGCCTGAAGTGAAAAAACAATTCGAAGCCAATAACATCACCATCACTGATGATAAAAAATTAATTGAGGTAATAGAACTGGTAAAAGACCGCTGCAGTTTATTCTCCGATTTCGTGCAACAGGCTTCTTTCTTTTTTAAAGCACCGGAAGCAATTGAAGTTACCGCTATTCAACCCAAATGGAATGAGCAGAAGAACCTGTTCTTTGCAGAACTGATCCGTGCGTATGAATTAATGCCTCTGTGGAAGCACGATGAACTGGAAAAAGAATTTAAAGAAATAGCAGCGGTGAATGATATTAAACCCGGTGAATTAATGTTGCCCTTAC
Source organism: Bacteroidota bacterium (assembly GCA_028875875.1). Classification (GTDB taxonomy): domain Bacteria; phylum Bacteroidota; class Bacteroidia; order Chitinophagales; family Chitinophagaceae; genus JAGWUV01. The sequence continues at coordinate 73,904 of JAGWUV010000019.1, forward strand.
GCATTATGCTGGTAGGTGGCAAATTCGGTCCGCATGTATTTAATATTGCCGAGATCATTGGCAAAGAAGAAACCATCAAACGAATGCAGCATACTTTAGGGATGCTGAAATAAAGAACAAAAAGGCAAAAGCAAAGCCCATTACAAAAGAATTGTAATGGGCTTTTTTATTTTAGTGAGCAGGAATATTTACGCCCCCTGCTTCCTCACATATTTCGTTAGTATCACAATCACCTGGCCCTCTATCCTTCCCTCTATTTGTTCAGTATTATCTTCCACCAAACGAATATTCTTCACTACGGTGCCCATTTTCGCATTCAGTGTAGAGCCTTTTACGTCTAATGATTTGATCAGCACCACCGTATCTCCCTGCTGCAATACCGCTCCGTTGCAATCTTTATGCAAATCTACCGACGCATCATTTTCATGATCACCTGTAGCCTTCGCCCACGCCAGCATTTCATCATCCAAATACATCATATCCAAATTGTCTGCAGCCCAGCTTTCTTCCCTCAGCCTGTTCAACATTCGCCATACAACAACTTGTACTGCCGGCACTTCACTCCACATACTTGTGGGTAAACAAGCAGACCAATGTGCATGATCTAATTCCTCTTTCTTTTCAACCTGTGCGGCGCATTTATTACAGATAAGAATAGAATTATCAGTGTTACTGTTATCCTGGGGAGGGATGGCATATACCTGCAAAGCAGCGGCGGAACTACATAATTCACACTGATGGCCACTCCTGGCCTGAAGTTGTTCTTCCAGTTTCATTGAATTGTTGTTTTAAGGGCGGCGAATGTAAGTATTTCTTTTCTCCCGGAACACCCTTTTACAACAGGCCTTGCGGCATAAGCGATTTACTGGTTTGAAATAGCTTGTAAATATACCATTTCACCCATCATGCATATAGAAATACAATCCTGGCATTTTTGGTAAGTAAGCGTAACCCGCTGACCATCTTTAACGGTAACCGTAGTAAAGGATAATAGATTGCTTGGTTCTAATATACTACCATTATCCAATTTAATAAGCCATGTACATCCGTCAATTGATTGTTTTACAATAGTGCCGCTTGCATTGGTATCAGCCTGGCTTTTCTTACAAGACAGAAAAGAAAATACCAAAATTGAAACCATACCTATTTTTCTCATGACATAAATTTACTATAAAAAACGATTATCCCCGCAGGGATCAGCAGTGCCAGACCCAGCGGAAAGGGAAAATTTATTGCTTTGTTAAATTGTAGACGTCTTTGAATACACCATTGTAATCTCTTGATATTTCAAGGTTATTACCAACTACTTTGATTTTATAGTTTTGAGATAAAATGAGTGTCCAATCGAATTCTGCTGTCCAGAAACAAGCGTTCTCAAAAGTTATACTATCAGTACCGATTACTTTGTATGTCCCATGACACAAAGCCGGGTATTTAATAAATTGACTTTCCCCTGTCCAATTATTCCCTGAAAATGTAATTGTCACATTTGATACCTGTCCACCACTTGAAGTTAATCTTTGAAATGCGCCTACATAGGTTCCTTCCGGAATTACAAACGTTTGATTTACCTTTTTACATGACACTGTAAGTAAGGTTAAAATAAGTAATGCTGAAAATAGATATCGCATGGTAAGTGTTTTCTTTTCTTTCTCCGAAGGGTCGGCAGTGCCAGACCTGCGGAGACGGAAAACTTAGGTGTTCGCCCCAGTATGCACAAAACCCATATTAGGCGAAGATTAGCGAACGTAAAAGCTAGTTTCCTCAATTCTGATACCTTTTTTGACCATTTTCCGCCAACTGCTATTGTCATTTAATGGCACCCATCTTCTTTCCTCACTTCTGTAATGCCAATCTTTATCCTTTTGGTAAAACATTTTTACATTTTGGCCTTCAACTATTTTAAGAATTTCATTGTCATGATAATTTAATTCATCGAAATCAGTGTAAGCCAGTTGAGCCATT
>JAGWUV010000068.1 GCA_028875875.1 Bacteroidota bacterium
TGAACCATTCATGTAAAAAATCCTGCGTTAAACGCAGGATTTTTTATTGACATAATTTTCTTGTAGTAATTTTACTACGATGAACACAAGAAGAAAAAACGCACTAGTCATAACCACATCTTCCATTTTAGTCATTGCTATTGTATTGGGCCAATACATCAAAATGTTCGGCAAATTTTATATTCCATCAAACGATTTCACGTGTTGCAAAGGAGATCGGTTGTACACCCATCATTATTTTGTTGAAAAATTTTTCTGGATTAACATTCAAAAAGGTTACACCGCCGAACTGGTAGGAAAATCTGCTGCCGGTGGCTGTAATATTGTTTGCCCCACCGATATTAAATGACGGTGAACATATAAAGCAACCCCGAATTCACCGAAAAGTATTTTCACTTTTGAGAAAGCTTTCTACATTTGTGTAGCGATTTTACTACATTAAAACCAATAACCTATGTTTACAAAACTAAAGTTCAATTTTGGGCTTGTACTCGTAGCCATCACCATTGTAAGTTTTACTATCCTGGCTCCTACAACCAGTATGTTTGGCAGAAATTTTAAAAATACGAAAGATTTTACCTGTTGTAAAGGTGATCAGTTGTATTATCATCATTACTATGTTAAACGATTTTTTTGGGTTGAAGTAGGAAGTGGATATACCGTTGAGCCTGTTGGAAAACCTACACCCGGTGGCTGTAATATCCAATGTACAGATTAAAACTGCCTGATTTTATAACATCAAATCCTCGTAATTACGGGGATTTTTTTGTTTGTTTCACCTACCTATATTTAAAAATTCCGGTTACATTTTAAAAGTATCTTTCAAAGCGACAGACTGGTAAACTCATTTATCAATTTTATATTTTTATTTACGAAATCATCCGTATTTTAGTACGAAACAAGTCGTAAAAATGAGCACATTCAAAAATTTAAAGCCCACCGATAGTGAATTAGAAATATTACAAGTATTGTGGAACAAAGAACAGGCTACAGTAAGAGAAGTACATGAAACTTTGAGCGAACATAAAGATGCAGGTTATACTACAACACTCAAACTAATGCAAATTATGTTTGAAAAGGGATTAGTGAAAAGGGATGACAGTAGCAAAACACATATTTATAAAGCCAACATCAGCAAGGAGAGTACTCAGAAGCAGTTTATTGGGAAAATGGTGCATTCACTATTTGGCGGTTCTTCAACAGAATTGGTAATGCAGGCACTGGGTTCAGCTCAACACAGCGAAGAAGATCTCAATGAAATTCAAAAACTATTGGATAACCTGAAAAAGAAATAGTACATGTCTGCTATTTTCCACTCTGCATTTCTGGAGGCTTTGGGATTTGCCATAGCAAACAGCTTATGGCAAATGGCATTGATTTGGTTTCTTTATTCCATAATCACATTTATTGGTAAACCCTCAGCTACCAATGAGTTCAGGTGGGCTGTAGCCGCACAATTAGCAGGTTTTACCTGGTTCATATGCACACTGCAATTCTATTATTTCAAATACCTGGAAGTAGTTGCTATTCCTTCCAATACCCAAAATACTTTTTTCGAAGTTGTTATTCCTTCCTCCCCTAATTCATTTCACTCTATTCTATTGAAAGGAATTGTTTACGTAGAAAAAATGCTCCCCTTTCTATCATTCGCCTATCTACTCCTGCTTACATTTTTATTAATACGGTGGGGGTTGATGTATAATAAAACCCAGGCTTTACGCAGATCTGGGTTATCTGAAGCAGGCACTTATTGGCAAGAGTTCATTAGCAATATTGCCGAACAATTACAAATATCAAGGAGAATACAACTTTTTATTTCGCAACATATTAAAAGCCCCATGACAATCGGCTTTCTTAAGCCCATTATACTTGTACCATTAGCTAGCCTCAATAAGCTTTCCACAGAACAGTTAGAAGCCGTGTTATTACATGAAATGGCACACATTAAACGATACGATTATGTGCTGAATATTGTATTATCGGTTATTGAAATGCTTCTTTTTTTCAATCCCTTTACCCAACTTCTAAAAAAACAAATTCATTCCGAAAGGGAAAATGCCTGCGACGACTGGGTTTTACAATTCCAATACCAACCCGCTATGTATGCAGAGGCATTACTGCAAATAGCTTATGCTTCTAAAGAAACACAGGCACAACATTTATCCATGATGGCTGTGCCTAAAAACGGTGATCTTGTTATGAGAGTTAAAAGAATGATTGGGGTTCACGAACATTCTTTCAATTATACTTCTCAACTACTTTCACTTTTACTTATTACAATAGTGCTTTGCAGTGTTACATGGCTTAAACCTCAAAAAAAAGAAGTATACGCTAGAGCTCATCAACAAACAAGAACAATTGTAATAGAGCCCGTAACTGCTAAAGTGAATAATCCTTTTTTCAATCCTGTGTTCTTTTTACAAAAACCTTTGCAGGAAGCAATCAATAACCAAATTACACAAGCTGTAGGTACCAGGGTACAGAAAGAAAAGAATCAAACTATTGAACATGCAGTATGGGAAACCATCCCCCCTATTGCAATTAAAGAAATTGAAAAGCTTGATGTAGCAAAAATTCAGAAAGAAGTTGACCAACAAATACAACACTTTGAAGTACCTAAGCCGATAAGCCTACCTTCCTTATTAATGATCGATAGTAACGATCTGGTTAAATTACCATTACCTTTGAATATAATGAAACCTGCCGAATGGAGGAATGTAAAAGCAGACATTAGCAAGGCTAAAGCAGATATGCAACAAGTATTCCTGCAACAACAAAAAGAGTTGGCACTAAGTAATCAACAAGTGAAGGAATCAATTCGAAAAGCCTTTGAAGAATTGAAACGTGCCGATATTCCATTAATAAATAAAACAAACATATTAAATCAACTAATCGCGGCACAAGCCAATATCGACAGGAACCTAACAGCTAAAAATGCAGAACAGTTTAAGAAACAAAAACAGCAACTTATATTAGCGGAAAGCAGGCTAAAAAAGCTGGATTCTCTGCTTACAACAATTCCGGATTATGACCCTTATCACTATAAAACCTATGAAGTAGCAACAACAGACGCCCCTATAAAACTTTCTCATGCAGTTTTCACGGCTCCTGTAATTGTTTACCAGAACGTAAATCCGGTGAAAGAAGATAAACAGAAGAAAGAAATAACCATCATCAAGCACAAAAATGCTATTACTGTAACCATCACCAAAGAAAAGAACGAAACAACTGATGATGCAACCAATATAGAAATCGAGATCAGCGATAATTAATTACCATAAATTCCTGGGGCACCAATCGCCATACTTATTCCCCAGTAAAAAACCAACTAATATTTCGTGGGTTCCTTTGCTTACGGTGTTAAGCTGTGATGTGCTTACATCGTATGAATAACCAATATTCCACTGGTTACTAAGGTTCACACCAAACATCGCAGCGAATCCGTCTTTATACCTGAAAGAAGCTCCGGCCCAAACCAAGTCCTGATATTGGAATTTCATATTCAGATCAACTCCTATTGGCAATGGATTGATATAACGCAACATAACAGAAGGAAGAAAACTTACATCTTCACTAATAAACATCCTATAGCCTGCGGTTAAAAAAGTGTGTGGCAATAACTTCCCATTCTGCAATTGAACGGTATTATTGCTGAACGCCACCTGTTGAGGAATGATCTGCTGTACAGATAGTCCAACAAAATAATCCCTCGAATACAACCAAACGCCAGCACTGATATCCGGTTTGATCGTATTGATAATACCGCTTTGAGCAACAGCCGGATCTACAGGTGTTGCAAAATTTAATTTATCTGCATTCAAGCTTAATTGGGTAATTCCGGCAGATACGCCTAATGACAAACTTGTACGAGGTGATAAACCCAAATGGTAAGCGTATGTTCCATATGCTGCGAAACGGTTCAATGGTCCGGTTTGATCATTTAAAATAGTTAAACCAACACCTGCATGTGGTTCCGCAGAAGTATAATCTTGCCAGTAGGCCTGCCCACGGGGATTTTCTCCTCTTGCATGAAATGAAGTAGCGGTTTCCCTATCGTACGCACTTTTCTTCAGTGGCCCCTGAATAGTAAAATAAGTAGTAACCGGAGCATCCTGCAAGCCTACCCACTGCATACGGTGACTGGCTTTAATATCCCAATAATTTTCAATACCAGCCACCGCAGGATTAATAATGTATGTGTTCAAAATATATTGTGTGTAATATGGACGTTGTTGTGCAGCCGATTTTCCAAGTACTCCTGCCAGACTTATCAATAATATTATCAGTTGTTTTTGCTTCATCGCAATCGGTTAGAGTTATTTTATAATGGTTACAGAACCGCTAAACGTTGGCCTTCCATTCTTTGGATTTATAATATAATAATAGGTAGCAACAGGTAATGGTTTCCCATTCAATGTTCCATCCCATTCCGTTGAATAACCCACAGAGTGAAATACCTGCTGACCATATCGGTCGTACACATCGATAGTAGCACCGGGATAACTTTCAAGGTACCTGATCTTCCAGGTA
>JAGWUV010000020.1 GCA_028875875.1 Bacteroidota bacterium
ATAGTAGCACCCGGATAACTTTCAAGGTACCTGATCTTCCAGGTATCATTGATGCCATCGTTGTTAGGCGAGAAGGCATTGGGAATAACAGGTGAACGTAAAACTTTTATAAAGATATTATCCGAAACACTACAACCGCCAATGCCAGTCAATTTTAATGTATAAGTGATATCATCTACCGGCGAAGCAACAGGATTCATTGCAGTATCACTATTCAAATAAGTAGCCGGAGACCACATATATTGAAGATTAGTTCCATATACATATTGCGGGATTACCGGAACACTTCCACCTTCTAAAACAAATAACCCATTACCCAAAGTAAGCTTGGGATAGGGATATACGGTAACAGATTGAATGGCTGTATCGCTCACACATCCCTGACCGTTGTAAAAATACATATGTATAGCAAATGAACCGGAATCTGTAAACTGCTTCGAAGGATTTTGTTGCGATGAAGAAGTGCCGGCCAGATCCCATACCCATGATACAGGAGAGCTGGTAATACCATTGCTCCTATCTATAAAAGTAATATTATCGTTTACACAAACTGTATCAGGCGTTGCTTGGAAAGCGGCATGTGGCTGTGGATATATAGTATTTAATACTTGTGTAAGAGAATCTACACAACCAGCGGATGTTGTAATTTTCAACTGTATATCATATGGCCCTACCGCACTGTATTTATGAATAGGATTTTTAATTAACGCCGGGGTTGGATCTGACGGATCATTAAAATTCCAACTGTAACTAAACAGGTCTTGTGTTCCATCTGCAATAGTAGACTGATCTGTAAAAGTTCCTCTCCCATCTGGCAAACAAATAGAGGGCATCGAAAAATGAACAACGGGGAGATAGTTAATTTTCAAATTCCTACTCGTATATGTACTTCTACAACCACTATCAGTTACTACACGTAAACTTGCAGCATATGTATTACCAACAGCATACTGTTTTGCAAAAGAAGAGGAAGTGGAATAGTTCGCAGTAGTTCCATCCCCAAAATCCCAAAACCGTTCTACGATATTACTGTAATTAGCAACCGAAGAATCGGTAAATAATAGATCATTCTTTTCACACAAAGGACTACTTACACCCCATTTAGCAATCGGTGATGGCCATACAGTAATATCCTGCGTTGCAGAATCAGCACATCCAACGGGTGATGTGTACACATATTTAACAGGATATGTTCCGGCAGCAACAGATTGCGGTGTATACAGTCCTCCCGGAGAAACACCCGTTCCTGAGAAAGTAAATGTACCGGGAACAGCCCCTAATTCAGATGCCTGAGAGATCAATCTTGCAGTCGTATCATTACATATGCCGGGGATAGTTGTAAAGTGTACTTTAGGGCTTTGATTGAGCGTAACCGTTTTTACCACTGAACTTACACAAACAGATGAATTACCAGAATGTGCCACCATCTTTACCTGATAGGTTAGAGATGAAGGTGTTTGAAAATCAGGATATAAATGTGTATATAATTTATTAGTATATGGATTCTGATCAATGCTATCCGCAGGATTGGCAAGGTCCCAAAAAATTTCATTTTTGGTGACAGTACCAAAATCAACTGTAGACATATCTTGAATGCGAACCGAATCATTGCTGCACAATCTCGTATCATTCAATACAACAAAATCAGCATGAGGTATTGAACCATTTACCGTAAATGGTTTACTGAGTGTAGAATCACATCCATTATTACTAGTAAGCTTCAAGCTTACCACATAATTACCCACAGCATTGTAATGAGCCGATCCGTTTTGAACAGTATTTATTACAGAAGTAGGCCCGGGTGTAATGGCTGAAGAACCCGCATTGAAATTCCACAAATAAGCGGCAATTGTATTGCCGTTCGCAATGGTAGATGTATCTGTAAACTGTGCAGAAGCATCAGCAAGACAGACTTCAGGATTTATAAATCCTACATGTGGCAAGGGATTGATAGTTATGGATTGTATACTTGTATCGCTCTTACATCCTAAACTATTCATCACTGCCATCTTTACTGAGTATGTACCATAAGATGCATATGTATGATCGAACGTTGTATTTAAACCCCCTGTTGGAGAAAGAATGGTACTATCTCCCAAATCCCAATACCAATTCGTTAATGCTGAACCTGGTGTAATAGCCTGATTTACCGCTTTATCTGCGAAAGTAATTGCTCTGTGTTCGCAGTAATTATTGCCTGCGGAGGTTACAAAATTAGCTACCGGTAAAGGGTTTACTACTGTTGTTTGAAGAGCAGTATCACTTACACAACCTTTATCTGTTACCACCCATAACTTCACACTATCAGTATTTGCCGCTGCATAGCTGTGCTTTGTATTTTGCAAAGTATCTGTATAACCATCACCAAATTGCCAGTTCCATTTTACAACACTACTTCCCTTACCATCGCTACCATCAGAAAAAACTGTAGTATCACGTAAGCAAACCTGTTGACTAACAATAAAGCCGGCTTTAGGCTGGGGATAAATAGCAGCCAAGGTTTTGGTTGAATCATTAATACATCCAAACTGCGATACAACCCTAAGCTTAACATTAAAGGGACCAACAGACTGATAATAATGGGTAGGATTTTTTATTGAATCAACTCCCCCATCTCCAAAATTCCAATTGTAAATAAATGATGACGCCGTTCCATCACTAATAGTTGTAGAATCGGAAAAAGAGGCAGCGCCAACAGGCAAACATACTGCCTGTGGCAAAACAAAATTGGTAACCGGGTTTGGATGTATGGTAATTGTTTTTGTGTAAGCATTACTCTTACATCCAGAATTGTTCTCTACTACCAAACTAACAGTAATTTGTCCGGAAGAAGTATACTTTTTTGTTCTGGATGAGTTATTTGTTAAGGTATCTTGTGTTCCATCGCCATAATCCCAGTACCATTTCACAATGCTTCCAACGGCAATACTGGATGAATCTGTAAATGTGATAACAGTATTTGCACATGTTGTATCACTCACGCCGAATTTGGGGATGCCAGCAGAAGCAATGCTAAAAGGAATAGTTGTATCACCAATACAACCATAATCAGTAATAGGCCGATACCTGATATTATAGGTTCCTCCATTTAAAAATTTATGTAACGGATTTTTGAGTGTATCGGCTTTTGTTCCATCATTCCAGTACCACATTCCATTAACCACATTACTCAATCCAAGATTATTGGAGGAATCTTTAAACTGCAAAGAATCTGAAATACAAATTGGATTATTCACTACTAAATAATTGGGAGCAGGAGTCGCATTGATCGTAACAGGGATATCATACTCAGCATTGGTACTTCCGCAACCATCCGGTGTTGGGTTGGTTGCATATAACTTAATGGTATCGCTTCCCGGTGTTGAATAGCTATAAGTAACACTCCCAGCTCCATTTGCAGGACTATAATAAAACAAGTTTTGCCCGCCAATCACGGAAGCACTATCATAGGCCGGTGTTCCATATACCAGTTTTGTATTGGGCGTAAGCGCGGGATTACTGCCAAAATCCCAAGTTAAAGATGTTGGCTGATAGGATAAGGGAACGGAAAACTGGAAAGGCGTATTTACACAAGTAGCCGCGAAAGAAATTCTTGCAAAAGGATTTTGAAATACGGGTGCATACAAATCTTTTATATTGGTACCCGCATTATACCCATAACTTTCCGCATTGCCAAAGCCATAGGCAATTGCATTGAAACCCGTATCAGAGTACAATGCATGAGATCCTTGAGAAACAGAAAAAATAGCATATGCATAATTATTATCCTGAGGATGCGGAAGAAAATAATTTGCCGCTGATGCACCATCTAAAGTAAAGCTGTTAACACCTCCTTTCTTAATTACCACATTTATAAAATGTTGCGTGATCGCATAATGTGGGGTTGAGTTCAAGGTTATTTTATTGATGGTTTGTTCAACCGGGCTTAAATAAATCATTTCCGGATCTCCGGGGGAAGATGGATTCCCATCCATACCTTCAGTGGTACAATACTGAGCTACATTAATGGGCTTGTCTGCCTCTATCAAATTAGGACCAGATATATTGCTGACCCCTATTCCATTACCCGGTATTGACAATACTTGATTATTCTTTACTTCATAAAAAAAACTCCGCTGCAAATAAGAACTCGGAATCACTGCTCCATTGAGCTTTACCACAGTGGATGGATCCGTAACGCAAATGCGGTAATAGTTGCTGGGCTGAGAGCCTGTTGGGGCCGTTAAATATTTTAATCCCCAGGCACTGGCAGGCAGAGCCTGTGCAAAAAGATTATCAGCACTACCGGTTTGGTTATTATTTATTGAAGTTCCTCCTATACTCATCTTACCCGATCCGCAAAAAACAGCGATCTTTTTACAACCTGTACCCGCATTGCTAATCGTACGTATTCGTGTTCCGGTTAAATCGGTTCCAGTTCTGCCATTCACGGTTCCCATTAAACTATATACCTGTCCTTTATTTAACGTCACCAGGTACGGTGTATCAACAGGAAGATTGTTTTTATTCGCAACGGAAGGCGTTATTTCTACTACTGTATTATCTTCTACCGCTACAATAAAGGCAAAAGAATTGGCATAGTTTGAATTGGAACTTTGGTTATAACTGATCACATAATATTCTTTCCCTAAAGTATTGGTGGGAAATAATAGTGAGGCTCCTGAAACCGCACTTGCATAAATATGGGCATACGCTACAATATCATTATCACTGTAAATATGAATTCCTCGGTTAAAATAGCCCGTATCAGAAATGCGGGCATCCTGCAACCCAGTTTTGGGTAAAGGTGAGGTTTCTGTTACCTGGTTGGCTATAACCGAATACGTTTGAGAATAATTGAGAGCAGGAATTTCAACAGTAACATTTGCATTTTTGTCGGAGGTGAAATACAAAACCATATTTTGCGATCCCCCGGATGTTGTATTTACAGTTCCGTTTGAGTTAGACATGCTTACATGGTAACCATAGCCTAACCAAAAATCTTTACCCTTATTTGAAAAGTTTTGTGCATACACAAAAGTCCAGCAAAAGAATATACTCAAAGCAGACGTTAGGTAATATCTCATCTTTGGGGAAAGGGGTTATTAAGCGTAAGACGCAATTTAATGTAAACCGTTTAATTAGATGGAGATCAAATTACTTTAATCTACCTTAAACTTTACAGAGCCTGTAAAAACCCGTTTTGCTGCCTAAGTACATGAAATGTATTGGGCCCTTCATTAAAAAGAAGGTCGAGGATACTAAGGTTGGATTGAAACCCGATCCTGTCTTCAAAAACCTGGTTATATTTTACAAACTCGCCTTGCTGAAAATTTTTAGGAAGCCAGCGGTTGCGATAGTCTATAACCGATTCTTCAGTTCCGGCCAATTTTGTTACTCGAACATTCAAAGGAACTGTTTGCTTCAGCAATTTTTTTACCCATTCCACAATTTCAAGGTTCATGTCAAAAAGTAAGTCGAACCGCTTTTGATAAAATTGCTGCAGCCATCCTTCATAGAATTCGAAGAAAGGCGCTTTACCATAACAGGAGAAAATGGTTCGCCAATGTTGCTCTTGCCAGCGATGATTGTTGTCTATTTGAATTTCCCTTATTTGCGCTTTTTGATTCCTTCCTTTTTGCAGGGGAACGGTTAATTGTATCAACCCGTTACTACCAGCCACCACACACCTGTTACGAAAACTCATCTTTTGCCAGCTTTCGCATGCATCTAATTCAATATTTGTTTCATTGAATAACAATGAATACCAATTAACACATCCAAAATATTGATTTTCAATTATTTTAAACTTCATTTTACAAGTATTTACAGATACTCTTAGAATCTTAATTTCAGTCAATTTTATTAGCTTATAGTAGCTTATAATAATTACATTTTTTATTAATCAAATTGTTGATAATCAATCATTATTTTTATTTTTATAAAACTACTTTTTATAGTTTTATTTTTTTGCTGAAAATTATACTGATTTGCTATGAATATTAGTACAACTTAAACCCCATTTTATGACTACACACTGCAATGTGTTTTGCTAACACAATGTACTTATCCTCATCCCATCTCTCCCATCCCGCTCACACATTTTATACACAAAACTTTATAAGGAAAGGGTAAGATCATTCAATAAATGCCTTCTTTACAGAAGAGGGAAATCTTCCCCAATAGACATCTAACCGTTATTGATCCGTCAGTTTGCCGTCGGTTGTCCGTCCAAAATTATTTTTAAAAAGAGCGACAGGCTGTCAGTCTTATGTGTTTTACACCAGATTAAGAAAATATTTTGAGCCGAACCTCCTTACTTTGCAAACAAAAAAATCACTTGAAAAAACTGTTCTTTTTACTGGCCCTTCCCCTGCTTTTAATGGCATGCAAAAAACCTCAAGGCTTCGATTACAGGGACGTGAAGAATATTAAAGTAGAGAAACTGGGGTATGATAAATCCGCAATTTCGATGGACCTGGTTTACTTTAACCCGAACAATTTTGGCGTTGATCTTAAAAAAGTGGATTGTGATATTTACGTGAACCAAAACTACCTGGGCAGGTATGTATTGGATACACTGATACATATCGATAAAAAATCAGAATTTACACTTCCCTCAAGAATGAACGTGGATATGAAGAATGTATTTAAAAACGCCTTGGCGGCGATTTTCAATAACGAAATATTAATCACTGCCAAGGGCACTACCCGGGTGGGTAAAGGAGGTATTTTCGTAAACTACCCTTTCAATTACGAGGGTAGGCATAAGATTGATCTTTTCCAATAACTATTGCATGGGCGGAATATGACAAGGTTTGCCCTTCTGGGGACCACCACCATCTTCGGCTCTTTTACAAATAGGAGGAAGCGTTTTATACGCATCTGGCTCAGCTTTGGTTGTATCTGCATCAAACCCGGCATTATTGATCGCTGTTCTTATTTCATCTGCCGAAACCCTGTCAGGATGAAATAATATCCTGATCTCCCCAGCCAGTAAATTAAACCGATAATCTACCATACCATTCTGCATATTGGCCGCATTCTCGGTTTTCAGGTACATTAACAATTTCTCTTTACATTCCCAGCATTTCAGGTTAGCACTTTTAATGGTAATCCATTGCTGCCTGGCAGCCATTACCTGTGCTTTACCGGCCGTAAAAGTTCCGGCCAGCAAAATGGATAACAATACGATCTGTTTCTTCATACAAAACATTTTATAAACCGGTCCACGCCGCCGGATCTTTTCTCCACTGCATCAATATAGATTCAGTTTCCGGTGCAACGATGCCTTTCTCTACTGCCAAATTAATCAAAGCACCGTAATTAGTGAGTGACCGATATGTTAATTGTGCAGTCTCAAAAGCCTTATCCGCCACATCAAAACCATAATTAAAAATCGATACCATCCCTATCACTTCAACACCTGCCGCCTTTAGTACATCTACTACCTGCAAACTGCTTTTACCGGTAGAGATCAGATCTTCAATCACTACCACTTTTTGTCCGGCTGTATAGGCACCTTCAATCTGGTTACCCAAGCCATGTTCTTTCGGTTTCGGACGAACGTATACGTAAGGCAATTTCAGCTGGTCTGCCGCCATCGCTCCCCAGGCAATCCCTGCCGTTGCCACACCGGCCAGCATTTCCGCTTCGGGAAATTGTTCGAAGAGTACATTGCACATTTCGCTTTTGATGAAATCACGAACAAAAGGGAAAGATAATACCTTACGATTGTCACAATAAATGGGGCTTTTCCAACCGCTTGCCCATGTAAAAGGCTTATCAGGACTTAATTTCACTGCCTGAACCTGGAGTAGTTTTTCGGCTACTGCTTTTTCATTTGAAGTCATGACGCTAAGATAGATTTTGATTTTTGATTGCAGATCGTAGATTGCAGATTATTATGAACATTTATGGAAAAGAAGAAAATCATTGCTGCCGGAGGATTGGTTTGGAATGAAGATCATGAATTGCTGATGATCTTCAGAAGAGGGAAATGGGATTTGCCAAAAGGCAAGTTAGATGAAGATGAAAAGATTGAAGAATGTGCCCTACGTGAAGTGCAGGAAGAAACCGGCCTGCGGGACATACGCTTAGGAAGATTGATCGGTATTACCTACCACGAATATTTTGATCAATGGTTGCAAGAAGAGGTGATCAAAGAATCTCACTGGTATGAAATGTTTGCACACGAACACGAACAATTGGTTCCGCAAACGGAAGAAGATATTACCGAGATCGGCTGGAAGAAAAAAGAAGAAATAGAAATCTGCCTGCAAAACAGTTACCCCAGCATTATGGAGATTGTTCATAAAGCCGGATAATCTATTTATGAATTGATTTGATAACCGCTTCGGGTAAGAATGGCGAAGCATCGCCACCGTATTTTAAAATATCCCGTACTATAGTGGAGGCCACTGAAGTATATTTCGGTTCGCCTGTTAAGAAGATGGTTTCAATATTTCTATCGAGTGTTCTGTTGGCATCTGCAATAGTTTTTTCGTATTCAAAATCACTCACAAAGCGGATGCCTCTTAGAATAAACCGGGCACTGATCTCCCGGCAAAAATTCACGGTTAAACCATCGTACACAACGCTCTCTACTTTTTCTTCCTCTTTAAATATTTCTTTAAACCATTCCATTCTTTGCTCCGGAGAGAACATGGGGTTTTTGGAGGCATTCACACCAATCCCCACCACAATTTTATCAAATAAAGGCAATGCCCTTTGGATGATGTCCACGTGGCCTAAGGTTACGGGATCGAATGTTCCGGGAAATAAGCAGATACGCATAGCTTTATAGATTTACTGGTTGGGATGTACGCTTTCTATCTTTACTATCAGAAAAAGTACTTCGTAAATATGATTAGTTTTCCCTATTCGCAAGCAGATATAAAACAGCCATTCTAACGGCTACGCCATTTTCAACCTGGTTTAATATGATAGAGAACGGGCCATCCGCCACATCGCTGTCTAATTCAACGCCCCTGTTAATCGGGCCCGGGTGCATGATCACAATATCCTTACCCAAACTTTCCAATAGCTGCCTACTGATACCATAAGCCTGATTATATTCACGCAGTGAAGAGAACAAAGGTTGATTTTGCCTTTCCAGTTGAATACGCAACACGTTGGCCACATCGCACCATTGCAAGGCTTTCTTCACATTGTACTCCACTTTTACATTCAGTGCTTCCGCAATGTATTTGGGAATTAAAGTGGGTGGACCAGCAACGGTAATATCGGCCCCCATTTTTGTAAGCAAATAAATATTACTCAGTGCTACACGGCTATGCATGATATCGCCAATGATAGCAACCTTCAACCCTTTCAGTGAACCAAATTTTTCCGTCATGGAAAAGGCATCCAGTAATGCCTGTGTAGGATGCTCGTTGATTCCATCGCCGGCATTCACAATAGCAGCAGGAATATGCTTGGCAAGGAAATGCGGCGCACCGCTGGCACTATGGCGCATTACTACCATATCCACTTTCATGCTCAGAATGTTGTTTACCGTATCGAGCAAGGTTTCGCCTTTGGCAGCCGATGAACCACTCACCGTAAAGTTTACAGTATCGGCACTTAACCTTTTTTCCGCCAGTTCAAACGAGATACGTGTACGTGTTGAGTTTTCGTAGAAGAGGTTGACAATCGTTACATCTCTTAACGATGGAACTTTCTTAACGGGCCTTTGTAAAACGTCCTTAAACTGTGAAGCAGTGGAAAGAATTAATTGTATATCCTCCGGTGTGAGGTCTTTAATACCAAGAAGGTTTTTGGTAGAGAGTTTCATTAAAATGCGAAGTTAAGGTTTCAAAAGAAATGCAACAATCTTCTTCTTGCACAATTTTCAAATCAGCTCCACTACTTCTCTTCCATCTCTTTCTTTCCAATACACTTTTACTTTTTGAGAAATGAAAGTATCAATTGATTTTCCTGTGTAATCGGATTGTATCGGGAATTCACGACTGAATCTTCTATCGATCAGTACACACAGTTCAACTTTAGCAGGCCTGCCGAAATCGAGTAATGCATCCAAGGCAGCACGGGTAGTTCTTCCTGTGTACAAGACATCATCTATCAAGATCACATTTTTATTTTCTATACTGAAAGGAATATCCGTTTTATTAGCCACATGTAATTCTTTTCGCACATCATCCCTGTAAAAAGTAATATCCAGCTTACCATACTGAACATGATTACTGGTAAGAAGAGAACGCAATTCTTTCACTAACCTATCGCTCACAAAAACCCCTCTCGGCTGCAAACCAATGATCACTGTGTCTTTCAACTCAAGATGATTCTCTAATATTTGCTGCGCCAGTCGTTTTACAATCAATGCTATTTGCTGTTCCGTTAATATCGTCTTCACGTACTGAATTTTAGATAAAAATACAGTTTTCATCTATTCGGTAAGATTATCCCTTAACATAAAGCACTTACTCATTACTTTGCAGCCGCATGCTACAGTTGCAGAAGTTAAGCTTAACACAGTTCAAAAATTACGATTGGCAGCAATGGCTGTTCAATGAACGTATTGTTGCTATTTGCGGGCCCAACGGCAGCGGCAAAACCAACCTGCTGGATGCTTTGTATTATTTATGTTTTACCAAAAGCTATTTTTCGCGGCAGGATGCTTTGCTGGTACAACGGGGCAAACAAGGTTTGCGCATTGAAGGAAATTTTTTGAAAGATGACAACAAGAATGATATTGTTTGTGTGATTAGAGAGAACAATAAAAAAGAATTTTCCCTGAACGGTGAAGAATACAAACGCTTTTCTGAGCATATTGGAAAATTCCCCTGCGTGATGATAGCGCCTGATGATGTTGAACTGATCACAGGGGCCAGTGAGGAAAGAAGAAAATTTATTGATACGATCTTATCTCAGTGCAATGCTATTTACTTACAGCAACTGATCGATTATAATAAGATCATGCAGCAGCGAAACAGTTTGCTGAAAGCTGCCGCTGAACATCAACGTTTAGATGATGCCTTGCTGGATATACTGGATGAACAATTGACCGGCTTAGGACAATCTATTTATGATCAACGATCGATCTTTCTGCAACAACTGATTCCATTAAGCATTGAAGCCTATCATTCCATTGCACAAAAAGAAGATGGACTTTCTATCAACTACGATAGTCAACTGCATAATCGTTCACTTAAAGAACTGTTGAAAGAAAACAGGCAACGCGACTTGTATTTGCAGAGAACAAGCTGTGGCGTTCATAAAGATGATCTTGAAATACAAATGCACGGGCAGGCTTTTAAAAGCATCGCTTCTCAAGGCCAAAGAAAAAGTTTACTCTTTGCCATGAAGCTGGCAGAATTTGAACTATTAAAACAACAAAAGGGCTTCCCGCCTATTCTTTTATTAGATGATGTATTTGAAAAATTAGATGCAACCCGAATGCATCATTTACTGGAAAAAGTTTGCAAAAAAAAGGATGCACAGGTGTTTATTACAGATACGCACCGCGAAAGATTAGAAAAAGCGTTGACTGAACTGAAGGTGCATTTTCAATTGATCACTTTAGATAACTAATTCCCAAATTGCATTTTATCTTTACACCATGGCACAGTTTCAATTGGGTGATGCAATCAAAGACTTTCTTAGCAAAAGCAAGCTACGCAACGGCATACGTGCTGTGCAGATAGAAGAAGTTTGGGAACAACTCATGGGCAAAACCATTTCCAAGTATACTGATAAAATCCAGATCATCAATCAAACACTATTCATCACTACCAGCGTTGGCCCGTTGAAAAATGAACTACTCTATCAAAAGCCACAAATCATTCAACGCGTTAATGAAGCTTTCGGCGAAAACGTAATTACAGAAGTGGTAATACAATAAACCTTACTTAAATACTAAAATGCTGTAGTAACGGTGTATTTATATGATTTGACCGAACAGGCAGTTCTTTATCTGCCGTATTGTATTCAAACATAGACTCTTTCAATAGATCATCCATTGTAATCACTCCCATATAGCTGCTACCCTCAAAAGCGGGCAGGTAAAGAGTTTTAAAAACATCCATCAGTAACATGCATTTTTCAGCCTTATCATCTAATCCTACAAACGGCATATCATGCGTCATTATTTCGGCAACCTTTACTTCACATGAATGTTTGCCTTGCAAAATGATCTTTTGGGAGTAATCATGCTCACTCATAATACCCAAAAATGCTGTATCCTTCATTACAATCACGTAATGAAGATTAACACTTCTCATTAACATCAATGCATCATATACCGTTGCATCAGGATGAATAATATTAAATGCCTGCGGTTTTGCAGCAAGAATTTGCCCAACAGTTTTCATAACAAACGATTTAAGGTGTGAGAAAATGCAAGAAACAAGATACCTTAAATATTAATTAAGAAAAATGACTATTATCAGTAATGGTCTTATATTATTTTAATTCAATTCGGGGATCAATCCATGAATACAATATGTCCGAAAGAATATTGATGATGACAAAAAAGCAGCAGTAATCAACACACTTCCCATTACAACAGGAAAATCAAGTTTAGCCAATGCATCTACAGTTATTTTGCCAATACCCCGCCAACCAAAAATATACTCTACAAAAAAAGCGCCGGCCAGCAATTCTGCAAACCAACCTGTAATGGCCGTTACAACAGGGTTTAAAGCGTTACGCAATGCATGTTTAAGTATTACGGTTTTCTTACTTAATCCCTTGGCATAAGCAGTTCTTATGTAATCCTGGTGAAGCACATCCAACATAGCACTACGCGTAAGTTGTGCAATAATGGCAAGTGGCCTGATGCCCAATGTAATAGCAGGTAACAGTAAATTTTCCAGATGTAGCTGCTTGCCCTCGAATGCATCTACATCAAATAAACTGCCGGTCATGTGCAAACCGGTATAATTACTCAAAACAAAACCCAAAATGTAAGCAATTAAAATTCCCATGAAGAAGGAAGGAGCTGAAATACCCAGAACACTTGCCAGTATAGAGCTTGTATCAATCCATGTGTTTTGTTTTACCGCAGCTACCACACCAAGTAAAATACCTAAAAAGGTTGCAATGCTCATAGCCGCCAAAGCAAGAATAATCGTACCTGGTAGGGCTTCCATTAATACCTCGGTAACATCTTTTTTTGTTTGATAAGACCTCCTTAAATAAGGAACTTTTAAACAAAACTTCGTGGTGCCTCCAATAAAAATACCCTTTAATTTTTTTTGCTCAATTTCTTCAGAAGAATGAATTGCAATTGGGGAAATATCATTCACATACAAAACAAACTGTTTCCATTTCGGCTGGTCCAATGCCAGTTCCTTTTTGATGTTTTGTATGGTGGCACTATCCCCGCTTTGCCCCAATACCAAACGTGCAGGATCACCTAAACCCTGAAACAAAAAGAAAACGACCACCACTACACCCGCTAAAACGAGTAAGCCATACAATAACTTACGGGTGATGAAGGCGATCATAATTTTTATTACTGTAAATAGTTGAAAACTTTTTTTGCATCCACGTAACTAATCTTATCCTTTACCACAGCACCACGCATCATAAGATAAGTAGGGTTTACCCTTGCGGCTGTTTTAATTACCGTGCCATCACATTTCAAAATAACCGCTTTAGGAAAAATAGATACCGCTTTATCAGCATCAGCTGTAACAATAGCTACAGGTATTTTCTTTTGCTGTGCCACTTTGCAGATCTTCTCAAAATTATCTTTCCATTCTGCAGTATGCTCCATGTCTTTTGCAAAAAGTAAAACATAATCCTGTTGCTGGTTCAGAATACCTTGCGTTGTATCCGAACCGTTAATAGATTGTAAAGAGAAATCTACAATCTTCGCTTCTAAACCATTGCCCTTCTTTACCAATGTTTCCTTACGTTCTACGAAAATGTAAGTAGAATCCAAATTATCAGGCAAATTCTTCTCTGTAAATTCAACACGCTTTCCATCTTTCTCATACACAAAAGTGTAAGCATATTCATCAGGCGTTGCATTAGCAGGTTTCTTCATTTGCTCCAGCAGATCATTTCCTTTTTTATAAGGCAAACAATCCATAAAAGGCAAGTGTTTCAGCACATAAAATTGCATATACAATGTACCAGCTACACCAACCATCAAGGTAAGTACAGCTGCAGAAGACGGCAGCCAAGGCTTCATTTTATTTGTGTTGAAAAAAAGAAGCAGTATCAGTAATGTAAGTGCAACGTCTTTAGTAAAAGTTTGAATGGGCGTTAGCGGAACACAATCGCCAAAACAGCCGCATGTTTTTATTTTACCGCTGAATAACACATAAGAGGTTAGAAAAGTAAAGAATAAAATAAGCAGTAATAATAACCAGTTAAACAGTTTCAGTCGCCAGCCCACCAGCAAGGCCACTCCGGCCAATACTTCAAAAGTATTCATGGCTACGGATAAAAAAAGAGAAGCACCGTCCAATGCATTCCAACCCCAGGCTTCAAAAAACTCCTGCATCTTATAACTCAGTCCCAGCGGGTCATTCGCCTTGATTAATCCCGAAAAAATAAATAACAATCCAACCAGCCAGCGAGCTACGGTTACAAAAGTTTTCATTGACAATGTTTTATTGAAACTAAAATACAGGCATCCCTAATGTTTACCTTCATTCATCAGTATCAACGCAAACACAGCGTAGTTGATGATATCCACATAATTCGCATCGATGCCTTCACTTATAAGCGTTTTACCATCATTCAATAATATTTGTTTGATACGCATCAGCTTCATCAATATTAAATCAGCAAAGCTTTCCTGGCTCATTTCACGCCAGGCTTCCCCGTAATCATGATTTTTATCTTGCATGGTATGCTTGGCAAAAGCAATCTGCTTATCATACCACTCATTCACCTGGTCAACAGATAACTCCTCCACTTGCGGGTTACCAAGCTCTAATTGAATTAACCCGATCACAGCATAGTTGATAATGCCTTTAAACTCCGATGCAATATCATCACCCACCCGCTGTACTTTCTTATCCTGTATAGTTCTTATGCGAAGTGCTTTAATAAAAATCTGATCAACCACAGAAATCGTTCTCAGTACACGCCATGCCGTGCCATAATCTTTCGTTTTCTTAATAAAAATATCCTTACACTGTTGTACCGCCTCGTCGTACTGAAAGTTCGTATTCATTATTACTTCTGTTTTAATACCGGCTGCACCGCTCCGATCAGGCATCGTTGCGTCGCAATCCTTTCATCGTTCTTTTCTTTATTCAACCATTACTTCAACCGTAACAGTATCTTTGATCTTCTGCAAGATAATTGAAAGCAACTCATGTTTACACTCAACTGTAAAGGAAAATTATTAATCATTGATAAGCCCATTGTAATGGGTATCATCAACAGTACGCCCGATTCTTTTTACCAGCATAGCCGCAAATCCACAATTGATGAGGTTTTACAAAAGGCTGAACAAATGATCAACGAAGGTGCTGCGATACTTGATCTAGGCGGACAAAGTACCCGGCCCGGCAGTGAACAGGTGGGTGCCGAGGCAGAAATGCAGCGGGTAGTTCCTGCCATTGCAGCGATACACCAGCGTTTCCCCGAAACGATCATTTCTGTTGATACTTACTATGCTGCTGTAGCCCGTGAAGCAGTAGAGGCAGGCGCTTCAATAGTGAATGATATCAGCGGTGGTGTATCAGACACAGCCATGTTGCCTACTGTAGCCGCGTTGCGGGTACCTTTTGTTTGCATGCACATGAAAGGCACGCCGCAGAACATGCAACAGAACCCTACTTACGAAAACGTAACACAGGAAGTACTTGATTTTTTTATCCAACAAACAGAACAATGCAGGTTAGCCGGCATTCATGATATAATTATAGATCCCGGTTTAGGATTTGGTAAAACTATCCGGCATAATTTTCAGTTACTGCATGATCTCGGTATATTTAAAATACTGGAAAAGCCTTTACTGTTAGGTGTTTCAAGAAAATCAACCATCTACAAAACACTGGGCATCACACCTGAAGAAGCATTGAATGGCACCACTGTTTTACACACTCTTGGTTTACTCAATGGTGCACACATTTTACGAGTGCACGATGTAAAAGAAGCTGTAGAAGCTATACAACTTTTTAACGCTTATCAACAATGTAATTAAAAAAGAACGGCTCCGCTTCGCGGAGCCGTTCTTAATAAAATATTGATCAGCTAAATCTTACTTAGTCTTTGATGGCGCTGCCTGTGGCTGCTGTTGAGGTGCACCAGGCATTTGAGGTTGTGCAGGTTGAGGAGCAGGAGTTGTAACATCTGCTACTTCAATATCAAAGAAAAGGTTAGTGTACGGGGGAATTACAGGAGCACTACCCTGCTGTCCGTAAGCCAGCATAGCAGGGATAAATAATGAGCCTTTACCGCCCTTACCAAAGAACTTCAGCGCTTCATCCCATCCCGGAATCACACTGTGAGCACCAACTACAAAAGTGAAAGCCTGTTTTTTAGGATCCCCCATATTTGAGTCGAAAACTTTGCCATCCTTAAAATAGCCTTTGTAATAAATGGTAACCTGTTTTCCTGAATCAGCTTTATCACCTGTTCCTGCATTATCTACTTTTACCAATACACCATTCTTACTCTTTTCGGTTTTAAGGTTTTTATCGGCAACATATTTTTCCAGATCTTTTACCTCACGACCTTTTTCCAGTTCAAACTCTTTTTGAACATCGGCATTTGCATCAGCATCGCTGGTAAATAGTTTCAGGATTTCAACTTTTCCTTTAATAGAGCTTCTTTTAGCAAACATTGGGTTACCATCAGGAATCATACCCATCTTCTTCAAAGTGTCAATACTCAAAGTAAAATCAATCTTATCACCTTCTTTACATTGCGTTAATACCTCTGTGAAGTTGTATTTTCCAAAGTTGTTGGTATCGATTTTTACAAAGGCAGGCACATGACCAAATGTAGTGTTGAGGATCGTATCCTTATCGCCCATTCTGTATTCGATATTAAATTTCATTACCTGGCCCTGCTGTACTTTAACAGTTCCGTTGCCATGTGTAATTTTATAAGGCATACCGGTTTTCGTTTTTTGATACTGATTACAGCTTGCGAATAATACTGCCAGGGCAAGCACCTTAGATGTGATTTTCATTTGTTGATTATTGTAATTGTTGTTGATATTGTTTTATTACTTCATAAAATCTTTTCAGGGTTTCATTCAGGCTATCGCTGCTTCTGCCGCCAGCTGCATTCATGTGTCCACCACCTTCAAAATGCAATCTAGCAAATGTATTCACATCAAAGCCACCTTTACTTCTAAAGCTCCATTTTCTTTCCTCATCCCTATCAATCACAATAGCGGCCAGTTTTATCCCTTGTATCGTTAACAGGTAATTTACCAATCCTTCTGTATCACCGGTTCTGATATCATATTTTAAAAGATCGGATTTAGGAATGTACATCACGGCGGTATTCAGCTCATAGATCACATCCATCCTGTTCAATAATGCATTGCCTATGAAGCGCAGCCTGTTCTCTAGGAAATTATCATAAATATTTTCATGTATGATAGAATGCTCTAAACCCAACTCTTTTAAATGAGCCACCATCCTGTGAACAGAAGCTTTGGTGGAAGGGAAACGGAAAGATCCTGTATCTGTCATAACACCTGTATACAAACAAGTAGCTATGTCTTTGTTGAGCTTATCAGAATGCCCCGATTCAACTATAAAATCATAAACCATTTCGCAGGTGGAACTTTTACCTGTATTGCTGATGCCATATTGAAAAGCAGATTCCTGCGGCTGTTCGTGATGATCAATCAAAACCTTGGTGCAATTTGCTGCTTCCAACCAGGATTCCATATTTTTTGTTCTATGCAAAATGTTGAAATCGAGACAAAATATTAATTCCGCTTCTTCAATGAGCTTTTTACCCTTCTCTTTGTTTAAATCAAAATCGAGCACAGATTTTGTTCCGGGCATCCAATCGAGAAATCCGGCCCAATTGGTTGGCGAGATCACTGTAGCCTCATGCCCAAACTGAATTAAGAAATGGTACAACCCTAAAGAAGAGCCCATTGCATCTCCATCTGGTTTTTGATGTGTTGTAATAACAACTTTCCTTGGTTGTGAAATAAGCGGGTAAAATTCCTGAATTGGTTTCATACAAGGCGGCAAAAATAGAGGAATTAGCATTGCTAAAACATTACTCTTGATAATTAACAAGCCATAAATACTCAAGGATTAAACAATTCCACCTTAATTGCCCTACATTTGCGGCGAAATTTTTAAATATGAGTAACAGAACTTTTACGATGATCAAGCCTGATGCTACTGCAAAAGGTTATACAGGCGCTATCTTAGATCAAATTATCAATGCCGGATTTAGTATCAAAGCAATGAAGTGGACCAAGCTTACACCGGCACAAGCAGGTGAATTTTATGCTATCCATAAAGAAAGGCCATTCTATGGCGAACTAGTTGAGTTTATGAGCAGCGGACCGATCGTAGCTGCCATTCTTGAAAAAGAAAATGCAGTGGCTGATTTTAGAAAACTGATTGGCGCAACAAATCCTGCCCAGGCAGAAGAAGGCACGATTAGGAAAAAATATGCAGCTTCTGTTGGTGAGAATGCAGTTCATGGAAGCGATAGTGATGAAAACGCAGTTATTGAAGGAGATTTCTTCTTTTCAAAACTGGAAAGATTCTAAAAAAATTAAACTATCCTTTTATTGGCATGATTTTTTCGTGCAATAGGAAGGTTTTTTTAAGGGTTTAGGGTTGAAAAAAAGGGCACTGGTTCTCCAATGCCCTTCTTTCTTTATATATGACCCGTTAATTAATAATATCTTCTTGGCCTTCTATATCCCTCGTAAGGTCCGCCACCAATTCCTAAATTATCTAAACGGAAGGCTACAGATACCTGGAAGGTATAATAAGAATCCTTACTTCCCGGGTTACCACGTGCCCTTCCATAATTGTAATCGGCTGTAGGGCTAGCTCTGTACGATAATGATGCAGCCTGCGCAGCTGTTGCAGCAGGCAAATATTGATAAAACAAGTTGGGATCAACATATTGAGACCTGCTTACATCGTCTAAATGATCGGTAAAAAGAATCCTATAACAAAACTCAAAACCAACAGATACCGTTTCGGAAACTTCGTATCGTAATCCAAGGCCTAAAGGAATATTTACACATAATCTTTTATAAGGTGCTTCAAATCCGTATTTCGCTCTTACAGAATCCGGAAGTGTTTGCCCTTCGGTTCCTATATCATGCAAATGCACTTTATTGCCATTAGCATCTATCGTTGTGGGATTAAAATGAAAAAGACCCAATCCTCCAAACGCATAAGGAACTATATTATAAACATCCCTGTCTAAAAAATCATATTCCCCCATTGCAGCCAGCTCCCATACAAAGCTTTTGAAATTAAGAGCCCTAGCCTGAAAATCGGGCCTTGAAGATTTGGCATCATCACCCTTCACACCTAATAATGAAAGATTAAGCCTTGCCCTGAATTGTTGCGTAAGATCATAAGTTCCACCCAGGTTTAAACTAACAGAGGATTCTTTAAATAGAGGCGATCCGCTGATCAGGTCGCCTAAGTAAGCACTCGGCCCTAATCCAACTGTGGCCCTTATATTCTGTGCCGTTACAGCTGATCCAATAAAAATTAAAAAAGCTATGTTGAGTGATATTTTTTTCAATCTCATATAAATATACTTAAGGTAAAAATAGTTTTTTTTTCCAAAAATCCTTATCCAACTTGAAATACGCCAAAGTATTGATAAAAACTTAAGATATGTTTCTGATTAAAACATATCAACACCAGCTACAATGCAACAGGAATAAAAGTTCGCAATCGTTTGCTTTGCTTATCTAGCATAGGTTTGACAAAGTTTTGACACAATAATTCAAAAAAAATATTTGTCTATCAGATGAATGGACTATATTTGTCCCATCATTTTAGTAGACTTTTATTTTAAGACCAATGCATAACCAGAACCAGATAAAGCAAATGTGTACCTGTTGTTGTTAATTCCCTAACAATTTCAACCGTAATGATCTCTTTTAAAACAACACAAGCTTTATCAACAATGGAACTTACGCCAACCGACACAATAGCAGCACTTAAAAAAACAGTTGAATCCCTTTCTCCTGAAGCCTCCCTCCGATTTTTCCAGGAACAATTCCCAGATGAAGTCACTTTTTCTTCTAGTTTTAGTTTCGAAGACCAGGCTATCACCCACATGATTGCCGAAAATGCCAAGGACATCAAACTATTCACGCTTGATACGGGCAGATTATTTGCAGAAACCTATTCGGTTTGGAGCAGTACTTTACAACGGTATAACTTACCTATCAAAGCTTACTATCCTGACTTGTCTTTATTAGAGCCATTTGTTGAACAAAACGGCCCTAACGCATTTTATGATTCGGTTGAGAACAGGAAAAGCTGCTGTTACATAAGAAAAGTTGAACCTCTACAAAGAGCATTAAAAGGAAATAAAATCTGGATCACCGGATTAAGAGCCGAACATTCTCCGGCCCGGCAGGACCTGGAACAACTGGAGTGGGACGAAGTGAACCAGATCATCAAATATCATCCTCTTTTACATTGGAACACCGATGAAGTAAAAAGCTTTATCAATAAAGAAAGCATTCCGTACAACCCTTTACACGATAAAGGATTCATCAGCATTGGCTGTGCACCTTGCACAAGAGCTATCAAAGTCGGAGAAGACTTTAGGGCTGGAAGATGGTGGTGGGAAGACAACAGTAAAAAAGAGTGTGGTTTGCACGCAAAATAAAATTCATTCACAAAATGATCACTCACTTAAGAACTTTGCAGAGTGATTTTAAAATAAAAAAGATGAAACAATACAGATTAGATCATTTAGACCAGTTGGAGTCGGAAGCCATTCATATTATGCGTGAAGTAGCTGGTCAGTTTGAACGCCCTGCCCTTTTATTCAGTGGTGGCAAGGATTCCATTGTGCTGGTTCATTTAGCGTTGAAAGCATTTCGCCCCGGAAAATTTCCTTTCCCTTTGGTGCATATTGATACTGGTCACAATTTTCAGGAGGCATTAGACTTCAGGGATCAGCTGGCAGAAAAATTAGGTGAGAAACTAGTTGTGAGAAGTGTGGAAGATACTATTAAAGCACAAAATTTAACCGAACCCAAAGGAAAGTTTGCCAGCAGAAATGCTTTGCAGACATATACATTATTAGATACCATTAACGAATTTAAGTTTGATGCCTGCATTGGCGGCGCAAGAAGGGATGAAGAAAAAGCCAGGGCTAAAGAAAGGATCTTTTCTGTAAGAGATGAATTTGGTCAATGGGATCCTAAACGTCAACGCCCTGAATTATGGAATACCTATAACGGTAAAATTCAGAAAGGCGAAAATGTAAGGGTGTTCCCGATCAGCAATTGGACCGAGTTAGATGTGTGGAATTATATCCGCAGGGAGAAGATCGAACTGCCTTCCATTTATTTCGCCCATGAAAGAGAAGTGTTAGAACATGAAGGACAACTGGTTGCAGTTTCAAACTTCATACAAATTGAACCAACAGATAATATCTCCGTTAAAAAAGTAAGATACAGAACCGTTGGTGATATGACATGTACAGCCGCTGTTGAATCTTCTGCTTCAAACATTGATGATATCATCAATGAAATTATTGCTACCAAAACAAGTGAGCGTGGTGAAACAAGAATTGATGATAAAGTATCAGAGGCTGCGATGGAAGACAGGAAAAAGAACGGATACTTTTAACTATAAAGGTGCGGATGAAAGAATGATGAAACATCATTCAGATTTCTTAACAACTCATAACAAAATAACTCATGGATATTTTAAGGTTTATTACTGCAGGTAGTGTTGATGATGGGAAAAGTACATTAATCGGAAGATTATTGTATGATAGTAAATCGATTATGATCGATCAACTGGAAGCAATAGAAAAACAAAGCAAGAACAGGGAAGAAGGCGAGATTGACCTGGCTTTATTAACAGATGGTTTACGTGCCGAACGTGAGCAGGGAATTACCATTGATGTTGCTTACAAATATTTTTCAACCCCAAAAAGAAAGTTCATCATTGCCGATGCCCCGGGGCATATCCAATATACCCGTAATATGGTTACAGGCGCATCGAATGCTGATTTGATAATTATTTTAATAGATGCCCGCCACGGTGTAGTAGAACAAACCCGCAGACACTCTATCATCGCTTCTTTGCTAAAGATTCCTCATGTTGTAGTAGCCATTAATAAGATGGATATGGTTAACTACTCCCAGGATGTATTCAATAATATTGTGATTGATTATTCAACAGTTGCAAAATCATTAGGTCTGCCGCAGGTAACCTACATTCCAATGAGTGCACTGAATGGAGACAATATTGTTGACAAAAGCGATAAACTGAGTTGGTTTGATGGAGAAACTTTATTGAACTTCCTTGAAAATGTAGAAGTACAAAATGATGTTAATCTTACTAATGCAAGGTTTCCTGTTCAATATGTCATTCGTCCTCAAACAGAAGAACTACATGATTACAGGGGATATGCAGGAAAAATCATAAGTGGTATTTATCGTAAAGGAGATACCGTTACCATTCTTCCAGCAGGATTACAAAGTAAAATCGCAAGTATTGAATTAGGTGGAAAGGAAGTGAAAGAAGCATTTGCTCCACAAAGTGTGATCTTGCAACTGGAAGATGATATTGATATTAGTAGAGGCGATATCATTGTCCCAGGCAATCACCTGCCAAAAGTTGAACAAGAATTAGATGTATTACTCTGCTGGATGGATAGTAAACCTTTAACTGAAGGTAGTCGTTATTTAGTACAGCTAAATAGTAAAACCGTAAAAGGAATTGTGAAAGAGATAGAATATAAATTGGATGTAAATTCTCTTGAAAAACAATTTGCTCCTGAAAAGGTAAGCTTAAATGATGTAGTAAAAGCTAAAATAAGAACAGCTTCTCCACTGCCATTCGACTCTTATGGCGATTTACGTGTAAATGGAGGTGCCATTTTAATAGATGAAACCAGTAATGTAACGGTAGGTGCATGTATGATTCAGTAAGCAAGATTCTTAACCTTTAAGTATGTGATATGGACCAGCAATCTTTCATAAAACATCTCTTTATTCATAATTCTAAATCCTTTTCTGCTTTCCCTGATAAAGAATCTGCAGAAAACTTTATAGACTTATTATTCGATTTCCTATTTCTGCCCAAGAGTGTAAAACACAAACAGGTTGCAGATCTTGAAAAAGAATTCGAATCTTTAAAAAACCATTTTTCAAGCCTGGTTTTTGATGTTGTATTCGATCAGCAAAAAGCCCAGGAAGCCTGTACTATTTTTTTTGATCGTTTACCTCTCATTTATAATTCGCTTTTGAAAGATGCCGAAGCTGTTCTGCAATTTGATCCGGCAGCAAAAAGTGTTGAAGAAGTACTAGTAGCCTATCCCGGCTTTTATGCTACAGCAATTTATCGTTTATCACACCAATTACTTAAACAGGATATCAAAATATTACCAAGATTATTTACTGAATACGCACATAGTAAAACTGGAATAGACATACATCCCGGTGCAGAGATCGGAGAATCGTTTTTTATTGATCATGGTACAGGTATTGTAATCGGAGAAACTACAACTATTGGCAATAATGTAAAAATATACCAGGGTGTAACCTTAGGTGCTTTAAATGTATCAAAAGATAAAGCTCAAACCAAGCGCCACCCAACGATTGAAGACAATGTGATCATTTACTCGGGTGCAACTATTCTTGGTGGAGATACTGTAATTGGTCATGATAGTGTGATCGGAGGGAATGTATGGCTTACCTACAGTGTACCCTCTTTTTCTGTTGTATACCACAAAAGTGAAATAAGGGTAAAGGATAACAACCCATTGCCAGAAGCTTTGAATTTTGTGATTTAAAAAGGTGCACAAAGAACAAAGCGTACAAGAGTGCGACGCAACAGAAGTTGCGTTTATGAACTACAGTTGAAAACATTAAACATATAATCAAATGAAAGCAAGCAACATTCTAGCTACTATTGGTAATACACCGCATGTAAAGATCAACCGCTTATTTGGTAATGACCATGAAGTATGGATCAAATTGGAAAGAACCAATCCCGGCTCAAGCATTAAAGACCGTATTGCATTGGCTATGATTGAAGATGCCGAACAAAAAGGTTTACTGAATAAAGACAGTGTAATTGTAGAACCTACATCGGGTAATACCGGCATTGGACTAGCTTTGGTTGCGGCTGTTAAAGGCTATAAGATTATTTTGGTGATGCCTGAAAGCATGAGCATTGAAAGAAGAAGATTGATGGCCTTATACGGTGCTGAGTTTGTTTTAACACCAAGAGAAAAAGGAATGAAAGGTGCTTTGGAAAAGGCACAGGAAATTGTGAGTACAACACCTAATGCCTGGATGCCGCAACAATTTGATAATCCCGCCAACACAGACATACACAGGAAAACAACTGCACAAGAAATTATCAACGATTTCCCAGAAGGAATTGACTATGTAATTACAGGAGTTGGAACCGGTGGACATATAACCGGTGTTGCTGAAGTATTAAAACAAAAGTTTCCTTCTATAAAAGTATTTGCCGTGGAGCCTGAGGCGTCTCCTATTTTAAGTGGCGGCAATCCTGGCCCTCATCCATTGCAAGGTTTGGGCGCTAACTTTATCCCTTCTATCCTGAATACAAAAATTCTTGATGGCATTATTACTGTTGGAAAGGATGAAGCCTTTTCTCATGCACAAAGAATGGCGAAAGAAGAAGGGATACTGGTAGGTATCTCAACCGGAGCATCGTTGGCTGCAGTAAGCAAGAAATTATCTGAAATACCTAAAGGCGCAAAAGTGCTGACTTTCAACTACGACACAGGTGAAAGATATTTATCTATCGAAGGATTGTTTTAATTAAACGATCAGTTTTTAAAGAACACCACATGAGTGAAGCAACCAAAGGCAAGGTGATATTAGTGGGTGCCGGACCTGGCGATCCAGATTTGATTACTATTAAAGCTGTAAACTATCTTCAACAAGCCGAAATAGTTTTAACAGACCGGTTGGTAAGCACAGAGATTCTCAATAGGTATGTATCTGCACATGCTATAATCATTGAAGTGGGGAAACAATGCAGAAGAGGAATCTCCACACCGCAACCTACCATTAACGAATTATTGGTTTACTATGCTTTACAAGGCAAGTTGGTAGTACGTTTAAAGGGTGGAGATGTTGCTTTTTTTTCCAATGTATTAGATGAACTTGAAACGTTGGTAAAGCACAACATTGCATATGAAATTGTGCCCGGCATTACAGCTGCTTCAGGAGCATCAGCATATGCAGGTATTCCACTCACAGCAAGAGATCATGCCACTGCCGTTCGCTTTCTCACCTATCATAAATCAACCATCATCCCCAATGGTCATTGGAAAGAACTAGCATCTACGGATGATACGCTTATCTTTTATATGTCTTCTGAAACCCTGGACTTATTGGTTGATAAACTTGTAGAGCATAATGCAGCCGGCGATAAGGAGTTGGCCGTGATTGAACAAGCTACAACACCTTACCAGCAAGTATATTCATGCCGATTGCATGATTATGTAAAGCAGCTAAAAGGAAAAAAATTTTTATCACCATCATTAGTTATTGTAGGGAAAGTAGTGGGTTTACAAAAAGAATTTGCATGGTTCAATAGCAACAATGCAAATGGAGCCTTTTATTTTAAACCATTAACAGGTGTAGTAGGAAATCTGGATAATTATTCAAATAACAAGTATGCTGACAGAGCCTAAATTAAAAGCAATACAAGATCTGGTACACAGTTCTACCAGAGAAGAACTGATCTGGATCAACGGTTACCTGAGCGCTCTATTAACTGATGCGAAAGCTGAGCAAGCAAAGAGTTCTGTAAACAAGATCACCATTGTTTATGGAACTGAAACAGGTAACTCAAAAAAAGTTGCTACCGACTTTGCTGCTAAAGCAAAACAGCAAAACATACAAGTTAAACTAAGCAGTTTAGAGCAATACAGATTAAATGATCTTCCAAAAGAAGAATATTTATTTGTTGTGATCAGTACACAGGGAGAAGGCGAACCTCCAACAGGTGCTAAGAAGTTTTATGATCATATACACCATAACGGCTTTAAAGTAGAAAAGTTAAGATATAGTGTTTTAGCTTTAGGAGACACCTCTTATCCCCTGTTTTGTAAGGCCGGCGAAGATATTGATACACAATTGGCAAAACTTGGCGGTCAACGTATAACCCCTTTACAGAAATGCGATGTTGATTTTGAAACGGCTGCAACAGAATGGCTGAACCAGGTTTTACATCTATTGAAAAATGGAACTTCCGTTCACCCGTTGGGGACCAAAGCCAATACAGTTGCTATTTCTACAAAGGCAAAAGAGAAAAAAATATGGAAAGGGAATATTCTTTCCAAAGTCAACCTGCATGCAGAAGGTTTAGAAAGAACAACCTATCATATTGAACTTGGCGCTGATGAGGTGGAGTATGAATCTGGTGATACTATCGGAATCGTACCTCCTAACCCACTTCACATTGTAGAAGAAATCATTGCACTAACAGGTATTGATCCTAACAAACAAATTATTTATAAGAAAGAAGAGTTTTCAGTTAAAGATCTGCTACACAAAAAGCTTAGCATACAATACCTCCATGAAAGAGTAGTAAAAAAATATGCAGACATAGTAGAACAAGAGATACCGGAGACTAAAATGGATTTGTTGCAGTTACTAAAAATTTATCCTGTTAAAAACGAATTGCAATTTGAAGATGTTTTACAAGTATTAAATCCACAAGCCCCAAGATTATATAATATAGCTTCTTCACCACAAGTGCACAGTGGAGAGGTACACATTACTGTTGCCAAAGATGATTTTGAAGTGAATGGTAATAAACTTACAGGCGTGGCCTCCAATTATTTTTCATTATTACAAGAGAATGATTCGGTTGAATTCTTTGTACAAAAGAACAAACGATTCCGCTTACCGGCTCCAGATAAAAAAGTAATTATGATTGGCCCTGGTACAGGTATTGCTCCATTCCGCTCCTTCTTATTTGAAAGAGATGCAACAGGAGCTACAGGTGAGAACTGGCTATTCTTTGGAGAGAAAAAATTCACTACCGATTTCTTATACCAAACTGAAGTGCAGAATTGGTTTCAAACAGGTGTATTGCAAAAAGCTACTGTAGCTTTTGAAGAAGAACAGGGAGCTTCAAAAAAAGTACATGATAAAATAAAAGAAAAAAGTACAGAATTATTCCAATGGATACAAAGCGGAGCATATGTTTATGTATGTGGCGAAAAAGATCCTATGAGTGTTTTGGTAGAAGATGCTTTATTAGAAGTAATTATGCAGGAAGGGAAACTATCTGATGAAGAAACTCTGGCTTATTTTACTAAACTGAAAGATGAAGGCCGCTATATTAAAGATGTTTACTAATGAAGTGCATCGAATGATAAGTAAGAAGTGAATATTGAATTTTATTTTTTGAATTTTGAATTAACCAGGATCATGTCTGAACAAAATAATTTATCTGCAATAGAAAAAATAAAAATGAAAAGCGATGGTTTACGCGGTACCATTGCAGAAAGTTTACAGGATGAACTTACAGGGGCTATACGTGAGGATGACCAGGCCTTGTTGAAATTTCATGGTATGTATCAGCAGGATGACCGCGACCTTCGTGAATCAAGGGCTGAAAGTAAGTTAGACCGCTTATATTCTTTCATGATCCGTTTACGCTTACCGGGGGGCTTTTTAAATCCTGACCAGTGGATAGCCGTTCATAATGTTGCAGGTGAAAACACTACAGGCGTTATTAAAATAACTACTCGTCAAACTATTCAGTTACATGGATTGCTAAAAGCCAATATTAAACCTACGATCCAGGCTTTTAATAAGGTAAAACTTGACTCCATTGCAACTTGCGGAGATATTAACCGTAATGTACTCTGCAGTTCACATCCAAAACAATCACCGATACACGCTGAAATATTTGCCTATGCAGATGAGATCAGCAGTTTACTGATGCCAAAAACAAAAGCCTATTACGAAATATGGCTAGATGAAGAAAAGATTGTAGATAAAAAAGACGAAGAAGATCCGTTGTACCAGGATAGGTACCTGCCACGTAAATTCAAAATTGGTATTGTTATTCCTCCCAATAATGATATAGATGTTTTTGCAAATGATCTTGGTTTAATTGCAATCATAGAAAACAATAAATTACTTGGTTTCAATGTTGCTGTGGGTGGCGGTTTATCTACCACTCACGGTAATCCTCAAACTTATGCAAGACTAGCTACTGTTTTAGGATTTGTTAGTACGGAAGAATCAAAAGAAAAATTATTTAAGACCATTTATGAAATAGCTACTATACAAAGGGATTACGGTAACAGAAGTGATAGAAAATTAGCTAGAATAAAATATACCATTGACAGGGTTGG
Organism: Bacteroidota bacterium; assembly: GCA_028875875.1. GTDB lineage: Bacteria > Bacteroidota > Bacteroidia > Chitinophagales > Chitinophagaceae > JAGWUV01. Next base: position 28,483 of record JAGWUV010000020.1, read on the forward strand.
TGTAGAATGGTTTAAAGAAGAAATTGCCAGGAGAACAGGTTTTGCTTTAGAGCCAGCCCGCTCATATAGTTTTACTGAAAGAACAGATTATTTTGGATGGCAACAAAACAATGAAGGTCTATGGTATTATACAGTTTTCTCAGAAAACGGAAGAGTATTGGATGATGAGAATGCTGCAACAAAAACAGCCTTATTGGAAATTGCCAAAACAGGTAAAGCTAACTTCCGTTTCACATGCAATCAAAATGTAATTGTGAGTGATGTAAAAGAAGAAGATAAAGCAACTGTGCACCAAATACTACAAGAGTTTAATGTTATTCAATTTACTGAAAAAAGTTCTTTGATCAGGAAGAACTCAATGGCCTGTGTTGCCCTACCAACTTGTCCGCTTGCGTTTGCAGAAGCACAACGTTACTTGCCAACACTTATTTCTAGAATAGAACCATTACTGGAAAAACATAAATTAACTGAAGAAGAAATAATTATAAGAATGACCGGTTGCCCGAATGGATGCGGACGTTCTCATGTTTCAGAAATAGGTTTTGTAGGAACTTCTCTTGGTAGGTATAATTTACATTTAGGTGGTGATCATTGCGGAGAGAGATTAAATACCATCTATAAAGAAAACCTGGATGAAAATGGTATACTGCTGGAGTTGGATCAACTGTTCGGCAATTTTGTTAAAGACAGAAATAAAGGAGAATCCATAGGCGATTATGCTGTAAGAAAAAAACTAGTATAATAGTTTCAGATTTAGTGTAATCTTTACAAGAATGAACTAAGAAAGTAAATTAATACATATAGCTTTTATTATACCGGATTTATTTGATGGCTCAACTATATCTTTTTACAGATATTTAATTAAGAAAAAAACTCTAATAACAGCTCCTGAAATTTATCTTCAAAAATCAACTCATTCAATCTGTTTAAGGAACAAACAAAAGTGTAAAGTGTTTAATTAATCTATTAAATTTGTAGGATAATATTTTTGAGCTTGGAACAATCAAATACGCTATTCCCGGTTTTTTTAAAACTAGAACAATTACGTTTATTAATTGTGGGCGGCGGTGTTGTTGCAGCAGAAAAATTAAATGCAGTTTTAGCCAATTCACCACAAACAAAAATTAAGTTAGTCGCTATAGATATTAATGAAGAAGTTAGATCTATAGCTCTTCAATATCCTAATATTGATCTTCATAAAAAAATCTTCGAACCGGCTGATCTGGATAATTCAGATATTGTCATCGCAGCTGTGAACAATATTGATACAGCTACCGAGATACAGAATGCTGCAAAAGCAAAAGGCATACTAATTAACGCAGCAGATAAACCAGACCTTTGCGATTTTTATTTAGGCTCTATCGTTAAAAAAGGGAATCTGAAAATTGCAATTTCAACCAATGGCAAATCTCCTACTATTGCTAAAAGACTGAAGCAGGTATTGACTGATATGTTACCGAATGAAATGAATGACCTGCTGAATAATATGCAAACCATACGCAACGAATTGAATGGAGATTTTTCAGAAAAAGTTAAACAACTTAATGATCTCACGAAAGTACTTGTTGCAAAACAAACCTCTTTAAATGAGATTTCTTTAAAGCCTCCTAAAGAAAAGAAATGGCAAAAAATTGTTAAGTGGTGTCTGTTTGCTTTTCTATTCATGATTGTTGGACACTCCTTATTTTCAATTATTCCTGTAGGTCCCTTTAATGAAATCATTCATTCTATTCCGCAATATATAGATGTAAAAACCTTTAGCATCATGTTGCTAACAGGATTTATTGCACAAATGGTTGATGGATCATTGGGAATGGGTTATGGAACGATTTCTACCACATTTCTTCTAGCCAATGGAGTTAACCCAGCCATCGTAAGTAGCCGTGTACACTCTGCACGTGTTTTTTCAAGTGGTGTTTCAGGATATAGTCATCATCGTTTTGGTAACATTAATAAAAAACTATTTAAAACATTAGTAGTTCCTGGAATTATTGGAGCTGTTTTAGGAGCAACACTTGCATTCGTGGGTCAGAGATACGCAAATTATGTACGTTTACCGTTAGCAATATATACGCTTTATCTGGGCTATTACATTGTACGCAAAGCATTTTCTGTAAATAAACCACAAAGCAAGGTTAAGAACGCCGGCTGGTTGGCCAGTATTGGAGGATTTATGGATGCCTTTGCGGGTGGCGGCTGGGGAGCCTTAGTAACAAGTACACTTATTTCTAAAAGAAAAAGTCCGCGTTATGTAATAGGATCTGTTTGCCTTGCTGAATTTTTTGTTGTGTTTTCCAGTGCGGTAACATTTTTTATTTTATTAAAACACATTCCCATAGCCGATGTTGCCGGGCTAATATTAGGTGGCCTGATCGCTGCACCGATTGCCGCAAGACTGGTTGGAAAACTACCTCTTAAAACAATGTATCTGGCGGTTGGAGGAATGGTAATTTTAACAAGCATTATCACTTTCTGGAAAGTGCTGTCTCAACTTTTATAAGTACAGCACTTAATTTCAAGACTTCCCGCTTAACTTTTAAAGATTTACTTGCTTTACATTTTTATTGAATAACATATTCGCTACTTTTCTTCTTGAACGAAACATCGCTTTACTTATCATAAGTACCCGCTTAGGAACGATTGTAATCACTACTCAAGATCATTGCTTATATGCAAGTGCAAAAATTACTATAGCAATAGCTACAATGCGGCATATTTTGAAATTATTTATAAAAGTATAACTACAAATAGCTCTAAAGTTTAATAATATCTTTATTTGTTTTTACTTTTTAGTCATTTTAGTCTTTAAAAGAAAATCAATCTTGATTTACTAAATATTTCCTGGCTAACCATCCACTGATTATGACGCTTTTAGGAAACTATGCTTATTTTTTAAATTTTTTTGCAGAAATAATGAAGTGAAAATGTTTCAATTTTTAATCATTTTGTAATAGTAACCCTCATAAGATGAAAGTTTTATTAGCAGATGATCATAAAATGGTTCGGCAAGGATTGATAAAAATCTTAACCGAAGCCTATCCATACGCAGAAATTACAGAAGTTGATAATGCCACAGATTTATTTATTAAAGCAGTAAATGAAGAGTGGAGTATTATTATTTCCGATATCACAATGCCTGGCAATCCAATAGATTCACTAAAAAGAATCCGGGAAGTAGCACCTGAAAACCATATTCTAATGCTTAGCATGCACTCTCCAGAACATTACGCTCTCCGTGCTATAAAAGCCGGAGCATCAGGCTATCTAACCAAAGATTCAGCATCAGAGGAATTAGTAATTGCCATTAATCAGATAATGAAGGGGAAAAAATATATTACTCCAGAGGTAGCAGATATTTTAGCAACGTCATTAGAAATAAATTCTTCAGCAAAACCTCTACATGTATTACTCTCAAATAAAGAACTCACGGTATTTCAGGCATTGGTAAAAGGAACCTCTGTTTCTCAAATCGCAGAACATTTAAAACTTAGTGTTAATACAATAAGTACTTATCGTTCAAGAATTTTAGACAAACTAGGCTTACACTCAAATGCTGATTTGGTGAAATACGCTATTAAAAATAACCTAATTGATGAATAAAATTTACATCATATTAAATTTTAAGTTATGTATGGTCTTGTAAATAAAGCAATTGAAGATCTTGTAATTGAAAACTTTGGAAGAGAGAAGTGGGAGGCAGTCAAAAAAAAGAGTGGTGTAAAAGTTGACTTTTTTGTGAGTAATGAGCCTTATGAAGACAATATTACGTATCAACTTGCCTTAGCTGTTGCGGATGAAACAGATATCCACATAGACAAAGTAATGAATATCTTTGGCGAATACTGGGTACTAAAAACCGGTAAGGAAAAGTATGGTGGCTTGATGCAAGCCGGTGGAAATAATCTCAAAGAATTCATTATAAATCTTCCTAATTTTCATAACAGGATATTATTAATTTATCCTAAATTACAACCACCAGAGTTTAAAGTAGACTGCATTGAAAATAATAGCCTGCACCTACATTATATCTCTCAAAGAGAAGGATTACAGGAATTTGTACGTGGTTTGATCAATGGTTTAGGAAAGATGTACAAAACTGAAGTTACCATAGAAATGATACAAAGCCGCAGTACTGGTGCTGATCATGAAATTTTTAAAATAAGCTGGTAACAGAATGAATTTCAGCCAATTGATACTATCAAAAGAACAACTAAATACACTATTCCCTTTTTTTATTACTATAAATAAAGAAGGGATTATAGAAACAATTGGGAATTCACAAAAAAAATTATTTGGCGATATTACTAAACAATTTTTCCATGAAGTTTTCACTCTTGTAAGACCACAAATTACTTCGTTTGATTTCACAAACTTACTTTCATGCACAGAACAATTTATTTTATTAGAAAGTAAACAGGGAATTACATTAAACGGACAGTTCATTTATTTAAAAACAGATGAGATAATTCTTTTTATTGGTTCTCCCTGGTTTTCATCAATAGAAAAAGTTTTAGAAAATAACCTTACCCTAAATGATTACGCTCTACATAATCCGATAATCGACTTATTACAATTGGTAAAAACCCACGAGATTGTTACAATAGACTTAAAAAACACACTCCAAAATTTACAGGAACAAAAGAAAATATTAGAAAGACTTTCTCTAATTGTTCAGGAAACTAATGATGGAGTAATTATGATGAATAATAAAGGAGAAATAGAGTGGGTAAACGCAGCATTTGAAAAGAATAGTGAATATATACTGACTGAAGTAAAAGGTAAAAGATTAGACTACATATTAGAAGGACAAGAAACAGATCCTAACACAAGCCAATATCTAAAAGATCGAATACTAAATGCAGAAATGTTTGATTGCGAGATTTTGAATTACACCAAGACCGGAAATAAAGTGTGGTTCAGGTTAAAAGGTCAACCCATTTTCGATCATGAAGGGAAAGTAACTCAAATTTTTGCACTTCAGGAGAATATTTCACTAAGAAAAAAATCAGAAAGCCTGATTGCAAAAGCAGAAACAGAGATACGTAATAATTTAACGAAAGCTACTGAGCTCAATGTACTGAAAGATAAATTCATACGCGTAATTTCTCATGAACTAAGAACACCATTGGCTGCTATTCAAAGTTCGGTAGAGCTAATAGAAAAAAAACTCAGGAAAACAAACCAGGAAAATTATCCTACGATTGAAAGGCATTTTACAATTGTGTACACCGAGATCGAAAGGCTTGCGATGATGATGAAAAATCTTCTTTTCCTCAGCTACGAAAAAGAAATAAAGCTAAATATAGTTAAGACGGATATTGAGAAATACATAAACGAGCTGATTCAAAATTCTTTCTTTCAGTTTAATTTAACCAAAAGGTTTGAGGTAGTTTCAAAAGGGAAAAAGCAACTAGTTGAGATAGATCAAAAATTATTCTGGCATGTAATTGCCAATTTGCTTTCTAATGCAATTAAATATTCAGATCCGGATAAAAAGATTATTATTCAAATACAATTTACAAACAAAGAGGTTCTGATTAGTGTTAAAGATTTCGGGATGGGAATTCCTGAATCTGAACAGCAATATCTTTTTAATACGTTTTACAGAGCTACTAATATTGAGAATATTGATGGAAATGGACTAGGCTTAGTTATCATAAAAAATATGATAGACATTCATAATGGCAGCATCAATTTTAATAGCCGCGTAAACCAGGGCACAGAATTCACCATATCACTACCGGTTTACTACAAAAAAAATAAAGTTCAAAAGCATCATTGATAACCCCCTAACCCCTTATGAGTACTAAATTAAATTCTGTTTTATTAATTGAAGATTACAAACCCCTTCGGTTATCGCTTACAGAGCACTTATCCGAATATTACCATGTGTCTTCGGCATCCAACGGAATTGAAGCACTGGAAATGATAAAGAAGCATACCTATGATATTATTTTACTTGATCTTATGCTTCCTTTTCCGTTGGATGGCTTTTCGATTTTAAAGATTCTAAAAGCTGATGAACGCTTATCATATATTCCTGTGATCATTATCTCGGCTCTTGATAACGAACAAAAAATTGTTCAGGGACTTGAAATGGGCGCAAATGATTATCTCGTAAAACCCTTTAACGAGAAACAGCTTATTCTAAAAATTAATAACCTGCTTTTAATAAAGGACAGCATACTAAAAAAACTTGAATCAGAAATTATTTTAAAAACAGGGAAACAGGAAGATAATTCAAAAGGAACATTTGAATCCGATTTTAGAAAAAAGTTTGATGCTTTATTAGAAGCTGAAGGAAACAATAATAACTTAAGCATAAAAATGCTAGCTCAGGAAATGTCAATGAGTGTGGCAACACTGGAAAGATGGGTAAAAAAGATTTATAAGACTAGTCCCAAAAAACATATGCTCGAAATAAAATTAATGAAAGCCGAAATAATGCTCCGCCATAAAATGGGTAGTGTTAACGAAATAGCATATTTATTAGGTTTTAACTCTGTTTCATATTTCTGTACATGCTTTAAGCAAAAATTTAGTAAAACACCGTATAGTGTTATGAAAGAAAGCCACAAATAATTTTCACAATATTTTACTACCCAAGCCACAAAGCAACGAATACTATCAAAATTTCGTTGCTTATTTTTTTAAACTAAGCATTACAATACACACTTCTCTAATGCAAGTTCCCTAAAATGCTTTACAGCATTGAATTATTTTAAAAATTATAATTTATAAGTAATGCTGAATATCCATAATTACTTGACTATACAGAGCAATTCCATTCTACTTTATCTGCGTTATTTAGTAGTATCTAAAAGTTAAATAAGCTCCGTTTTTAGATACAATTCCTATGAGTAGCTATCTAAAAATTATTTATGGAACAGTTATTTTTCTTCGTATTTATTATTGTGTTCGGTGTTGTGCTAAACTTATTTATTCCTAGCAAAAGCACCCTCTCAGAAAAAAGAAAAACAAGTATTAAAAATTATAATTCAGACTATATCTCATGAAAGTCCAAAAAAAATTAACTACGATAAAAAATTGCCTATCCATGTTAAGTTGTTTCTTTTTTGGGCATACCATTCAGCGCGGTATAATAGAAGATAATACAATCGTAACTAGATACTACTGCACAAAATGCGGCTCCAGAATGGGGCATGGTTTGAAAAAGGATGACCTTTATGCATCAATACAGGATAAAGAAAATTGGAAAACAAGCATACAAAATCTGGTAGAGGATTATAAAAATTTTATTGATAAAGATTTTTACAAAGATCCTTTTAATGACATCGCTCTCTAAATAATAAGCCGGCTAAAAATCAATAGCCTAGATCAACCTTAGCTCCTACCCTACGAAAGCAGGATTTGTCACTAACCTCTATTAACACAAGTAAAAAGTGTTTAATAATAATAAAATGCCTGCGTCATGATAGGATTTAAAAATATTTCAATTTACATTCTACTAATTTTATTTTTTCTTTCTTCCTGCAAAAAAAAAGTGGGCAACAGCCTTTTTTCTGAAACAGCTTCAACTCACATTACCGAAAACCTAGGTCATGCATTTACTAGTAATAACGTTTTATGGGCTATAAATCCGCTGGCTCCTAATCAATCCGCTTTAATTACGTATCACCCACATTCACGAACAGGTTATGAAGCTATTCTAATTGACTATGGTCCATGTAATAATAACACACCTGTGAATGCTTTTAAGATCATATCTGCAAATCTTAATACAGGGTCTTATTCTACTATAAAAATTATTGATAACAATACAAAAACTGAAGTAACTACATCTTTAGGAAGGATAACAAGATATATCTGGGGAAAAAATCTTAAGCTCTACTTAGCTACAGAAGGTAGCTATAATGGCGGTGGGCACCTGATAGAATATGATCCAAACAATCAAATAGCAATTGATTTAGGGAAACCATTTTTTTATAATAATAAATACCTAGACATTTACTCCTTAAATGTGGGGGCTGATAATGCACTGTACGGTGGCTCATTCGGAGGAAGCGGCGATGTTGCTATATTCAAATACGACTATGCCGGAAATTTTACACTTAGTAATAACACCTTAGATCAAACGTCAAGATATGTTTCTTACATAAGTGCAGATGATAATTATATTTATGCCTCATGTGGAGAAAATAATTGGAACTTATATGCAATAGAAAAAAAATCTGGTAAATCTTATTTGCTTACATCAATTACTGGCAGTATCAGCAGGATTGAACTATTTTCATTTACCGATGGTGTATACGCTAAGTGGCAATCTAATTTTTATCAATTAAGTAATCTACAAGTAAATGCATTATTAAAGGATGCAAGCCCTACCAGTAATTTAGTACAATACACTCCATATACTCTTAATGAATCAAACTCACTGAAAGTATCTTGGGACGGTACAACCCAAAAGTTATCCTTTATACTCAATGGAGTAAACTCTTTTGTTTCAATTCCTACAATTTCTAACGACATTTATCCAATTGGAACAATACTATTAAATAACCAAACACTTTATGCCACATCATTACAGCATGGTTTAATAAGTACTTATACAAATGCCACGAAATGGCAATCCATGGGAAATGTTGGATTTGATATTTATGATGCATGCCTCACTAATTCTGGAAATCATATTTACATAGGTGGTTATCCCAAGGGTAATGTTTGGATGTATGATTTCACCAAACCATGGGATTATGTACCATTACAATCGAATGTCACATTAGGGAATTATAATCCAGCACTACTATCAATGGTACAAAACGGGGATGCGAATAACGTAAATGGTCCGATGTATGTTTCTAAACTTCTTTTCTTTAAAACAAATATCTTAGTTTGTGCAGGAGATAATGATAGAATAACAAGTAGCTCTGGCAGGGCGCTTTCAGTTAGCACTATTAAAAACGGAATCACTCAAAACTTTTTTGATAATAGCTGGAATAATTATGTGTATTCGGATATGTGTGCAGATACTATTAATGATAACGCTATTATCGCTGCAGCAGGTACTAACCAGAGCATGTTATACATTTTTAGTCCCACTAACAGCAGAATTCTATCTGCAATACCTTTTCCGAATTACACACCCGGTAAAATCACCTTTCTAAATAACCATATTATTGCCGGATGTTTCGATGATGTTATTTATCTGTTTGATCTTAGCACAAAAAAAATTGTCTGGCAGCAATCATTAGGTAATGGGCAAAGAATTTATGCAATAGCAAGCAAAGGAAATGATGTTTTTATTATACATATGTACTTACAGGCCACACATTTTAAACTACTCAAATACTCTTTTAATCAATCTACCTCCGGATTCAAAAGCACGGTTTCTACAATAGCTGAATTAAGCGATCAAGATAACTGCGAAGCCACAAAACCGCAGTCACTGATTATTCAAAATAATGGCTTAGATAGCTGTATTTATGTAACAGGTTTAAAAAGTTTGTATAGGATCAAATAAATTTATTTAAGAAATATTCTACGTCCTAGGGATAAACACATGGAATACTTTCTTCCTTCTGCCAGTTTTCAAATGCAGAGGCATATAATCTTTATAACTACTTCGGATATCCCTATAAAAAATCCATTTCTTATACATATAAAAATATCTGGGATCGTTATTAGGCATACTTCTTCCCGGATATGCTGAACAAGAAGTAAACAGTAATAGCCACACTAATAAAATAAGCTTATTAAAATTTGCGCACCAATAAACTATAGTGAAAATAAGGGGACAGTGAATTTTCATTTGAAAAAGAATTAACTAGAAATGGATTTTTTAAGCTCATATATTAAATGTATAAAAAGAGAATTAATCAAGGTTAAAGAGTTTAGAAAGTTATAGAAGGGTACATAATAAAAGAGCGGAACCAGGAATAGTTCCGCTGTGTCCTATGTTAAAATCCAAATCGCTGTAAATGTTGAATATAAGTCACTAATGAACTTACAAAACAAAATACCTACTAATTCACGACTTTTTCTTCAAGTGCTTAAGCAGTTTTTTTTAATTATTCATCATTCTGCTTTTAAGCTATTATCTCATTAATTTCTATTAATAGATTTGTTTGAACAAATTTTTATAGTTGCTTTAAAAAGCAAACAGATAAGAAATTGATTAGCTTATGGAACAAAAACTTATAAAATCCAGATCAATTCTAATAATCGATCTTACAGCATTTATGCTTTCTATAACAATCTTGATTGTTTTATCAATTAAAACTTATTATGGCAAGGGAGATTCTCATATTTTTAATAAGCCAGGTATTTCGAATACAAATTTTAAAAAATAAGAAGCGAGCTTAACATTAACAGAAATAACTATTAGCCTACCTCAAGATCGAATGCCATAATTGTACCCTTGTTTTCAAAGGATCTGAAGCATAAATCTTTATTATGCTTTTCTAAAAAATACTTCACAATTACCAATCCTAGTCCTGACCCAGATATATTGGCAACATTATCTCCCCTATTAAATGAATTAAACAATTTAGGCTTACTACTTTCCGGAATTCCTATACCCCAATCTTGAACAAAAAGTGTACAGCCATTCTTCCTAAAACGAATAGTTGTTACAGGAGGCCTTTGACTTAACGAATATTTAAATGCATTATTGAAAAGATTCATCAAAATGTGATGCAACATAAACTTATCGCATTGAACCATTTGCTGCTGGCCTTTAATGAATAGCAACATACTCCTCTTATCTTGCCACGGATCAAAATTTTCTTTGATCAATTGCCTTACAAAAAGCGGGAGGTCTATTAACTCAGGATTATACTCAATTTTCCCTTTTTCAATTTTACTTAAAAGTAATAACTCATCCATCAGGTTTGTCATCTTCGATACTTCATTGGTAATCTTATTTATATATGTATCAAAATTTTCAGGATTCATCAATTCCTTTTTATGCAACTTTTTGAGTATTTCAGCGCTCGACTGTATTACAGTTAATGGAGTTCTCATTTCATGAGAAGCCATATTTACGAAATTAGATTTAAGATCATTGAGTTCTTTCTCTCTTGAAATAATGTTTAGCATTTCTCTTTCTGCAATTATTTGTTCAGTAACATCATACAAAAAGAATATAATCCTTGCTTCTTCAAATTCAAAACTATAGTACCTACTTGCAGAGTATTGAATAAAATGCTCGATACCTCCTCTATCAATTATTGTTAAAAGAGTTCCTTTTTCAAGTGGCAAATCATGTAACACATTAATTGCATCTTTTTGAAAAGCAAACACAACATCATTCGAAAAAAAATCATCCATCCCCTTCCCTATCGATTCTTTAGCGGAAACCCCAACCAACTTCTCCCATAATGGGTTAGCATATTTAATAACCAAATTATCATTTATAACAAATGCTATTTGCTTGATCCCATCAATAACCTTTCGGTAAGTTTCTTCACTTTTTCTAAGTTGATTTTCTTTTTCTTTTACACTCGTAATATTTATACCATAACCTACTACAAACTCTATTTCATCCTGTTCATTGGTATACGGATAAAACCTTCTCAAATTGTATATAGTTTCACCATCAGGTGTAATTTGAGTATCCGCAAATTCTATTGTTTCTTTAGCACGAACAGCTTGTTCAAAAATCGATCTACGATAAACAGCTTGTTCTATCGGCTTTCCCCTGTAAGCACAATAATCAAAATCATCTCTACCAATTAGCCATTTCCTTATCTCATCATTCTTAACTCCAGTTTTATTAACAAATAGATATTTATGTTGCTTATCAAATATGGCAATATCAGCCGGGATATTATTCAGTACCTTTTCATAAAATCTTTTTTGCGATTCCTGAGCAGCCTCAAGCTTTTTAATATCAGAAACATCTTTGTACACCCATAAATGGCCATCTTGCTCTTTATCAAAAACCACTGGAATATAATCTCTTACCAGGCATCGTCCATCTTTCATTAACAATTCTTCGTTGTTAACAATTATTCGCATTTCAAGAATTTCAAGAATTCTATGTACAAAATTTTCAGATTCTTTAAATAATGTAGCTGCAAACTCTGCTGATTTTGCGCAATCATATCCAATCAATTGCTCAGGAAGTGCGTTGATTTGAAAGAGCTTACAAAAGCTTGAGTTTACAAAACGAACTTTTCTATCAGCTGTCTCCATTAAAATAGCAAATGAAATGTTTTGTAAAACAAACTGAAGTCCCTCTAACGATGACTGCATATTTTCTGAGTAGCTCATTGGGTTAATAGTTACGTAATATTTGGAATAATGTATTTAAAAAATAATATTAGTTCATTTATTAGAAGACAAAAACAGTTTTTTACGTAAAAAGTTAGAGATTTTAATCGTTTATCAATAATTGATTAAAAATTGAAACTGTTATGATTGCAGAAAAATTAATTTTCATGCTGATACTTTAAAAGTAAAATGAAACACCTTATAAGTGAAGAATTAATACAACTTTCTAAACTTAAAAACTTTGGACTAGTTCTTATACAGTTAAATACACAGATAATAGCTCTTACAGAAAACTGCGAAGAACGACTCCACTTATCGGAACATTTATTACTTGATACAATTTTAGCGGAAGAATCTGCTAATACCTTAAAAAAATTTATAAATAGCAAGCCTGGCACTATTCAAGGCCAATCAATAGCAGCTACAACACGCAGCGGAAACATTATTTATATTACCTGTATTTCTTGCAGTACTGAACAAGCTCTTATATTATTAAAAATAGACTTCAGCAAAAAAGAAACTGACTCTTTTTTCTACCTTGAATCTTTACTAAGTAACCTAGGTATAATTTTTTATGCAATAGATACTGATTTTGCATTACTTACCAAGAACTTTTCATTCGATCAACTATTCAAAAATTATTTCAAAATAGTTCCAAACATTGGAGATAACCTTTTTGAGTTCATCAAAGACAATGAAGCCGTTGCAGAAACCTTCCTTCAATATACCAATAAATGCTTAGCCGGAGAGTATGCTGTAGAATCAGTAAACTTTAAAAGCTTGTCATTCTCATTCTCTATGTCACCAATAAAATACGATAACGAGATCCGAGGAGTCGCTGTTTTGGTGATGGACAAAAGCAAAGAAGAGAAATTATTAGAAAAACTTTTTCGAACTAATACAAATATGGTAAGTATTATTAACTCAACAGACGAGTTAATTTATGCACTTGATAGAGAATATAAGTTCCTGGTGTTTAATGATGCCTACAAGGAACTTTACACAAGCATATTTAAAACAGAACCAAAGATTGGCGAAACAACTGCACATGCACAGAGTGATTCCCCCATTTCCGTTGCATTAAAAAAATGGTATCAACTGGCAATGGAAGGTGAATCAATGCACTTTGAAACAGATATATACAACACTTTTGCAGATGTAAAGCTTAACCCGATAAAAAACACTAAAGGCGATATTTTGGGTATCTCCATTTATTCAAGAGATATCTCTAGTATTAAGGAATCTGAAAGAAAACTTGCAGAAAGCGAAAAGCAATATAAGTATGTGCTGGATAGTGTTAACGATATAATCTTTCAAACAGACAATGCAGGCAACTGGATATTCCTTAATAGATCATGGCTTAAGGTTATGGAATATTCCGTTGAAGAAACTATTGGTAAGCCCTTTTTTAATTACCTGCATCCGGATGATGTTCAAAAGAATTATGAGCTTTTTCTTCCCCTAATTGAAGGTAAGAAAAACTATTGTAACCATGAAATAAGGTATGTAACAAAAAGCGGAAGAATAAAGTGGATCAGGGTTTACGCAACCCTTACTCATGATGATTTTGGGCAAGCTACCGGAACCGCCGGAACACTGCAGGATATCACTAAAGAAAAAGAAACACTGGAACTATACCAATTGGTATCAAACAATATTGCTGATATTATCTGCTTGCACAGCCTTGATTCAATCTACGAATACGTATCCCCTTCTATTGTGTATACTTTGGGCTATGAACCCTACGAACTTATCGGAAAAAGCCCATTCGAATTTGTTCATTCCGATGATCGCAAAGATCTTATGTTTAATCTTGAGAGGGAAAATGAAGAATTACTGATCTATCGTTTCAAAAATAAAAAAGGCTATTTTCATTGGCTTGAAACTTCCCGAAAAACTATCAACGACAGTACCGGAAAACCGGTATCCATACTCACATCTTCAAGAATTATAGATACCCGCATTGAAGCCGAACAAAAAATGCACCAGGCCTTAGAAAAGGAAAAAAAATTAAATACCTTAAAATCAAGGTTTGTGAGCATGGCTTCGCATGAATTTAAAAATCCGCTAGCTGCTATAAAATCAAGTACAGAACTACTGAACAGGTATTTGAGTAAAGCCACAATTGCAAACGCCGAGCAATTCAATAAACATCTGCATACTATTAATGAAGAAATAGACAGGATGACATTCCTTATCAACGATATACTGCTACTGGAAAAAGTTGAATCCAGTGCTTTCGTTATTAACAAACAAGAGACTGATATTGTAACTGCAATACAAAAAATAGCTGACAGGCAAAATGGAATGCAATCCGATGGACGCAGAATTAACGTATCTATTATAAATGCACCAAGAAATGTTATGATAGACGAAGCCAAAGTGATACATGTATTAGACAACCTGATTTCAAACGCCTTTAAATATTCAGTAGGCCGACTCTCTCCTGAGCTTTCTATTCAATTTGATGCTACCAAAGTAAAAATTGAAATCAGAGATCATGGCATTGGTATACCTAATGATGAACACGACAAGCTATTTAATTCCTTCTTTCGGGCCAGGAATGTAAACAATATAGAAGGAACCGGTCTTGGTCTTGTCATTGCAAAAAACTTTATTGATTTTCATGGTGGAAATATTTACTTTTCCAGTGAAGAAAACAGAGGAACATCATTCGCAATAACACTTCCCTATGCATAATCCTAAAATCTTAATCGTTGAAGACGAAATAAACATTCGAATGAACATGCGTGAAATGCTTTTACTAGAAGATTATCACGTTGAAGTAGCTGCTGATGGAGATGAAGGTGTTAATGCTGCTATGCAAACTTCATTCGATCTCATTATATCAGATATCGTAATGAATAAAATGAATGGTTTCGACATGTGCAAGATTCTTCGCTCACATGCCGCTTATGCAGAAACACCTGTTATATTCATTACTGCAAAATCTGAAAATGAACTAAGCAATGTGGATGGCCTTGGAAAAATACTATATCTATCCAAACCCTTCACTTACGACTCTTTGCTGGCCAAGGTTTCAGAAGCATTATAATTATTGCATCATATAAAACAAAAAGCCCCGGCAAGAAAATACCGGGGCTGGCTTATTTTATTTCAATATTTAGTTATTTCAATTGCATATCACTAATAATGCCTTTTATCCTACCCTCCAGTTCTGCAAATTTTGCATCAAATTCTGCTTTATCATGAAGCTCAGTTTTAACGCTGAAATAGAATTTGATCTTAGGTTCGGTACCTGAAGGTCTTGCTGAAATTTTGCTGCCATCCTCTGTTATAAACTGTAGCACATTACTCTTGGGCAGTTCAATTTTCCAGCTTTCACCGGTTTGTAAATTCTTCCCTGTTTGCAATTCATAATCCAGTAATTCAACCACTTTGCTACCATTAATAGTTACAGGTGGGTTGCTACGATATCCTTCCATCATATCAGCAATTTCCTTCTGCCCGTTCATTCCTTTTTTTGTTATGCTGATGAGGTTCTCGTAATAAAAACCATACTGGATGTACAGATCGATCAACTTATCAAACAAGGTTCTTCCTTTTGCTTTTTCATAAGCGGCCATTTCGCACAATAAAGCAACTGCACTTACTGAATCTTTGTCACGCACTTTATCACCTATCATCAGTCCAAAACTTTCTTCGCCACCGATCACATAATTTTCTTTTCCCTCTTTTTCTTTGATCAGAGAAGCGATCCACTTAAAGCCGGTTAATACAGAATAATAGTGAACATTGTTCTTTTCACTCAGCACTCTTGCCATTTCTGTAGAAACAATAGTTGAAACGGCAATATCATTAGGTTGTGCGATACCCTTGGTTTTTCTGGCTTCAATTAAATAAGCAAAAGCAAGTATCAGCGTTTGATTACCATTCATTAATACCCATTCACCCTTATGATTTTTTACACCCACACCCACCCTGTCTGCATCAGGATCAGTACCTAATAAAATATCTGCATCCATTGCTTTGGCTTTATTCAAACCAATGCTCATGGTTTCACTTTCTTCAGGATTAGGATAAGCTACCGTAGGAAAATTTCCATCAGGTGTAGCCTGTTCTTCCACAACGGTAACATTAGTAAAACCGAATGCCTGCAACACTTTTGGAACCAACATAATACCACTACCGTGAATAGGTGTGTATACGATCTTAAGATCATGTTGCTGTTTGATTACTTCAGGATATACGCTCAATCCTTTCACCATTTCAGTATACAAGTCATCCATTTCTTTACCGATAATCGTGATCAGCGATTCGCCACCACTCCACTTCACTTCATCCACTGAAGCAATCGCTTCTACTTCTTTAATCACGTTCTTATCATGTGGTGGCACCAACTGTGCACCATCATCCCAATAAGCTTTATAGCCATTATATTCTTTCGGGTTATGCGATGCAGTACACACCACACCTGCTTTACAGCCCAATGTTCTAATGGCAAAACTTAATTCAGGTGTTGGCCTTAAAGCATCAAACAAAAACACTTTTATACCATTGGCTGCAAAAACGTTGGCAGTAGTTTCGGCAAAAAAGCGACTGTTATTGCGGCTATCATGCGCAATAGCAACCTTTACTTCCTGGCCGGGGAAATTTTTCTTCAAATAATTAGCAAAGCCTTGTGTAGCCATGCCTACAGTGTATTTATTCATGCGGTTAGTACCTACACCCATAATACCACGCAAACCACCGGTACCAAATTCAAGATTACGGTAAAAGCTATCAGCCAATTCATCCGATTGTGCATCTATCAACTGCTGAACGGCTGTCTTTGTTGCATCATCATAATTTCCGGAGAGCCAAACTTTGGCACGCTCTAAAATCGCTGCGTCTGTCATATTTTTCAGATTTGGGTTTTATTTTTTTGATACCGGCTACAGTAACACGTTTCTGCACCGGTTGCGTCGCACTCTTGTACTGCAAAACGCTATTGGGCAACAATTTTAAGCATATTTACGCATTTTATCCAATTCAATTTTACATCAACCGAAGAAGTAACGTATGTTTGAAAAGATGAAACTATTTTCATGCATTTTGATAGGTTGTATCATCAGTATGGCAACTGTCGCACAAGATAGTTCCAGGCTTATTTCGCTCCCACAAAAAGAATACCGCAGAAGAGTAAAAATACTGGTAACCTCCAACCTAGCATTATCAGCCGGATCAATGGAGGCCTTGTACAATACATGGTATAAAGATTATCCATCTTCCTCATTCCATTTCTTCAATGACAATGCTGAGTGGCTGAACATGGATAAATATGGACACATGTGGACAGCCTATCAAATCAGCCGTTTAGCCGCTTCTTCCTGGAAATGGACCGGACTTTCTCATAAACACAGTACCTGGATCGGCGGCATAAGTGGCGTAGCCTACCAAACCATCATTGAAACTTTTGATGGCTTTTCATCGGCTTGGGGATGGAGCTGGGGCGATTTTACGGCTAATGTTTTAGGCAGTAGCTTATATGTATCGCAGGAATTGGGGTGGCAACAACAAAAAGTGCAGATAAAGTTTTCATTTCACCGAAACGATTATAGCAACTATGGGTTAAACAACCGTGCCGATAGTTTATTCGGGCATTCTTTTCTTACCCGCATGCTGAAAGATTATAATGCTCAAACTTATTGGCTAAGTGGTAATCTTCGATCCTTAATTCCTTCCTTGTCTTTCCCCCGGTGGCTTAATATTGCTATCGGGCAAGGTGCAGCCGGAATGTTCGGCGGAAGCGAGAACCTAACAAAAGATGCTGCCGGGAACATTACCTTCAACAGAACAGATATTCCGCGTTACAGGAGATGGTTTTTGGCACCGGATATAGACCTGGCAAAGGTCCCAACCAAAAATAAAATATTAAAGAAATTATTCTTTGCCCTCAATAGCTTCAAATTTCCTACCCCGGCACTTGAATTATCGCAGGGAAAATTACAATGGCAATGGATCGTTTTTTAACTATGAACGTCTCTAATTCATCTCCGCTCTTTCATAATTCCTCATTACACAACATACGCCCCTCGCACCTCTCCATTTTCAACTTCAACGCAAATATGATCCTGAAGTGTAGTAGCAATAGAAAGGCCCACATAATCCGATTTCACCGGGTAAAGTTTATGCATTCTTTCCACCAATACCAGAGTTTGCACTCTTTTAGGATGGTAATCAAGCAAAGGTTTTAAAGCGTACAAAAGTGTTTTACCGCTATTGGTAACATCATCAACAATGATCACATTCTTGCCTGTAAAATCAACATCCTTACTCAATACAATATCTGCGGGCAAGTCCTTATTCATTTCCATGGAGATAAGTTCTACTGGTAATGACAAGTGCTTTTTTACCAGCGCTGTTATTTTTTCGGCAATCACCATCCCGTGATGTAAAACGCCAATAATAACCAATGGGGATTCATCTTCGGCCAGATGCTCCGCAATTTCCAGGGCCAGCCTGCTCAATTTATGTTGTGCAGCATCTGCTGTAAGTATATAGTTCCTGTTAGGCATAATATTGTTTGTAGATCAAAGTAAATATAAACGAGTCAACAAATCAACTAAACATCCAAGCAAGTTATCTATTATCTTAGCAGTATAACAAAAGTGTATGCAATATATACCGCAACTATTGTTTGTCGCTTTGTGCTTTGCTGCCATTTACTTCTTTGCAAAAAAAGCAGGTGAAATCAAGAGAAATATTTTACTGGGAAGAGAAGAGGATTTATCCGGCAATTCCTCACAGCGCTGGAAAAATGTGCTGCTACTAGCTTTAGGCCAAAAGAAAATGTTTAAGAATCCGTTGGTAGCTTTTATGCACTTCATTATATATGCAGGTTTTATCATCATTAATATTGAGGTACTGGAAATTGTACTGGATGGCATTTGGGGCACACACAGGCTATTTGCCGCACCTTTAGGAAATGTGTATAGCTGGCTCATCAATGCTTTTGAATTTTTGGCGGTAAGTGTAATTATTGTGTGTGTTGTCTTCCTTATTAGAAGGAATGTTATACGCATCAAACGTTTTACCAGCAAGGATTTGAATGGATGGCCCAAAAGTGATGCGAATTATATCCTGATCACAGAGATCATATTAATGAGCTTATTCTTAACCATGAATGCCTGTGATACTTCTCAAACATTTTTCTTCTCTTCTTTCTTTAAACCAGCATTCAATGGTGTTAGTGAACATGGGTTAGAATTAACCGAAAGAACCTGTTGGTGGTTACATATCATTGGCATCTTTGCATTTTTAAATTATTTGCCTTACTCAAAACACCTGCATATCATTCTTGCATTTCCCAACGCTTACTATGCCCGATTGCAACCCCAGGGGCAAATGAATAATATGCAGGAGATACAAAAAGAGGTTTTATATGCCATGCAGCCGGAATTAGCGCCTACTAACGCTGAAGCACAAGTGCCTCCTAAAAAATTTGGGGCAAAAGATGTGTTTGATCTTAGTTGGAAAAATCTGTTAGATGCTTATAGTTGCACAGAATGTGGAAGATGTACAGCCTCCTGCCCTGCTAATATTACAGGTAAAGTTTTAAGCCCACGTGCTATTATGATGAAAACAAGAGACCGGTTGGAAGAAGTGGGTAAAATTATCAATACAAACGGGAGTTTTACAGACGATCAAAAAACACTCCTGAGAGATCATATTACCGAAGAAGAATTAAGGGCTTGTACCACTTGCAACGCATGTGTTGAAGCCTGCCCCGTGAGCATTTCTCCGCTAGACATTATTCTACAAATGCGTCGTTACCTGATAATGGAGGAAAGCAATGCACCACAGGAGTGGAATAGTACTTTCAGTAATATTGAAAACAATTTTGCACCATGGAAATTCGCCCCTGACGACCGCGATCTTTGGGCAAAAGAAATCTAATCAATATAACCACTATTCTCCATTGCTCATAACTTATCACTCATCACTTATTATTACCTATTCGCATCATAGAAACTTACCCCACATCATCCTGTAAAATTGAACAGCAGCAGCGATAAAAAATATGATTCCCATAAAAATGTCTAAAGCTTTACTACTCGCATTCAATTTGTTCACTACCCAGTTACCACCATACATGTACAAAGCCAATCCGGTTATGGTTCCTGTACCACAACCGGCAGTGAAAACATTGAATTCCGCAAAGCTTGAATGCAATACATGAAGATTGATAAGATAAGTGCTCCAAATAAACCAAAATGGTATCTGCGCAGGATTCAGTGCACTCATGGTAATGCCCAACCAGAAACGACCAATTTTATTATCAAGCAACGGTGATTTCTTTTTGCCTTTATGCTTAATAGCAATGACAAAACTGGCAATTCCAAAGCCTAAAAAAAACAAAACCGTGAGCCAGCCCAAAAGCATAAAAAAGAAATGGTGTTGCATAATACCATCTACACCATACAACACAAAACGTAGGTATACTATTTCAATAATCGCAACACCAAAAGCATATTTCCAGGCATTTTTAAATCCTTCGTTCACTGCAATATGTGTTGATGTTATGCTCATGGTACCTAGTGGTAATTGGCCTAAAAAACTTACCAGCCAGCCCAAACAAAAAATACTAATCATAGCGTATCTATAATCTTGCAATAATAACGCAAATGAAAGAATGATAGAATGAGTGAAGGATATGGTATGAAAATCAAAGCTAATTGTAGAACAAAGAAGGCTTCATTAAGTAGTTGCGATACAACAAATGTTACCATGAAAAACAGATGCCTCTAAACTCACTATTTTGAAATACATTTTATGTTACATTCGTATAAATCTTTCTGCTATGAAAGTAAACACGATGGCCGAATGGATGGCTAACGGAGAAGCTCCTGAGATCTTATTCTGGGTAGGTTGCGCCGGAAGCTTTGATGCAAGAGCTCAGAAGATTACAAAAGCATTTGCCACCATCTTAAATGCAGTTGGAATAAAATACGCCATTTTAGGTAAGGAAGAAGCCTGTACAGGTGATCCTGCAAGAAGGGCTGGCAACGAATTTCTTTTCCAAATGATGGCATACAATAACATTCAAATCCTGAATGGATATGGCATCAAAAAAATAGTAACAACCTGTCCGCATTGTTTTAACACACTGAAAAATGAATATCCTGAATTGGGTGGCCATTATGAAGTGATACATCATACTACCTTACTGCAACAGTTGATTGATGAAGGGAAAATCAAGCTGAAAGAAGGTGGCACTTTTAAAGGCAAGAAGATATCGTATCATGATAGTTGCTACCTGGGCAGGGCTAATCAGATTTATGAAGCACCAAGAAAAGTATTGGAAGCACTGGATGCAGAACTCATTGAGATGAAACGTTGCCGTAGCAATGGGCTTTGTTGTGGAGCCGGTGGTGCTCAAATGTTTAAAGAAGATGAACCAGGCAATAAAAGAATCAATATTGAACGTACGGAAGAAGCTTTATCTACCGGAGCCAGTGTAATTGCAAGTGCTTGCCCGTTCTGTAATACCATGATGAGCGACGGGGTTAAAAACAAAGAAAAAGAAAACCAAGTGCAGGTATTGGATATAGCCGAACTTATTGCCGCATCCTTAGCATAGTAATATGAAAACAAAGATTAACAGAAAACGTTTTTTTCTTGCCTCACTGGTATTGATACCGGTTATTTTACTGGCTGATATCATATTTGATGCTGTTAAACGAACCCTCGACTGGAATGAAGTATTTTCAACGGAAAATCTTTTCTGGAAAATATCGGCAGCTTTTGTGCTAGCTTATTTTTACAGCACCATGGGCCCCCTCGGCAAGAATGAAAAAGAATAGAATAAACACATTGTAATACTTTTGCAGTATGAACCTGAATTACCAATCATTGATACCTGAAGATTTACATCCCGCGTCTAAAGCATGGGTGTACCAGTGCAACCGTTTATTAGGTGTTGCAGAAGCGCTGCTACTGGAAGAGAAATTAAATGAGTTTGTGGCCAATTGGGAAAGCCATGGCAGTGCTGTAAAAGGTTACGCTAACCTGCTGTTTGGTCAGTTTGTGGTATTTATTGCTGATGATTCGAATGATAGGATATGCGGCCGTGCCATTGATGCTGTGGCCCGCTTTGTACAGGAATTGAATGAAACTTTCTCAGTGAACTTTTTAGATAGGCAGTCGCTGGCATTTATTGTAAAAGATAAGGTACAAGTCCTTCCGCTTCAACAACTGAATTATGCTGTTGAAAATGGTTTTATACAAGCTGATACTTTATATTTCAATAATCTTGTTACCACCAAAGAACAATTTCTTAACGAGTGGTTAGTACCAGTGAAGAAGAGTTGGCTAGCCCGCCGTTTACCTTCTTTAGCAACTACGGCTTAAGAATTTTTGCTGTTTACCTTATTTAAAGCGTCTTGCTTTTGTTTCTCATCCAGGGAAGCTTTATACCTTGTTTTATTAAACTGATAACTGATAGTTAACCTGAAGTTCTGAGTATTACTGGAGCTATAGCTTTCTATAATAAAGTTGGTAGATTGCGTATAACCGTTGTATCTCAGTAAGCCAAACGGATCAATGGCTGTTATACCAACGATCAGTTGCTTTTTCATAAACTTGCGTTGAAGCCCTAAGGTCATATTCACATTGCTATGCGATCTACCCTGCGGATTGGCAAAACTGCTGTACCGATTAGCTAATTCAATATTGGTTAGCTTATCTGGCATAAAACTACAGTTCAGCCCTGTATAAAAACTACCGCCATCTGTATAACGGTATAGCTGTTTTTCAATATCACTGTACTGGTTGTAATTATATCCGGAGCTCAGGTTAATTCGCAACTTACTACTCACAGTGTAACCACTCCAGAAACTGAAATGATATTCATTCTGGTCTGAAATATTCTGCCAGGTGGTTTGTGTTTTACCTGTACTTATCAAGGTGCGGATGGAATTAAATACATCTTTCACTTTGTTATATCCAAAAGCAGAGTTGATGTTTAGCTTAAGGGTATTATAACTTATGTTCACATCGTAATTATCTGTTAGCGACGGAACAATAAACGGGTTTCCAAAACGAACATTATAAGGATCACTATAATCTATACTGGGATTAAGTTGTGTAATACCGGGCCTGCGTATCGTTTCACGGAAAGTAAAAGAACCATTCAACTCCCGGGTGAATTCTTTTCGTAATGTAACGCTGGGCAATAATCTCCAGTACCCATTGTTTACATCATTGGCATTGCCTTTTATGAACTGGAAATCGGTTCCCGTGTATTCAGCCTGAGCACTTGTTATCAGCTTCAGCCGGTATGGTAATGTAAAAATGAAACCACCCCGTACAGTGAAAATATGCTGATGAAAATAAAAATCGTTACTCAATAAATCATTCAACACAAAGGAACTGTCGGAATGCCTGAGGTAACTTGTGTTTAAGATGTTGTGATATCCATTGGTTGAATAAGAAGCACCTGTTGTTAAAATGATAGTTCCGGTATCGTTCAATGGTTTGTTATAATTCACCCTTGTATAAAAAGAGTTCGTATATCCATCTGTAAACTGGTTTTGTGTCGAATCTATACCTGTAGGAAGAAAATTATATTGCAGGAATTGCTGGTAAAAATCTCTCAGGTTATCATTCTTCCCCGCATTAAAACCGCTCATCACCTGCAACTTCTCAATAGGATTAACTCCTTTCCATTGCCAGGAAGCATTGATACCATGGCTATAACCATTACCATTCGTAGCATTACTTCTTGTACTGGCTTTGTACATCGTTTTAGTGCTATCAAGATTTGTATATAAAGTATGGCTATTGTTATCAAAATAACTCAGGTTACCCTGGTATACAAAGCTCAGTGTGCTTCTTTTACTAAAGTCATAATCAGTTTGCAGGCGAAAGTTAGGACGTTGATAATGGCTTTTATAAGATGCATCTGTATAAAAATAATTAACAGAATCAGTATAGAAATTTTCCCTTCTTGAAAAAGAATTACCAATCGTTTTTGAAATACCATAACCAGCATTGGCATTGACATTCAATTTGGCTGTCCGGTAACTAAAACTTCCTGTTGCGGATTCCTCGCCTTTTGTACCGGCACTTACTGAAAATCTTTCATACACACCTATCCTTCCTTTACGTGTAATGATATTGATTACGCCGCCATCGTAAGTGGCATATTCCGGTGGAGGGTTAAGCATCACCTCAATCTTTTCTACTACATTGGCAGGCAAACTTTCCAATAAATCTGTAAGCTGCTGCCCGTTAAGATTCGTAGGTTTATCATCCAATAATATCAACGGTTCTTTCCCTCTTAACAGCACTTTCCCATCAGGGTTGGTATTTACCATCGGGACATTTTTGAGCATCTCTGCTGTACTTGATCCATTACTTAAAGGACTTTCCGATACATTATAAACAATTTTTCCATCCTTGTTTTCAATCAACGGTTTTTCTGCATACACTACAACCTCATTCAGATTATTAGTAGCAGATTTCAACCTTAATTCACCTACATTGAATTCATTTTTTTCATCCCTTACAACAATGCTGTCGAGCACATAATTCGAATATCCAGTTACGCTAATAACCAGTCTGTAAACGTTATTAGGAAGCTTATCAAAGCCAAAAAATCCATTCTTATCCGAAACATTTGTAAACTTAAAAACAGAATCTATTATTGAAGATATGATAACCGTTGCGCCAACAATAGGTTTTCCGGATACATCTTCCAGCACATTTCCTGAAATAGTTCCCTTGCCGGAGATTTGTTGATTACTATTCAGCGCCTGTGCATACACATTCATTGATAGAAATAACAAAACGAAAAAGCTGTAAAAATATCTTCTCATCAGCCGTTGCATGCTTAAAAATAAATGATTTTTGCATCGCTCTTCCGGTATTGAACAAAGGATTAGGATGAGTGGTTAAATCGATTAATAATAACAGAAGAAATGAAACAAACTACGATCACTGTGTACGGCATACCTAACTGTAACACGGTAAAGAAAGCAATAGACTGGCTAAACGAACAAGCATTGGCTTTTCAGTTTCACAATTACAAAAAAGAAGGCATTACAAAAACCAAACTGAAGGAATGGAGCAAAATAGTGGGATGGGAAACCTTATTGAATAAAAAAGGTACCACCTGGAGAGGGCTGGATGCGGAAAAGCAAGCTGGCATTGGTTCAGAGAAAACCGCCATAGACCTTATGGCAGAACAATGCAGTATCATAAAACGGCCAGTAATTGAAATCAACGGGCAATTAGCGCTTGTTGGATTTAATGAAGAAGAATATAAAACGAAGCTGATTAAAAAATGATTTAAAAAGCTGACGGAAATCATTCGTTGCGATAATCGTCAATCTTATTATTGTGGTGTTAAATTTTTAAAACCTGCCATTTATGAGTAACGATAGAATCCTCGAAGCCATTGGTCAGAACATCAAGAAGTTAAGAGCTGAGAAAAAGATTTCTCAATTGCAATTAGCCGGACGTTGCCATTTTGATAAAGGAAGAATGTCAAGAATCGAATCCGGACGTAATAATCTTACAGTTGAAACACTTTCTAAAATCAGTGATGCACTGGAAGTGAATATTACGGAACTGTTGCAGAATCAAAACTAATAAAACTAAAATTGCAGGGGCTTTATTTTAAAAGCTCCTGCAATTTTAGTTTTAAATCGCCTCCGCGAAGGTTTTTGGCAATGATCCTTCCTTCAGGATCCAATAAAAAGTTCTGGGGTATACTTTCAATTCCGTACAGTCTAGCCACTTCATTATTCCAGTATTTCAGGTCACTTACCTGTGTCCATGTCAAACCATCATCTGCAATAGCACGCAACCAATTTTCCCTGCTTTGATCCAGAGAAACACTTAACACAGTAAAATTTTTATTTTTATACTCTTCATACGCCGATACAACATTAGGGTTTTCCATTCTGCAAGGCCTGCACCAGCTTGCCCAAAAATCCAGCAACACATATTTCCCTTTAAAAGAGGATAGAGCAACCGGTTTATTGGCCGTATCATTCTGTACAAAATCTATTGCCTGTGTACCGATCATTCCTATCTTGGATTTATCAATCATTTGTTTCAGCAACTTTGCATACATGGTTTGCTTTGCATCTTCATTCAATAAATTATAATCAGCTTCTACTTCAAGCGGATTTTGGAACAAAGGATTAACAGCAAACAACACAAACGCACTTACCGGAGAGGATGGTTTGTTTTTAATAAAATCTCCCACCAGTTTAACGGTTTCATTCCTTGTCATTTCAAACTCTGCAACAAGAGAATCTCTTTTAGGCCCCTCAGGCGCTGCATTAATCTTTTTTACCACTGCTCCTAATTTTTCTTTCAGCGGGTTAAAAGAGGTATTGTAATAAGCAAAATCTGCCTGTGTTACAGAACCCTTAACCGTAGCCGATTTCAGGTGCAATGCATCTCCTGTTACTGTAACCTGGTCGTTGGCTATAAAGAGTTCTACAGGATCTTTATGACCTTTGAAAGAAAGTTGGCTATAATCCGCATGATCACGTTGACCTTTCAACGTAAAAGCCCCTTTTCTCGAAATAGCTTTTGTTATCATCTTGCCATCTGCACCAACAAGCGTTACTTCGGTACTATCTTTCAGTCCTTTGATATTGCCTTTAATCACAAAGCCTTCCTGGGCTATAGCGGCTATTGGCAAAAACGATAATAAAGTGAGTAATTTTTTCATAGTTTATTTAGAATGTCTTTTTTGTAAAACTTCAATTACATCCTGCAGCTTATAACCTTTGGCATTCAGCAGGATGAGGTAGTGAAACATAAGGTCTGCCGCTTCGTTTAAAAACAATTCTTCATTATTGTCTTTCGCCTCTATCACAATCTCAACGGCTTCTTCTCCCACTTTCTGGGCGATCTTATTAATGCCTTTGGTAAACAACTTCGCTACATACGATTCATCAGGTGAAGCCTTTCTGCGTAACTGGATAATGTCTTCCAGGTAAAACAAAAAATCGTTCGCATGATTCTTTTCGCTCCAGCAAGTATCAGCGCCTGTATGGCAAACAGGCCCAACAGGATTGGCTTTTACCAGTAACGTGTCATTATCGCAATCCGATGCAATGGATTTCAGCAATAAAAAATTACCACTCTCCTCACCTTTCGTCCACAGACGCTTTTTACTACGACTGTAAAAAGTTACTTTCCCGGTTTCCTGCGTCACCTTCAATGCCTCTTCATTCATAAAACCCAGCATTAACACCTTGCTGGTAGTATAATCCTGGATTACCGCAGGCACCAGTTGATCAGGATATTTATCAAAATCTACTTTCATAACTTTTGCTCATTAAAACTTTTATGTTACCGGCTGCACCAGTTTACTCTTCTTCGTTGTGTCACTCACTTGTACGTTTTGTTCGCTATGCAGCAACTATAAACGAACAGCTAAATGATGCTCCTGCAAATATCTCTTTAAATCCGGAATGGCAACCTCTTTAAAGTGAAAGATACTCGCCGCCAGCGCAGCATCGGCACAACCTTCTGTTAAAACATCTACAAAGTGCTCCATAGTACCGCCGCCGCCACTGGCAATCACCGGCACAGGCAACGTGGTGGCCAAGGTACGGGTAATATCTAATGCAAATCCCTTCTTGGTACCATCGTGATTCATGGAGGTTAACAATATCTCGCCGGCCCCCAGCTCTACCGCCTGCTTTGCCCAATCGATACAACGGGTATCCGTTTTTGTTCTGCCCCCATTCAAATACACATACCATTCTCCATCCTCTTCTTTTCGGGTATCAATAGCCAGCACCACGCACTGGCTACCAAAATCTTTTTCTAATTCCCGGATCAGTTCCGGCCTTTTGAATGCTGCTGTATTTACGGAAATTTTATCGGCACCGTTTTGTAATAACACGCTAACATCATCCACAGAAGAAATTCCACCTCCGACAGTAAAGGGAATATTGATATGATGGGCTATTTTATTCACCAGTTCACTCAGCGTTTTCCTTTTTTCAACCGTAGCCGTGATATCCAGGAACACCAATTCATCTGCACCTTGCTGTGCATACAATGCCCCCAGCTCTACAGGATCTCCAGCATCACGCAGATCCACAAAGTTGGTGCCTTTTACAGTGCGCCCATCTTTGATATCTAAACAGGGAATGATTCTTTTCGTTAACATGTTTTATAATTTCTTACACGTATTTGATGGATGGCTTCATTAGTTACATCAATGATTTTAAATCTGCTAGTTGAATTCTTCCTTCATAAATAGCTTTTCCTACAATAGCACCTTTACATCCTGCTGCTTGTAATTGATGCAGGTCATCCATAGACGCAACACCACCACTTGCAATGAAAAAGAGAGAAGGAAATTGTTGAATGATATTCTTGTACAACTCCACCGATGGGCCTTCCAGCTTACCATCTTTGCTTACATCAGTACAAAATAATTGCGTTATACCGTGCTCCACATACTTCGCAATAAAATCGTAGATCCCAACATCTGTTGTTTCGAGCCAACCACCCACGGCTATCTTTTCTTCTTTCACATCTGCGCCTAATAAAAATCTGTTGGCACCGTATTTTTTCA
Source organism: Bacteroidota bacterium (assembly GCA_028875875.1). Classification (GTDB taxonomy): domain Bacteria; phylum Bacteroidota; class Bacteroidia; order Chitinophagales; family Chitinophagaceae; genus JAGWUV01. Next base: position 57,275 of record JAGWUV010000020.1, read on the forward strand.
GCCACTGTACAAACAAGCTTTCATCTTTTACGGCTAGGCTTCCAATGGTAGCCAATGCTGCTCCGGAGTTGAAAACAATATTTACATCTTCTTCCGTTTTAATGCCACCACCAAAATCAATCACCAGCTCTGTTTTTGCTGCAATTGTTTCTAACACCTTCCAGTTCTTTACGGCACCAGCTTTAGCGCCATCCAAATCGACAAGATGTAATCGCTGTAATCCGGCATCCTCAAATTCTTTGGCCACTTCCAAAGGATGCTCATTGTAAATTTTTTTTTGTGTATAATCGCCCTGCGTAAGACGAACACATTTTCCATCAATAATATCTATCGCGGGGATGATCTGCATCAGTTCAATTGTTTTTCCATTTTAATAAATTCTAATCCAAATTGCCGCCAAGTTTCACCTACCTCTTTCATGTGAAATTTATGATACAAACCTACCGCAGTTATCCGTGCATTACACCAAACCGAACTACATTTTTTGTCTCTTGCCAGTTGCATCACGTATTCCAGCAAAGCAGATGCATACCCTTTTTGCTGATGGCCCACTTTAGTGGCCAGTTTACGAAACTGTAATGCCCCGTTTTTAAAAAATACTGAAACCACCGCCACAGGTTTGTTTTCAACATAATAACCAAAATGCAGACCTAGTGCATCGTCTTCTAGTTTAACCGAATCAAAAGGATGATCCGGATACATTACCTCATGCCTGATTTGCCAGATAGTGGTTAAAGGTGCTTCTCGGATCATAGGTTATAAAGACAGAAAATTTCGAAGTATCTGTTCTCCCACGGCTGCACTCTTTTCCGGGTGAAACTGTACGCCGTAAAAATTATTCTTATGCAAAGCCGAACTATAAGGTTGTACATATTCCGTGGTAGCGATGGTATGCTCACCCAATGCAGCGTAGTAACCATGTACAAAATAGCAATAACTATTCTCTGGCACATTTTTAAAGAGGCCAGTTTTCAAATCACCAATTGTATTCCAGCCTATTTGCGGTACTTTGATAGCACTATCTTTTGCCGGGTTAAACTTTTGTACATGCTCATTAAAAATACCCAAACAAGTGGTATCATTTTCTTCACTATAGGCACACATCAGTTGCATACCCAAACAAATACCCAGCACCGGTTGCTTGAGTTCAACAATCAATTGATCTAAGCCTCTTTCTTTCAGGTAACGCATGGCACTGCTGGCTTCTCCCACACCGGGAAAGATCACTTTATCAGCGGCCTGTATCTGTGCAAAGTTATCTGTTACCGTTGCAGTTGCTCCTATTCTTTCCAAAGCATATAATACACTTTGAATATTGCCGGCATTGTATTTTATAATGGCTAAACTCATTACGATAGTATCTTTTCTAAAAACGTTTTTGTTGTCTGCACTACATCGCTAGATGGTTCAATGGCTTGTATAAAAGCACTACCAATGATGGCTCCATTGGCATGGCGACAAGCCGCTTCAAACGTTGATTTATCTTTTATTCCAAAACCTACCAATACCGGGTTTTTCAATTGCATTGATTGTAATCGTTGCAGGTATTTTTCAACAGCTGTAAAATCTTTGTCTTTACCAGTGGTAGATGATGATGATACAGCATATAAAAAACCGGTACTCAATTCATCCAATTGTTTGATCCTTTCTTCAGATGTTTCAGGAGTTACAAGGAAGATGAAATCCAACCCAAATTTTTTAATGATGCTTCCATATTCAGTTTCAAATTCATATTGTGGAAGATCAGGCAAGATCAAACCATCCACGCCTACTGCTGCTGCATCTGCACAAAACTTTTCAAAACCGTATTGCAACACTGGATTCATATAACCCATTAAAATAACCGGTATATGAATAGAAGGTCTTAACGATTGTAATTGCTGAAATAATACTTCAATGGTCATGCCGTTATGTAACGCTTTGCCGCTACTTTCCTGTATCACGGGACCATCGGCCAAAGGATCGCTGTAAGGCATTCCCAATTCAATAATATCGGCACCATTGGCCTGTAAGGACTGCATTACCTGTAATGTACTGCTCAGCTCAGGAAAACCTGCCGTACAATACACATTCAAAACCCTTTCTTTCTTTTGTTGAAATAATTTTTCTAATCTGCTCATTTACTGCAATCTTTAAACATAAAATACTTGGTATCATCCCGCTCGGTTAATGTGAAGCCCAAACTTTTATAGAGTTTTTGTGCCTGCACATTCAGCTTCAGCACCTCCAATTCTACTCTTTTCTTTTCTTCTGTGGCCCGGGTGATATAATGACTAATAATTCTTGAGCCAATTTTTTTATTTTGAAAAAGTGGCAAGATATACAAGCTGCTGATAAAAATACTATCGTTATTTTCCTTTACTTCCACAGTTCCGGCATCCACTCCATTTACCATGATGATCTGCGTTTCATTTACATGATAATTCGCTGCATGAAATTGTCGTTGAAAATCTTCGTCCCAGCCCCAGATCGTTTCTATATAAGCTTTTAGTACTGTTTTTTTTACGTTATAAAAAAACTCCGAATCATGTTCTGTCGCCCTTCTCAGCGCAAACGGTTCAATTCCATTCATATAAATTGTTCATTTGTATTCTGAAAGTACAAGAGTGCGACGCAACAGCCGTTGCTATGAAAAACGATTGCCGGCTACACTTGTATTTTCTTATCCTCTTCTTTCTAATTCATTCATGTAAGTAGCCAGATCTTTATCACCTCTTCCACTTAAACACAGCACTACCACATCTGATTCCTTAAACTGTATTTGCTTCAGAGCTGACAAGGCATGGGCACTTTCTAATGCGGGAATAATGCCTTCGAGCTTGCTTAATTCGAATGCTGCGTCTAATGCTTCTTCGTCTGTGGCGCTGAGGAACAAACCGCGGCCACTTTCGAACAAATGAGCATGCAGAGGACCAATACCGGGATAATCCAATCCCGCTGAAATGCTGTGTGGCTCAACCACCTGGCCATCTTCCGTTTGCATTACCAGGCTTTTGCTGCCGTGCAACACACCCGGTTTACCAAGCTGTGTGGTAGCAGCACTTAACCCACTGCTTATGCCATGACCAGCTGCTTCCACAGCCACCAATTGCACTTCTTTTTCTTCCAGGAAATGATAGAATGCACCCGCCGCATTACTGCCACCACCAACACAGGCGATCACATGCGTTGGCAATTCGCTACCTGTCTTTTCTTTTAACTGCCAGCGTGTTTCTTCACTGATCACACTTTGAAAGCGGGCTACCATATCTGGGTAAGGATGCGGCCCCACCACGCTTCCGATAATATAATGCGTATCAAGCGGATCGTTGATCCATGCCCTGATCGCCTCATTGGTTGCATCTTTTAATGTTTTGCTGCCGCTGGTAGCGGGAACAACTTTTGCACCCAGCATTTTCATACGGGCCACATTCGGCGCCTGCCTTTCAATATCTTTTTCTCCCATGTACACCACACATTCAATTCCTTTTAAAGCACATACCGTAGCCGTTGCCACGCCATGCTGCCCTGCCCCTGTTTCTGCTATAATTCTTTTCTTGCCTAAACGTTGTGCCAGCAATACCTGGCCAATGGCATTATTTATCTTGTGTGCACCGGTATGGTTCAGGTCTTCACGCTTTAAATAGATCTGTGTGTTGAAGGTTTTACTTAAACGTTCTGCTAAAAACAAAGGTGTTGGCCTACCCACATAGTCTTTTAACAACTGCTGAAACTCTTTCTGAAAAGAAGCTTCATACATGATGTTTAAATAATTCAAGCGAAGTTCTTCTACGTTGCGGTGCAGCATTTCGGGAATATATGCTCCGCCAAATTTTCCATAATATCCCTGCTCGTTGGGCGATGTAAATGCCATCTCTTTCATTTCTTTTGTAATCATCATATTCAACTTTACTCAGCTGCTGTTGCGTCGCACACTTGTGCTGCAACAAACATTGCATCTTTTAAATAACCGGTTTAAAAATCACCATACCATTGTTATCATCAACACCAATCACTGTTCCATCATTGCCATACCCAACGGTATAGTTACCGAACTTATACACAGTGTCGTTACCATTGTATAAGATAAAGGTATTGCCTACCCTGTCTGTATTGCCTTCGTAATTGTACGATAAATTGGTGTTGCCCACCATATTTACTTTTCCATCGTAGGTGTAAGATAACGGGGTATTACCAATAACATCTAACCATCCCTTACTGTTGTAAGACAAGCTTATATTTCCTATCTGGGTTGCTTTATTTTCTAGTGCAACACTGATCACCACACCATTATTGCGTATATCTAATTTATTGATCTTACCATCCTGGCCGATCATCAGTGTAAAATCAGCAGTTGTAAATACTATACTGAATTTCCCCGATTGGGTAACATAAAAACTGTAAGGTGTTACCGAACTAACCATTCCTTTATTGTTTGAACTTGCTGGCACAGAGTCCCCTGCATTAGGGGTGGTGTAAGATGACATGTTATCTTGCCTGTTCTTTTGTTGTTCCGGTAACTGCCCAGCTGAAGTTACTGCCATTGGTTCTATAACCACCGGTGTGCCTTTCTTTGATTGTATTTCAGTATTACCTGGAAGAGTAACTGCTTTTAGATTTGATTTTACAGGAGGCGTAGTGTATGCATCAAGTGGATCGTTATACAATTGACCCGCAATAACGGTATCAGGGTTTGTGATAGAAGATGTACGCATCTTATCTACCGCCCCATTTATATTCATATCTGGTGTTGAATAACCGGCCAATGGATCATCAACTTTCTTTGCTATCGCTTTCTGAACAATAACTTCTTTCTTTTCCTCGGGTTGTGCGGGTATATCATTTCTTTTCCCCGGCTGTATTGTTGTTAGACTATTGAAATTTTTTGCAGGCATAATAGGTACGATCAGAACCCCATCTTTATTATCCGGCAATAAAGTTCCATATATGTTGCGGCCCTTTAATTCAGTATGAACAATGATGCCCGGCTTTTTGGGCTCATTCTTCAAATAAATAGAACTGTCAATGATATTCACAGTCGGCTTCATTTTCGGCGGGTCTCTATTCACAATCTGAGCTGTAATGATATCTGGCACTTTTGTTTTTTCTTGCTTTATAACGGGTGTTTCCTGCTGTTTTTCAGGAGCAATGACAATACCTTTCTTCTTCTCTGCTTCCACCAAACCATAAATTTGCTTTGACTTTAAATCAGTGTGTATGGTTGGTGAGATTTTACCGCTTTCTGGCGTAGGATAATATACAGAACTATCGATCGTAATCTTTGGCTCTCCGTGTTTAGAGGTATCGAAAATAAATTTAGACGCAGGAGTTTGCGTATCGGCTATGCTTACTTTTTCTGCTGGTTTTATCACTATCGCTTTTTTTCCTTTGGGCACTATTATACCTTTTACTTCCCTGGCACGTAAGGTAGTACTAACCGATGGCTTAACGGAAGAAGGCTTTCTTAATAGGCTATCCGTTGCCAGGCTATCTACTGTTACTTTAGGAGTTTGTTCTTTGCTTTTTAGAATGTAGTTGGAGTAATTCTTATAAAAACTTGCTTTTTCATTAACGCCTGATGTATCCGTCTGCGCCTTAGCAAGCGAAGCAGTGATCATCAGTATCATATAAAAAAGCAATTGCTTCATCCGTTTTGTTATAATGTTTTTACCTCCGATACAAATTGCCGAACCTTGTTCATATCTTTTATACCAGGAGATATTTCAAACTTACTATTGATATCAATGGAAAAAAGATCTTTGGCTACCACATCATGTTTAAATTCGGCTAATCTCCCCGCATCTTCCGGCTGAATGCCGCCACTAAGAAAAAAAGGCTTGCGAATGTTTAACCCTTTCAGCATTTCCCAATTAAATTTCTTGCCTGTTCCTCCATACCCAGCACCCTCCGTATCAAATAAGAACATATCCACTACATCCTGGTAATCTTTGATCTTCCAAAGTATGTTATCAGATTCGCTGATGCGAAATGCTTTTACAACCGTAACATAATTAGCGATCTTCTCACACTCTCTCGGTGTTTCATCGCCGTGTAATTGCACCAGGTACAATCCGCAATCATCTACAATACGTAATAACTCATCAGAATTGGCATTTACAAAAACCCCCACTTTATTGATCTGCCCCCTGACTTTTCTTATTTCAGATGCCGGCACATGTTTGAATACAAAACGTGGACTTTTAGGATAAAAAATAAATCCGCAAAATTCAACGCCCATTGTATCCAAAGCCTTCACCTGGTCCAGATCGGTCATGCCGCAGACTTTTATTCTCATACCGGTTTTGTTTTGAGTTGATGTACAAAATCGGCAAACGCAATCGCGGGGTTAGGCTGCTTCATAAAATTTTCACCAATTAAAAAGCCCCTGAAACCTGCATTGCGTAAAGTTACGATGGTATCTACATTGCTGATGCCACTTTCTGCGACCGCAATTTTATCTGTTGGTATTTTGTTAATGAGGTTGAGCGATGTTTGAATACTCACGTCAAATGTTTTCAGGTTACGGTTATTCACCCCTACACAATCCACTTCATCACAAACGTGTTGTAGCTCCTCTTCATTATGTATCTCCAATAAAACTTCCAGGCCTAACCCCTTAGCAACTGTTGCGAGTTGCTTCACTTCTTTAGGAGATAAGCAGGCTGCGATCAATAAAATCACATCTGCACCAATGGATTTAGCTTCTATCACCTGGTATTCATCAATCATAAAATCTTTCCGCAAAATGGGTACCTGGTTGAACCTTGCTTTTTGCAGGTCGGCCATCGTTCCGCCAAAAAAAGCTTCATCAGTTAACACCGAAATACCCGAAGCAGCTTGTGCATAGGCTGACGTTACTTCTTCAACGGTTGCCTGAGCGTTGATAATACCTTTTGAAGGCGATTTTCTTTTGAACTCAGCAATGATGCCGGTTCTCGTTTCATCCAATAAAAACTGCCTGAGTGATAAAGGTGTTCGGTTAAAATAAACAGACTGTTCTAACGCTGCAATACCGGTATTGGCTTTTCTAAGTTTAACTTCTTCTCTTTTGTTTGCGATGATGGTATCGAGTATGTTCATGTTATTGCAGACTAATGAGTTTTTGTAATGATTGATACGCTTTGCCTGATTCCAAACTGTCCACAGCAGCTGCATAAGCTTCCTCATAATTAGCATAAGCTCCTGTGCAATGCAAAGCCATGGATGCATTAGCTAACACTACCGCATTTTGAGCCCAACTTCCCTCTCCTTTGATGATCTTCAGGAACAATTTGGCAGCATCTTCAGTAGTATTACCTCCATAAATATCTTCCTGTGCCACCATCCGCTTGCCTAATTGTTCAGGCGTATAAATACGTTCTCCTTCATTGGTGATGATTTTAGTATCGCTGGTCAACGATATCTCATCATAACCATCCAATGAATGAATGATAGTAAATGCTTGATCAGTTGATTGCAGCAGATAATTATAGATCCTGGCCATCTCCAGGTTGTATACACCTACTAATTGATACGCCGGAGAAGCAGGATTTACCATAGGACCAAGCATATTGAAGAATGTTCTGATACCTATGTTTTTACGGATCGGGCCAACAGCCTTCAATGCAGGATGAAATAAAGGTGCATGCAGGAAACAGATATTCGCTTCTTCAATTTCTTTTTGTAGTTGAACATTATCGTTCTTGAACTTATACCCTAATTGTTCCATCACATTGGAAGCACCACTCACAGAAGTAGCACCATAATTACCATGCTTCGATACCTTTTGCCCCGCCCCTGCTACAATAAAACAACTCAAAGTGGAAATATTGAATGTATTCTTCCCATCACCTCCCGTTCCAACAATATCAACGGTTTTATGTCCATTCAGATCTACCTTCACACACAACTCTAACAATGCATCTCTAAAGCCGTGCAGTTCATCTACCGTAATGCTTCTCATCAGGTACACAGTAACAAAAGCGGTAACTTCTGCCTCATTGTATATACCTTTTGAAATATTGATCAATATTTCTTTTGCCTGTGCTCTTGAAAGCGTTTTATGTTCGAATAAATATTGTAAAATCTTTTTCATCGCATGAAATGATTACGAATAACAGTAAATTATTTTTTCAACCAGTTTCTGAGTATCACCTCACCCTGCGGTGTTAACACACTTTCGGGATGAAACTGCACGCCTTGTACATCATAGCGTTTATGTTGTAATGCCATCACATAACCATTTTCATCTTCGGCAGTAATTTCCAAATCTTCAAGAAATCGGTCTTTACTCACTACCCAGCTATGATAACGCCCTACTTCGATCTGTTCACCCAATCCCTCAAATAAAAAGCTTTTGGGTTTCCCATTTTCAGTTTTCACAGAAATGGGAGTGGCTACGCCATGATACACTTTTGATAAGTTCACCAGTGTTCCTCCAAACGACTGCCCGATGGCCTGATGCCCTAAACAAACACCTAGTATAGATTTGCTTGCCGCATATTCTTTGATCAAAGGCAATAACAAGCCGGCTTCTTCGGGTATGCCGGGACCGGGTGATAAAATGATCTTATCGTATACCGCTACTTCCTCCAATGCTAGCTCATCATTACGAAATACATCCACTTTCTCATGCAAAATTTTCTCTACCAAATGCACAAGGTTATAAGTAAATGAGTCGTAATTATCGAATACTAATATTTTCATGCTCATGTTTTTAAAAGATTTGTTCTGCAAACTCAATGGCTTTCTTCAATGCCCCCAGTTTGTTGTTTACTTCCTGCAACTCGCTTTCAGGATTACTGGCCGCTACCACACCGGCACCTGCCTGGTAAGTAAGCGTATTGTTCCTGCTTAAAAAAGTTCTGATCATTATGGCATGGTTACAACTGCCATCAAAACCCATAAAACCTAAAGCGCCACCATAATAACTGCGGGCTGTGGGTTCATAACTATCAATCAACTCCATTGCCTTAAACTTAGGGGCACCGCTTAAAGTGCCTGCAGGAAAGGTTTTCGCAAGCAGCAAGAAAGGATTGGTACCTTCTTTCACTCTTCCGGTTACTTCGCTTACGAGATGAATAACATGACTGTAATAATGTACCTGCCTGAAATAATTCACTTTTACTTCATCGCATAAACGGCTCAGATCATTCCTTGCCAAATCCACCAGCATTACATGCTCGGCATTTTCTTTTGCATCCAACAACAAACGTTCTGCTGCGGCTGCATCTATTTCATCATCGCCTGTTCTTTTAAAAGTACCAGCAATAGGATGCACCACGGCTTTGCCATTTTGGATGATGAGCTGGCTTTCGGGTGAGGACCCCATCAGTTTATAATCCCCATAATCAAAAAAGAATAAATACGGAGATGGATTTACGCTTCGTAACGCACGATACACGTTGAATTCATCACCGGTAAACTTTTGTTGAAACCTTCTGCTCAACACGATCTGGAACACATCACCACGCAAACAGCTTTGAATGCCTTTCTTCACCATGGCAACATAATCTTCATCCTGCATATTGCTGGTCTCTAAACTCTTCGTAGCAAAAGGAAACACAGGTACATCTTTACTTCTGATCAAACCTTCCACCACCTGTACTTCACTTTCAATGCCTTCTATCTCATTCTCACACAAAAACAATTCATCTTTAAAATGATTGATCACGATCACATACTGGTACAAACGGTAACGCATCAGCGGAATAGCATTCGGCTCTTTGCGTTCGGCATTCAATGTAATCGTATCAAAGAACTGCACCGCATCATACGTGGCGTATCCAAACAAACCTTGTGCATTCTTCGCATTTTTATCGGCAACTGGTATCGCCTCAAAACGATTCATAAAATTCCACAACAACCCCGGTACTTCCTGTACATTGGTAATATCAATTCTTTCTGGCTTTTGAGCAGGCAGTTTAAACTCAATGCTTCGGGTAGATGTAATTTCCATGCCTGCAATGGCATTGATACAAATAAAACTGTAACTGTTTTCAGCCACATGGTTATCTGTACTTTCCAGTAACACCGTGTCCCTGAAACGGTCTCTCACCCTCAGGTAAATACCAACAGGTGTGTACACATCTGCCAGCATTTTTTTCACTTTGGTGTTAATTGCTATTTTCTTCATCGCTCCAATTTTATCGAATGATAGTTTTTTGTTACCGGCTTTTGTTCGCTATTCAGCTTTACTTGCGTCGCACCCTTGTTCCTTAGTTTCTTTATTCATCAAATCTTTTCCCAGCAAGTCTCACAAACAAAAACCCCGATAATCGCTTATCGGGGTTTGAATATATTCCAATCATAATTGGCAACGCCATTACAATCCCCGATTGAGGTTTGTATGCCACCACCAACTGCTATTTTGAAAATTTTTATTCATTGCGTTGCAAAGATGAATGTTGAAATTGTTTTTGCCAAATAATTTTACCACTATTTATCAGCGGCCTCAATAGCAGCAGCATATTTTTCGTACATTTTCCTGTTAACCTCCATTGCGTTGCCGGTTGTTTTGGCAGCAAATTGTTCATTGTTCTTTACCCAGTTCTCTTCCAAGTTTACTACATCTTTTAAAAATTGTTTTTCATCGAAAGACTGGTTTTTCTTTACAGCATCAGTTACTTCATCAATAAACAATTTCCATCTTTTACCATAATAGCTTTTCATCAAGCCCGCCCAGGCCCTGTTGGCATATTCATTTAAGCCTCTTCCTTTTTCGCCCCATGTGGTGATAATACGTTTAGCATCTGTTTCATAATACTTTTTCTCCGCTGCATTTATACCGATGGCTTTTGCACTCTCGATCCAGTCGCCGAGCAGGAATGAAAAATGGGTTGACAATAGCGCATCCATATCATCAATCAGATCCATCATCTCCTTGCCTTTTACCTGTACTACCTTCAAATCCTTGTTTTCATAAGCTTTGGTGAATTCATCTCGTACCACTGCAAAGTAATTACCCAATACCTGCCTGCCGGCATTAGTTACATCGAAATTGTACACACCAGATCTAGTAGCATTAGCTTTCAATAACAATCCCCAGGCTTTTAACAGATCACTGTTCTTATACTTGATTTCGTTGTTGGTTGTCCAGCTGCTGTGGTTTTTCAAAGAAGGCCTTGCATCCGTTAAGGTAGCCTGCCCCAATCCATCATTCTCTGCATATACTGTTTTCAATAAAATTTGCCAGGCTGCTTGCACGGCTTCATTGCTTTGGCCATACCTTCTCTCTGCCCATTGATTTACCCAATCATGAATGTCTGTTTTACCATTGCTCCAGGCTTTGTCAAACACATACTCAAACATCAATGGGTTCACGCCAAAACCTTCCAGTGTAGAGCCAATGCCCACCATATTTTTCCCGGCATGCTGCAACGCATTTTCCATCCGGTTCTCTATTTCACTCAAATTGCCTGCAAGCATAGTGTTACCGCCGAAATTGCCAAGATAACACCAGATAAAAGGCTGCCCATAGAAAGAGTTGCTAAACTTCCACACTTCAGTGTTTTCACAGAAATAATCCAGTAAGGTCATTTTGCCCTGCGGAACGGCAGTAATGAAGGATTGTATTCTTTCGTCCGTCCATTGTTTTCGCATGAAATAAAATATCCAGCTCATCTGTAACCATTCAGCTTTAGCATCAACTGCTGTCATAGATCCGTAAATGGTTTTCGCAACAGTGGCGAGGTAAGAAGTATCCCAACTAGGTGGTGTTACTTCATTGAACGGGTCAGTCCCATACACATGATCGGTACCGAATAGCTTCGTCTGCTCGGTTAAAAATGCCTTTTGAATAGGACTAAACAATGAATCGAAAGGATCAAGGAAATAGCTTTGATATTGTTTATCAAAATCTCCCCACTCACCTAAAGAGGTGATCTTGGCAGAAGGATATTTCTCTTTCAGTATTGCCGGAACATGACCGGCGAAGGCTGGCAACACAGGAATCATATTCAATTCTCTTTCTCTTGCTACAATTTTCTTTTGCAACGCTAATTGATTGTCTAACCAGGATTGCGGCAATGGTCCATCCCAATGATCTATGTTAGCCATACGATGCCAGGGCAAATAAGCCGGCCCCGTAAAATAACTCCTGATTTGCTCATCAGTCAGACCGAATTTTTTCCAAACCTTGTACCACACGGCTTCCTGGCCGGTAATGGCCAGCGGCATATTGATCCCGTTCAAAGCCATCCAATCAATGAACCATTGCCAATCACTCCATTTCCACCAGGGCATGGTGTATCCGAATGTGCAATAATTCAGGAAGAAACGTTTGGCCACACGGGCATCCTGTCGGTATGGTTGATCTATAACAGGCAAATGCCCAGGTAATGATACCACATCATTTTTGTACCAGGATACAGAAACGTGACAATAATTTTTCAAATAATAATTCAGGCCCACAGCCATCGAATTGGCATTATTGCCTTTGATAACAGGATGGTTTTCTTTCCAGCCTAATTCAAATACATCCGTAGGAGATTGAATTTCTTCAAATGCAATCCTAGATGCATAAGCCGGTGCAATTCTTTGCAGTAAAGCTTTTGCGGCAATAATGTTTTTAGATTGTGCAGAAACATAAAAAGCATGTGCAATGCACAAAGCAAGCAATAGATATTTTTTCATATATAGACAAGTGAGTGACCAATTTACGAATTTATTTTTTGGTAGTCGGCTAAAGAACAAATGTGATGCTGAGTTGCGTCGCACTATTGTACGCCTTTTTTTCTATTCATCAATTCCAATCATATTTATAAAAAAGCCCGGTAATACTAACCGGGCTTTTCAGAAATATTATTGCAGATTATCTACAGAATTCCCTTTGTGCTAGGCAAATAATTATTCAACGGATCACGTTTTACAGCCATTTTAATTGCTTTCGCAAAAGCTTTAAAGATCGCTTCAATTTTATGATGCTCATTATCACCCTTGCATTCGATATTTAAATTACACTTAGCTGCATCACTGAAAGATTTAAAGAAGTGAAAGAACATCTCAGTTGGCATCTCGCCGATCTTTTCTCTTTTAAATTCAGCATTCCATACCATCCAGTTCCGGCCACCAAAATCGATCAATACTTTGGCTTCAGCTTCATCCATTGGCAAAGCAAAACCATACCTTTCCATACCCCGTTTATCAGCCAATGCTTTTGCAAAGGCTTCACCCAATGCAATACCTGTATCTTCTATCGTATGATGTTCATCAATATGCAAATCACCTTTGGTCTCGATCACCAAATCCATCTTGCCGTGCCTTGCGATCTGGTCGAGCATGTGATCAAAAAAACCTAAACCGGTATGAATATTAGCCTTGCCGCTTCCATCCAGGTTCAAAGCTACTTTGATCTTTGTTTCATTGGTATTGCGTTCATGTACTGCAGTTCGCAATCCTACTTTCAAAAAAGTATAGATCTCTTCCCAATGAATACTTTCCAAAGCAATAACGGGTTGCAATTCCTGCACAGAATCTTTTATTTCAGCACCGCCTAATGTGGGATCACTGTTCAGCCATATGGCCTTACAGCCCAAATTCTTTGCGAGTTGTACATCAGTGATGCGGTCTCCAATCACGTATGAATGTAGAAGATCATACTTAGCAGTATCAAAGTATTCTTGCAACATACCCACACCTGGCTTTCGGGTTGGAAGGTTTTCATGCGGAAAACTTTTATCAATATGCACTTTAGAAAAATGAATGCCTTCGCTTTCCAAGCTTTGCATGATGAAGTTTTGAACAGGCCAGAAAGTTTCTTCAGGAAAGCTCGCTGTTCCTAATCCATCCTGGTTGGTAACCATCACCAATTCATAATCCATTTCTTTAGCAATACGCACCATGTATTGAAACATGTTCGGATAAAACTCCAGTTTTTCAAAACTATCGATCTGGTAGGTAGGGGGCTTTTCTTTGATCAACGTGCCATCTCTGTCAATAAATAAAACTCTTTTCATGTTGTTGTGAGAAAGGGGAAATGAATGATAAGTGATAGGCTTTAAACAATAAATAATGCCTATCGGATATTATTTCTTTTTGGGATTTCGGATTGCTTTTACTTCTGCAACGGTTACGGCACTTGCTTTATTACCAAAGCTGTTTCTAACATAAGTAAGAACATCGGCAATTTGCTGATCGTTCAGGTCATTGTGTGGTGCCATGTTATTGGAGTAATAATCTCCATCAATAGGTACACGGTCTGTCATTCCGTTCAGCACAATACCAATAATTCTTTTTTTGTCGCCCAACACATAAGAAGATTGACTTAATGGCGGATTCATATTAGGTACCCCACCTCCATCAGCCATATGGCAACTCAAACAAACTTTATTATACACTACCTGACCCCGTTTAACGGAAGTTGCAATATTTCCTCCACCGGGTTGCATAAATGACATGAGCAAAAAAACGGTAGCCAATGCTCCCAATAAGGAAAAGAAGGTTTTATTCATCTTAAAAAATTGCTTGGTTAATTATTTATTTTTCGTCTTGGCAAAATCCACTTTTAATACCACTCCTAATTGTACTCCTATACCATCATACATCACATCATTGATCTTTCCATGGAGATCAAAAATGCCGATCTCAGGCATTATGGCCACAACAGAATTAAGATTAGAGGCAAGGCCAACACTCGTTCCTGCTGAAGTTACAAAATTAGCGTTACCACCACCGGGTGCGGAGGGAATAGCAGTATTCACAAACCTGCCATTAATGGTTAAAACCGTTGAAGATGATATATTACGGCTGAAGCAAACAGCAGCGCCGGGAGACCATGCAGATTTTGATGTATTGGCCACCTGAACATACGCCAATCCGCCACCGGCGATTAACCCCACCTGCCAGGCCGCAGTAAGTGGCGTAACTCTTAGCTTCACATCAACAGCACTGCCAAGTGTGGGTCCAACGCTGGAAAAAGGTAAAGCAACAGTACAAAGCCTGTAGCCTGCATCCAGGTTAGGTGTTAACCCTAATCTCAATCCGGCGTGTGCCAGGAAAGGGGTAAAACTCGTAGAGGCAGAAGGATTATGCATGAATGTAAACTGAGCACCGGTACCACTGATAAATACAAAATCTTTAGGCTTTACGGTAGTAGCCGTACCAAAATTAAGCAACCATTGTGCCTTAACAGGTTGAACAGTAACTACCATTAAACAAACCACTACAGCCAAAAAAAACTGGTTCTTAATAAAAGGTGATTTCATTTGTGTTTTTTTAAATGATTATTCTTCAGCAGCAGTGGTGTTAACTTAATTACTTTGAATAACTGATTTTATAGATAGTGCCTTTTACATCATCTGTTACATAAAGCGAACCATCGGGTGCCTGGGCTAATCCACATGGACGATGATCTGCCTGACGTGTAGAAAGCAATTGATCTTTACCTGAAAATCCATTGGCAAACACTTCCCATTTACCGGTTGGTTTGCCATCTTTAAATGGAACAAACACTACATAATATCCTTCCTGCGGTAATGGAGCCCTGTTCCAGCTTCCATGAAATGCTATGAATGCACCATTCTTATATTTTTCAGGAAATTGATTGCCTGTATAAAACAATAACCCATTAGGAGCTAAATGACCGGGGAATGCAATAGCTGGATCGATGGCATTTTCACCACCTGCTTTCTTACCGTCACCACCGTATTCAGGAGCCAACACTTTTTTATGCTGCATGTGATCATAATAAATGTAAGGCCATCCTGCATTATCACCTTTTTTCAACTCGTACATACATTCTGAAGGTAATTCAGCACTTGCTTTTTCATCAAACAATTCAGGCCAGTTATCATGTAATTGATCCCTTCCGTGCTGCATCACAAATAATGTATTGTTTTGTGTATTCCAATCCAAACCAACAACATTACGTATGCCAGATGCGTAATGAACCCCATCTCCGTAGGTTTGGTTTTGCTTATCAGCTTTAAATTGCCAAATACCTCCGGCTGAATCTAAAATAGGACAAGGCATTCTACCCGGGCTATGTAATGTTCTGTCGTTTACCTGGCAGGAGTTGGAATAAGCACCTATGTTTACGTACAGGTTGCCTTCATTATCCAGTACAATAGACTTAGACTCATGCTGGTGCCTGTTCAATAAGCCGGT
>JAGWUV010000021.1 GCA_028875875.1 Bacteroidota bacterium
TAAGAGCTGCTCGTTCAAGGCTCAGGGTAGGCAGCAACAGGTAAACAGTAATGTTTATCGCAGATAAATGATAGTGTAAAAACAGAATCCGGCTTACGAGGTTTGTAGTTTGTTTTCTTATTCCTACTATTTTTATTGACTATTATAGCAAGTGACACAATTAGATTGGGGTTTATACGTTTTTTTTCTTATTTTAGGAAGATAAATCCTGGTCCAACAGATGAATGATCTCCCCCTGAACGAAAAACTGTTACAACTTAACCGTATATATGCGATAATCAGCCGCATTAACCAGGCAATTGTGCGTATAAGGGATAAAAAAGAGTTGTTACAGGAAATGTGTGATATTGTTATCCAACATGGAAAGTTTAGGATGTCATGGATAGGAATGGTTAACACTGCAACATTAAAAGTAGAACCCGTAGCATGGAGTGGTATTGAAGAGGGTTACCTGGATAACTTAAATATTGCTATTGATGAAAGTCCTGAAGCTAATGGGCCAACGGGCCGAGTAATAAAAGAAGACGCCGATTACATTGCATGTCTCAATTATACAACTGATCCTTCAATTCTTCCCTGGCGTGAAAGAGCATTGGCAAGAGGATATTTAGCCTCTATTTCCCTTCCGGTTAAAATTGCTGGTAAAACAATTGGTGCTTTTACAATTTATGCTGATTCGGTAAATACTTTCGGAACACAGGATGAAGTTGACCTGTTAAAAGAAGTGGCTGCCAATATTTCTTTTGGTTTGGAACAGTTTGAACTTGAAGAAAAGTATAAAAAGAACGAACAACTGGTACGCAAACTTTCACGTGCTGTTGAACAAAGTGCCTCATCTATCGTAATTACAAATCTTGATGGAAATATCGAATACGTAAATCCTGCTTTTTCCCAGTTAACAGGCTATAGCAAAGAAGAAGCTTTAGGTAATAATCCACGCATACTAAAAACGGGGTATACTTCTCCGGATAGTTATAAGAACATGTGGGAGTTGTTATCCCACGGAAACGTTTGGCATGGTGTATTCTGCAATAAGAAAAAGAATGGGGAGATTTATTGGGAATCCGCTACTATATCCCCCATTACAGATGAATGCGGCAAAGTAACCAATTATGTGGCAATAAAAGAGAATATTACCGAAATGAAGCGGTTGGAAGAGGAGTTGAAACAACAAAATGCCAAGCTGAATACCATCTATAAAAGTACACCTGCCTTTATTTGTGAAGTTGATCAAGAAGGATTAATTCTTTCTTTAAACCGGAGAGGACTTGGGCTCCCAGTTGAAGGCTTATTAGGTGTTAATATCACTAAAATATTTTCTGAAAGCTACCACACCCAGGCCTTGGAAATATTGGAGGATGTGTTTCAACATAAAGCTACCCGCCAGTTGCAGCATGTACCTTGTTTTTATGAAGGAGAAACTATTGTACTAAGTATGGTCATTGCTCCCATTATACAAAATGATAAGGTTACAGCTGCCCTGATCACAGGAATTGATACTTCAGAATTAGAAAGAAAGGAAAAGGAACTAAGACAGTCTGCGTACGCACTAAGGAGTTTTGCAGATCATCTTCAACAGATCAGGGAGGAAGAACGTGCTGGCATTGCTAAGGAAATTCATGATGAACTGGGGCAAAGTCTTACATTGCTTAAACTTGATGCTGCCTGGGTAAAAAAGAACTTCGATTCAGACAGGGAATTTGCATTTGAAAAGCTAAATGCACTGATAAAAAATATAGAAGATACAATTCAAACAAGCAGGAACATTTATAATAAACTCAATCCCCAGATGCTGGATACAATGGGGCTTGAACACAGTATTAAATGGCATGTGGCTAATTTTTCAAAACTCACAGGAATAGGAGTGGTGGTGGATGGCAGTATTCAGGAAGATGCAATGCCTAAAAAAATGAAGTTGGGTATTTTCAGGGTGTTGCAGGAAAGTCTTACCAATGTATTACGCTACGCTAAAGCTAAAGAAGTGCATGTTTCTTTAGGTCAGGATGATAAAAGTTTTATGATGAAGATTGAAGATGATGGTGTGGGATTTGATAAAACAAAAGTGAACACTTTTCAGAGTCATGGATTATTGGGTATGCGGGAACGCATTTATGCACTGGATGGGGTATTTGAAATAAATTCATCTGAAGGAATGGGTACTGCCATTCAAATTGAAGTTCCTCTAACGCATGTTCAACAGGTAAATGCATAAAAAAAGCACCAAGCTGGTTCGTACCGGTTTTGATTGCTCATACCCGGATACTCACTAACCCGATGCTTTCCGAGGTTGCTTTTCATTTCTTTTTACAGATTTGTTAAGCTTCCCCTTTTTGGGAAGTAGCTTCTTTTGAAGGGTGCTGTCTTCCCTGGTTTTAAGAACCGCTAACAGTTTTTAAAACCATTGGCTCGTAAGGTACTTTTAGTTCCTCCGACAGCCTTGCAGTTACTTACCCTCCGGCTTTTACTGCATTGAAAAGATTTGTTTTCTTTCAAAAACAATATCCTTTTCTTTTGGGCCTTGGAAGCCGTTGTGTAACTTCCTTATCCCTTTGGTTGCAGATCCTGTTTCCGTTACAAAAAACTTTTTCTAACAACCAGTTCATACAAGCGTATCCGCTTATATGAGTTCGGGAAGCTGCATCTTTTGAGGGATGCTGAGTGCTTCTTTTAACAGTACAAATCTGTAACGATCCCTACTGTTTTTAGAGAAACTGTACAATCCCTTTCGGTTTTGTTTTTCTCAAAGATGCAGGCCTTCATACCTACACCTTCTTGAAAGTGTTGAGTTACCTCTCTGCTTTCATTGTGAGTTAATTTTCTTCTTCAAGAGCCTTAACTCGTTTTGCTGAAGGAAATTTTCCTTTGGCTTTGAAAAAGAAGCTTTTTGAAGATCTTCTTTTCCCGGATGAAGAACTTTGGATTCACACCCGTCATTGTTACGTTTTTTCTTTTCAGATAGTATCGTTATCAATGCAGAATAAAGGTACTTTTATAAACCCTCTGTTTCCAAATTTTAGGAGGTTTAGTTATGCAAGTTTTGTGCACTGCAAATGCAGGTGAATTAAAGGTTTTGCACAGTATTTACGCACATTTTCATCGATTTAATTGCTTGTTTTAGTGGCATGTATGAATGAACAAAATGATGTAAATTCTTTTTACTGATCACTTGTTCTTGCACTGCAGGTTTAATAGATGCATTATCAATCATTTAAGCTTATATATTTGTGGTTATGACAATAGAACAAATCAAATCAATGCGGGACAGGGTTAGTGTCCTAAGGAGGTTTCTTTGACTACGATAACAGGTCGTACAAAGTAGAACAAGACAAGCAGCTTTCGCTTTCGCCGGGCTTTTGGGATGATAACACCCGTGCCACGGCCATCATGAAGGAAATTAAAGTGAATGAATATTGGATGAAGCTTTTTACTTCGGTGGAAACCGCAGTGGAAGACTTTGCCGTTTTGTTTGATTTCTGGAAAGGTGGAGATGCAACGGAAGAAGAAACTAAACAGGCCTATGATGCTGCCATCGCTGCCATTGAAGATGCTGAATTCAAGAGCACCTTAAACCAACCTGAGGATGAATTGCCTGCAGTACTGCAAATTAATCCCGGTGCTGGTGGAACTGAAAGCCAGGATTGGGCTGAAATGCTTTTCAGAATGTACCGGATGTATGGTGAAAAACAGGGTTGGAGAGTAACGGAATTGGATTTCCAGGAAGGAGATGGAGCTGGTATTAAAACGGCTACCATGCAATTTGATGGACCTTTCGCATACGGTTTTTTGAAAGCAGAAAGTGGTGTTCATCGCCTGGTTCGCATTTCACCTTTTGATAGCAATGCTCGACGCCATACTTCTTTTGCTTCCGTATTTGTTTATCCTTTGATCGATGATAGTATAGAGATCGAAGTAAATCCCGCAGATCTGGAATGGGAGTTTTACAGAAGTGGCGGTAAAGGCGGGCAAAACGTGAACAAAGTGGAAACGGCTGTTCGTTTGAAACACATTCCCAGCGGAATCATTGTTGAATGCCAACAGGCGAGAACACAAGGCGAAAACCGTGAAATGGCCTTGAAAATGTTGAAGAGCCGTTTATATGAAGAAGAGCTGAAACGCCGCGAAGAAGCAAAGAATGCAGCTAATGCAAATAAGAAAAAAATTGAATGGGGAAGCCAGATCCGAAGCTATGTTTTCCATCCGTACAAGATGATCAAAGACCATCGTACCGATTATGAAGTGGGAAATGTTGGACCTGTAATGGATGGTGAGCTGGATGGATTCATCAAAGCCTACCTGATGATGGAAAAAGATGCCGAATAGCAAATTACCACTAATACAATTCATAAAGAGAAGAGGCCGCATCATTGATGCAGCCTCTTCTCTTTTCATGTTTCTTCTTACAACTTAGATGATCATTAAAGCATCACCATAGCTGAAGAAACGGTATTTATCTTTAATAGCTTTTTTGTAAGCTTCCATAGCCAGGTCATATCCCGCAAAAGCACAGGTCATGATCAGCAAACTTGTTTTGGGCAAGTGAAAATTGGTAACCAGACTATCTGCCACGCTAAAATCATAAGGTGGATGAATGAAGTGGTTGGTCCATCCTTCACTTGGTTTCAGTAGTTTCTGTGCTGTAAAGCTACTTTCCATGGCACGCATAGTAGTAGTGCCTATAGAACAAATGCGATGGCCGGTTTCTTTTGCTTTGTTTACAATATTGCAGGCTTCTTCCGGAATACGGTAATATTCTGCATCCATCTTATGTTTGCTCAGGTCTTCTACTTCAATTGGCCTGAAGGTACCTAAGCCTGTATGTAAAGTAACTTCAGCAAAGCGGATACCCTTAATTTCACAACGTTTGATCAGTTCTTTACTAAAATGCAAACCTGCAGTTGGCGCTGCAACGGCACCTTCATACTTAGCATAAACCGTTTGATAACGTTCTTTATCTTCTTCATCCGGCTTGCGTTTGATGTATTTGGGCAAAGGTGTTTCACCTAAATGTTCAAGCATGGCCTTGAAGCTATCTTCATCATCATCCCATAAAAAACGAATGGTTCTTCCACGGCTGGTAGTGTTATCAATTACTTCAGCTACCAGTTCTTCATTTTCTCCAAAGTACAGTTTGTTGCCTACGCGAATCTTTCTTGCGGGATCAACAATCACATCCCATAAACGATTGGGTTTATTCAGTTCACGTAAAAGAAAAACCTCAATTTTAGCGCCGGTTTTTTCTTTGCGGCCATACATACGTGCAGGAAACACTTTGGTGTTGTTCACTACAAATACGTCTTTGTCGTCGAAATAGTCTAAGATGTCGCGGAAATGTTTGTTTTCCATGTTGCCCGTTTTACGGTCAACTACCATCATGCGACTGTCTTCTCTTTTTTTAGTAGGATTTTGAGCAATAAGATTTAAGGGCAGATCGAATCTGAATTGACTAAGCTTCATGTTACGGCATGAATTTAAAAGATGAATAAAATTGTGAGGGCGGCAAAGGTAAGCTTTGCAAACCAATACGCCAATTTACAAAAAATGGGATACTATAAATATTAGGATACGGGCTTTTGTGCAGGTGGCATCGCCTGTTGCGTCGAAAGCACTTCATCGTTCCGTTCATTAAGCAACAATGCCTTTGGGTATGGAAGCGATCAACTGCTGCGTATATGGGTGTATAGGATTTGCATACACTTCTTCTGCATCTCCTGTTTCTACTATTTTACCCTTGTGCATCACCATGATCCTATCGCTGATATAACGCACCACCGCCAGGTCATGTGAAATAAATATAGCCGTGAAGTTGAATTCTTTTTTTAAGTCGTTCAGTAAGTTCAGTACCTGGGCCTGCACACTTACATCCAGGGCACTCACACTTTCGTCGCATATAATAAATGACGGTTGTACAGCCAGTGCTCTAGCAATAACAATTCTTTGCCGTTGGCCTCCGCTAAACTCATGCGGGTAACGGTTATAATGTTCGGCAGTAAGGTTTACTTTTTCAAGTAGATCTATTACTCGTTCCTTTCTTTCTCTTGTCGAGGATGCGAGTTTGTGTACCAGCAAAGGTTCTGCAATCGCTGCACCTATTTTCATTCTTGGGTTTAAAGAAGAGTAGGGGTCCTGGAAGATGAGCTGCATATCTTTTCTTAGCAGTTTTGTTTCATCTTTAGTAAGGAGGTTCATGTCTCTTCCTTTATAAAATATTTTGCCTTGTGTTGGGTTTACAAGTTTTAAAATGGTTCTTCCTAAAGTGCTTTTTCCGCAGCCGCTTTCTCCCACTAATCCAACAGTTTCACCTGCACACACTTCAAAGGTTACATCATTCACTGCATTGGTAAAAGCAAGAGGCTTTCCTAAAAAATTTTTCTGTAAAGGATACTGCACTTCCAGGTTTTGCACCGATAAAATTGGTTGTGCCTGTTTTGCAGGATGATATTCTGTCTTCGTTTCCGGCTTCTTTGCTCCGGCTTCTTCTATTTTCCCAGCTAAAAAATCGCTGACAACAGGTAATCTTTCATGCCTGTGATACAGCACTGGTCTGCAGGCCAATAGAGCCTTGGTATAAGGATGCGTTGGGTGTTGAAATAACTCTTTGGTGTTATTCTCTTCCACGATCTTTCCCTTGTACATCACCAATACGCGGTCGGCAATTTCTGCTACCACGCCAAGATCATGTGTAATGAAGATCACGGCCATGTTGTTTTGCTTTTGCAACTGTTGAATCAGTTGTAAAATATTTTGCTGAACGGTTACATCAAGGGCGGTAGTAGGTTCGTCGCAAATAAGCAGTTCGGGCTGGCAACTCATCGCCATGGCAATCATCACTCTTTGTTTTTGTCCACCGCTGAGTTGGTGCGGATACTTGTGAATGATCTTTTCCGGATCAGGAAGCTGTACTTGCCGGAACAATCTGATGGTTTGTTGTAACGCTTCTTTTTGTTTGATCTTCCGGTGTGTAATGATGGCTTCCATTACCTGTTGGCCGCAGGTTAATACAGGGTTTAGGGAAGTCATAGGTTCCTGGAAGATCATGGCAATATGGTTTCCACGTAAACCGGTAAGCTGATTTTCTGAGGCTCGTAAAAGATCAATTGTTTTTTCGGCTGAAGAAAAAATGATTTCGCCCTGTGGATACCTTACTGGTGGTGAGGATAGTAAGCGTAAAATGGATAATGACGAAACTGACTTGCCAGATCCGCTTTCGCCTACAATAGCAACAATTTCTCCTTTGTTTACCGTAAAACTTATGTCTTGTACAACCTGCGTTATTTGTTCTTTGGTAACAAATTCAATAGTTAAGTTTTTAACCTGTACAACCGGATTTGACATTCTGCTAATTAACACCAATTCGGGCAAAGATTTTCAAACAAAACATAAAAAACTTTAAAACTTGTATGTGGCTCATACTGTGTATTTAATCTTTGGGTAATTTTAGATACAACTATCTTTTGTAGCGGCACATTACCCTAATTTTGCGCCACAAGATCATTAGCCTTAGGGCAGAACGGAAAAAAATGTAGCATGATTCGTAAACCTTGGTGGAAGATTCTCAGCTTTGTATTTCTAATGTACACCTGTTCCATGGGCTTCTTAGTAGATGTGCCAACGCCACCGGGAGTTCCTTTGCAGCAAAGCATCCGTAATTTATTCTTTCATGTACCTATGTGGTTTGGAATGAACATTTTATTCCTTGTTTCACTGGTGTATGCAATTTTATACTTACGTAACCCGCTTAAGAAATATGATGTTTATTCCGCACAATATGCTACAACAGGTATTGTGTTTGGTGTGCTTGGTTTATGTACGGGTGCCATTTGGGCTAAATACCAGTGGGGGGCAGCATGGAGTGGCGATGCTAAACAAAATGGTGCAGCCATTGCATTGCTCATTTACTTTGCTTATTTTGTTTTAAGAGGCTCTTTAAATGATGATGAGAAGAAAGCTCGCATCGGAGCGGTATATAATATTTTTGCATTTTTCATGTTGTATCCTTGCATTTGGATATTACCCCGAATGGTAGAAAGTTTGCATCCCGGAGGCCAGGGAAGTGAAGGTAACCCGGGGTTGAACGGCAAAGATCTGGCTCCTTCAATGCGATTGGTTTTCTGGCCGGCAGTGATAGGATGGACATTACTGGGTGTTTGGATCACCACTTTAAGAATACGTTTCAACATTATTAAAGAAAAGAAATTAGGTCATGAATAAATTAAAATATTTTGCTGCATTGCTGGTAACGTTATGCAGTTCTATACTGGTAAAGGCACAAGAAGTAAATACAGCTGCAGATGAAACTGGTATGAAAAGCCATGGTAAGATATATGTGGTAATGACTGTTGTGATTGTAATCGTGGCTGGATTGTTCCTGTATTTGCTGAACCTGGACAGAAAGATCAGTAAATTGGAGAAGATGAATTAAGATTTTGCGGTCGGGCATTCGGTAATTGCCTGCACTGTTTTTTATGCTTGCTTAAGTTATTTTGTTTTTAATTCTTTGCTTATATAAACCTCCTTTTTGCACTTGTGCTTAGCTGCATAGTGATATGAAAGTACAAGTGTGCGACGCAACCGAAGCTTCATAGTATTGTTAACGATTGGCTCCATATAAAAAATAAAATCTAAATCACACAGTTATGTCAAATCAGCAGTACAGCTTTTTTCACAGTGTTGAAAAAAGCTTTGATAAGGCAGCAAAATTTACCAAGTGGGACAAAGGTTTGCTCGAACAGATCAAGGCTTGTAACAGTATTTACAGTATGCGTTTTCCTGTAAAAATGGATGACGGCCGCATTGAAGTTATTGAAGCATACCGCGTACAGCATTCGCAACATAAAACACCTTGTAAAGGTGGTATTCGTTTCAGCGATGAGGTAAACCAAGATGAAGTAATGGCGTTGGCAAGTTTAATGACTTACAAATGTGCTATTGTAAATGTTCCTTTTGGTGGTGCAAAAGGTGGTATCAGAATTAATCCACGTAACCACAGTTCTTATGAACTTGAAAAAATTACACGCCGTTATACAGCAGAGTTGGTAAAGAAAAATTTTATTGGCCCGGGCATTGATGTTCCTGCCCCTGATTACGGAACGGGAGAACGTGAAATGGCATGGATCGTTGACACGTATCAAAGTTTAAAGCCCGGTGAAATTGATGCCGCAGGTTGTGTTACGGGTAAGCCCATTAGCCAGGGTGGCGTAAATGGCAGGAGAGAAGCAACAGGGTTGGGTGTTTTCTTTGGTGTACGTGAAGTATGCAGTATGAAGGATGTAATGGGTAAGCTTGGTTTAGAAACGGGTATAAAAGGCAAAAGAGTTATTGTGCAAGGATTAGGAAATGTTGGTTACCATACAGCAAAATTCTTCCGTGAAAACGGAGCTATATTAGTGGGCCTTGCGGAATACGAAGGTGCGTTGTATAACGCAGATGGATTAAATGAAGAAGATGTATTTCAGTATCGCAAAAAAACAGGCAGCATATTGAATTTTCCGGGTGCTACAAGTATTGCACATTCTGCAGAAGCTTTGGAAATGGATTGTGATATACTTATTCCGGCTGCTTTGGAAAATGTGGTGAATGGTGATAATGCTCCAAGGATTAAAGCAAAGATCATTGCCGAAGCTGCGAATGGCCCGTTAACTCCTGAGGCTGATGAAGTGTTTGCTTCAAAAGGTGTTTTGGTAATTCCGGATATGTATCTGAATGCAGGTGGCGTTACGGTTTCTTATTTTGAGTGGCTGAAAAACTTATCGCATGTTCGCTATGGAAGAATGGAAAAAAGGTTTACGGAGAACATGAATAGCCATATTTTAAGTCAGATCGAAGAGCTGAGCGGTAAACAGGTTGGACAAAAAGAAAAGCAGTTCATTATGCATGGTCCGGATGAGATAGACCTGGTGCATAGCGGATTGGAAGAAACGATGATCAGTGCTACCAGGGAAATTATGGATATATGGAAGAATAATCCTGCAATACCCGATATGCGTACTGCGGCTTATGTTTGTGCTATTAATAAAGTAGCTACTTCTTACACTGAGTTGGGAATATTCCCATAAAATAACTTATTCTTATCTGAAGCCGGCCTTAGTGCCGGCTTTTATTTTAATGCTATGGTAGCGGATGTGGGTTTACATCGGGGATGCTTACTTTAATAATTGTACCTTTTCCAGGCGATGAGTTGATTTCAATAGAGCCATTGAGTGCATATACACGTTCCCGCATGCCTACAAGGCCGTGGTGCTTGGTGGTATCAATTTCCGATATATCAAAACCGCAACCATTATCGGAAATCAATAGATCCACTATATCGCCATTGAGCAACACGTTAATAGTAACCAACGAAGCTTTTGAATAGCGTATAACATTGGTAAGACTTTCCTGGAAAACCCTATATACGCAAAGGTTTACCGATTTATTAAAATTGATATTGTAAGGTTGGATGTTAAGAGAAAGATCTATTCCAGATGATTTAATGAAAGTTTTGGCATGCCATTGGAGTGTTGCAGGCAAGCCAATATCATCTAGCATATTGGGCCTGAGATTACTTACGATCTTCCTGCCGAGGTCAATTGTATCTTGTGTAAGTTGAAAAATAGTATTTACCGATTCTGATAAATGAGGATATTGATCTCCGCAATTTTTTTTCAGGCTAAAAGTGGCCATTTTAATAAGCGTAAGGTTCTGGCCTAATTCATCATGGATATCCCTGGCAACTTCATTTCGTTCTTCTTCACGAACATTTTGAATACGGTTGTATAAATCTAAAAGTTCAGCACTTGTTTTCTTAAGTTCTTTTTCAACACTTTTCTGCGAGCTGATATCAATGGAAGTAATAGAAATATATTCGGGTTGGTTCTCTGCATTTTTATGGATAAGTACCATCTGCAGTGCAGGGATTATTTTTCCTGATCTTGATTTATACTCAATTTCTCCAAACCATCGTCCTTCCTCAATTAATCGCTGTTCTTCTTTTGCTATTTCTTTCAGGGAGTTCTCGCAAAGAAATTCATATGTGTAAAGCTTCGTTATATCTTCATCTCTACCAATACCTAATTTGTTCCTGGCAGCAGCATTAGCGTATGTTAAACGCCAGTTGATATCTGTAATAACAACAATAGCATTTGTGTTTTCAACAATGCTACTCAGTCTTTTTACTTCCTGTTCTTTTTGTTCTAATTCAGAAATATCAATAGATGTGCTCGATATAAATTCAGGTTGTCCCTGTGCATCCTTGTGCAGGTAAATAACCTGCATTATGGGTATGGGTAAGCCGTTTCTGTTGTATAAAAGATTTTTTCCCTGCCATTTGCCATGCAGCATCACTTCAGAAATGATTTCAGCATCGAACTTGCCGTCAGGAGAAAAGAAAATAGCAGCATCTAAATTTCTTACATCTTCATTTAAAGGAACAAGTAATTTTTCTTTTGCCGCCTCATTTAGGTAAATGATTTTATGATGAACATCCATAATGCCTACCATTGCAGCAGAGTTTTCTATTATTGCTGATAGCCTTTTGTTTAACTCGCCTTGTTGATCTACCACCTCTTCAAGTTGTTGACTGTATTGTTTTAGTTGTTCTTCCAGTTCCTTGATTTTTGTAATGTCTTTGGTAAAAACAATGTAATCAGTAATAACAGATTCAGTATTTACCACGGCATCTACCGTAAACATTAAATGCCTGATATTCCCGTCTTTATCATACACCCGTATTTCGCCAGACCATTCCCCCTTGTCTTCTATCTTATGCCTGGCTGCAATTGCTTCTTCAGGAACTACCCAGTGTCTGCTTAATAGCTCCCTGATATTTTTTTGTTTTACATCTGCATACTTGTATCCAAAAAAAGTTTCAGCAGCTTTGTTCCATAATGTTACTTCCAGGTTGCTGTTGAATGCGTAGATGCAATCCTGGATTGTGTTCAGTAAGGTAGATTGATAACTCTTTAATTCAATTTCATTTTTAAGTGTTGCAAAGTCAATATTTACAGAATAATAACCAATGGGTTCCTGATTCTCGTTCTTCAATACAGAAATGGTTGTAAGAATGGTAAGTGGAGTGTTGTTGGCATGAGTGTTTTTTACCTCGCCTGTCCAAAACCCTCTTCTGTCAACTTCTTCAAACATTAAATTACCTTCTTCTTCGGTATTTTTTGATCCAACAGCTACTGCAACATGTTTTCCTATCACTTCATGTTCTTGTTTGCCATATAATTTAGCTGCCGCTTTGTTCCAGTAAATGATATTATGGTTTTTATCGGTAATAAGTGTGGCATCGGCAACATTAGCAACTACATCGGAAAGCAATTTGAATTTTTTGTTTAAGAAAATGGTTTGATTGATATGTATGATCAAAGTGTAACCTGCAAAAAGAAAAAGTGGGGTAACAATAAAGCATAGTATTAAAAATAATTTCCAAAAAGTATGAGCATAGGTCTGCCGATCATCCTGGTAATGATGCAAAAGGGTTACTGCATTTGCATTGATGTTTTGTAATAATAAGGTAAGGTTAGACCGAAGTTGTATCGATGAGTCTTTATGAAAAAGGTGAAAGGCTTCTTGTTGTTTTTTTGCTGCTGATAGCTGTATGATGTTTTCAGAAAGTTGAATTCTTTCATTAATAATGGAAGCAACCTTCACAACATCATCCGTAAAATGTTTTGTGATTAAAGAGCTTTTCTGAAGTGTTTTAAGGTATGTATTGATGGAGTCGATATTTTTTTTGTATTCAGCACCGCCTTCATTTGTAAATTTTTCGGCGCTGATTATGCGTATATCCGTGGAGTTAATTGTGAAGAGTAAACGCTGTATGTTTTGGGTGGCAATGATAATATTCAGCCCAGTATTTTCCTTTTCAGTTAAGTCTATGGAATGTTTCCTGTTCTGTCGGAATAAAACACCTGCCCAAATTAATGTAATTGCAAAAAGTCCCAGGGAAAAATAGATAGGTAAACTGATCTTTCGGCTTTTCATAAAATGATTGGGAAGTTTTCAGCGCTTAAATTAATAAATTTTGATGGGTTGAGATTTGATTTTTTTGCTAAGGTCAATGCCTGGCACTTATTAATCTGTGGTATTTGTATTTTAAGAAAGTCTGGTTAATGGATTTTTAAATATCAATAGTCTGGTAATGTGGTTAATGCTACCTTATTTTTTGTGGCGAGCCCATAACTGGTGTTGCCGTTGGTAATAATAAGATATTCTGTGTTGAGTGATTGATTGTAGCTAAGCACCTGGTCTATTACAGCATTGTTAATTGCTACGTTCATTTCTTTGCATTCCACAATCATCCAGGGTTGTTCTTTTTTGTAAACGATAATGTCGCAGCGTCGTTTTAATTCATGCAGGTTTATTTCTTTTTCTACTGCTATTAATGATGCCGGATATTTTTTTACGGTAACAAGGTAATTAAGAAAATTCTGCCTTACCCATTCTTCAGGTGTTAACCGGATCCACAATTTCCGGAATGAGTCAAATATATATTCCTTCCCATTTTCCTCTTTCATTTTGAATGAAGGAGGAGGATATTCAATATTGATCATGCTTATTTTATCAGGCTTTATTAGTATTTTAGCCAATTAACATATATCGAAGATAACACTGAATGAAGATCAAATTGTAACGTATGAAAACAAAAGAAGAAATTGTAAATAACTGGCTGCCCCGTTATACGGGAGAAAAACTGGAGAACTTTGGGAAATATATTTTGCTTACGAACTTCAGTAATTATGTAGACATGTTTGCCAAATGGAATAAAGTTGAAGTAGTGGGGAAGGATAAGCCTTTTCAATGTGCTACGGCAGAAGGAATAACCATCATCAATTTTGGCATGGGAAGTCCGGGGGCGGCAACTATTATGGATCTGTTATCTGCTATAGAACCTAAGGCGGTACTTTTTTTAGGAAAATGCGGAGGCTTAAAAAAGCGAAATAAAATAGGTGATTTGATTCTACCCATTGCGGCAATTAGAGGAGAAGGTACATCGAATGATTATTTTCCGCCGGAAGTGCCTGCATTACCTGCATTCGCTTTGCAAAAAGCCATATCTACCACCATCCGGGATTATAAAACAGATTACTGGACGGGAACCGTTTATACCACTAACCGCCGTGTATGGGAGCATGATGAAGATTTCAAAAAACAATTGCAACGTGTAAGGGCCTATGCCATTGATATGGAAACTGCTACCATTTTTATGGTTGGTTTCTATAATCATATTCCTACAGGGGCTTTATTATTGGTAAGTGATCAACCCATGATTCCGGAAGGAGTAAAAACTGAGGCGAGTGATAAGAAAGTTACAAACCAATATGTAGATAGGCATTTGAAAATTGGTATTGATTCGTTAAAACAACTGATCAACAATGGGGCTACCGTAAGGCATTTGCGATTTTAATAGTATCAACTATAATTTTATTTAGTGCTTGTGCAGGTGATGCACAAGCCTTTTTTGCATAAAAACTTAAGAAGAAGGATGCTATTGGCGCTAATCTTTCCATAAAAAAGGGAAGAGGATGATAGCCAAGGCTACCACCATGATATCAAGTCCTATCATTAGCCCTATCATTTGCCATAGTCCACCCTGTACTACCTGTGCAAATGCAATGGAAGAAATTTTTATCAGAAGTAAAAGCTGTGGAATGATCAAAGGGAATCCCATAATGGCCATTAAAGCGGCTTGCTGTTGTGCTTTGGCAGCAATGGCAGCAAGAAAGGTGAATACAAGGCTAAGACTAGCCCCTCCTAAAAGGGCGATGCCAATAAATGAAAGTATGTTTTCGAGTGGATTGCCCAGTAATAAAGTAAAAACAGCGAGGCTTAATAAACTCATCAGCAACATTAAAATAAGGTTGAAGGTGAGCTTGGCTATAACAAAATCTCTTGCTCCCGCAATGGAATAAAAGTATAGCATACGACCCTTGCTCTCAGCTAAAAAACTTTTGGCCACTGCATTCACACAAACAAAAAGCTGGATGACCCAAAATAGGGCATTCCATACTTTTTCTTCAGGCTGGCCCATGGACAAATAAACTACAAAAATGGTGGAAGCTACATATAGTAGGATGCCGTAAAACGTATACTGCTGGCGGGTTTCAAGCAGTATATCTTTCTTTATCAGTGATAGGATATGTTGAGTTGATTTATTATTCATTCGGTTGCAAAAGTAACTTTGATTATACAGCGGCCTCCTGATTTTCCTCATTGCCATTAAATTTCTCTTGGAGCATCGGGGCCTTTTTGGCAGCAGCTCCTGCACCGGGGTTCATAAATATCTTTCTCACCTAACAATACTTGCCCATCCTGCGCCGTTTTACGGTAGGATATATTGGCTATATTACCGCATATCACGCATATGGCATGCAGTTTGGTAATATAATCGGCAATGGAAAGAAGGTTAGGCATTTGCCCGAAAGGTTTTCCCTGGTAATCCATATCAAGGCCGGCAACAATCACACGAATGCCTTGTAGGGCGAGCTTTTCGCAAACATCGGTGATCTGGTCGTCAAAAAACTGGGCTTCATCAATGCCTATCACATCAACCTCCTGAGCCATTAATAAAATGGTTTGGGAATTTTCGATAGGAGTTGACTGTATAGAATTGGCATCATGACTAACCACATTATTTTCATCATATCTGATATCTATGGCTGGTTTAAATATTTCAACTTTAAGGTTAGCGATCTTGGCTCTTTTCAGCCGGCGGATCAATTCTTCCGTTTTGCCGCTGAACATGCTGCCGCAAATAACCTCAATCCATCCTTTCTTTTCTCCCCGAATGTGTGGCTCAATAAACATGCAACTGATCTTATGTTTGTTTATAAAACTTAGTAACTTTAAAACTTTATCTATTAACCTCCAAATGTATCAATTCCTATGGAAAGACTTCAATCATTAATCGACAAGTTGAATGAGCAATGTAGACGACAGGAAACGGAAAAGATGTTGTTTACTGCCCAGTTGCTTTTATGCGAATTACAACAGATGGCAGCATTGCCTTGTACTGAGTCCACGCAAAGAAAAGTGGCAGTTGTTTTACCTACGGCTATACAGGTAAAATCTTCTGAAGAAACCATTGTTCCCGTTGAACACGTAGTTAAAGAAAGAAAACAGGAGTATGCTAAAGCTGAATCTCCGGCAGAATGGGCATTTGACCCAATGTTGGTGGTGCCTACGCTTGTTCAGCAAAACAAAAGGGAAGTGTTTGAACTGAATGATGTTATGCTTCATGAAGAAGAAACCCTTAATCACAAATTGAAAGAAGAAAAAACGGAAATATCCGCCGTTTTGCAGGGAATGCCCATTCACGACCTGAAAAAAGCAATTGGTATTAATGATCGTTACACGTTTATTAATGAATTGTTCCGGGGAGATGAAGTGATGTATGAAAGAAGTATCAAAACCATTAACTCTTTTAGCATTTACCCTGAAGCGGAATACTGGATACAACGAGAACTAAAAGTGAAATTGGGTTGGGATGAACAAAGCGAAACTGTGAAAATCTTTGATCAGTTGGTTAAAAGACGCTTTTCCTGAATATAAGAGCATATTTTTTGTGTTGCCCCTGCCTTTGATTCTACATACCTACCTGCCGCATCAGCCGCTATTCTATATTTTTTTTCATCAGCTATCAGTTCAGTAATCAATTCCTCCAGCTCCAGTGCATTTTCAATGCTAAATCCACCTCCGGAGCCTATCACTTCCGCCGCTTCTATGTACTTGTCGTATTCCGGTCCAAAGATTACAGGTTTATAATAAACAGCTGCTTCTAAAACATTGTGTACTCCATCTTCTCCAAAAGCACCACCCACATAAGTAATGGTTGCATATTTATAGAGCCTGCTCAACATACCGATATTATCAATGATCAAAACGTTAGCGTTAGCTGTGTGTGGTTTTTCTGGGGATTGCTTTAAATGAGAGAACAGTAGGTTATGCTTGTATAATGTTTGGCATTCCTTTATTCTTTCTTCACTAATATCATGTGGCGCAATAATGAATTTTATCTCAGGATGCGTATTGGCAAAATGATCCAGCTCTTCATCATCTTCGGTCCAGGTGCTACCGGCCACAATTACCTGCGATGCGCTGCCGATAAATGTTTCGATCAATCTGATAGGCTCAAATTGTTCGGCTATTTCAATAACCCTGTCAAATCTTGTATCTCCTGCTATTGTTACATTTCTTGTGTAGCCAATGCTTGCTAATAAAGCTGCTGCATTATCAGTTTGTACAAAAAAATGAGAAACACATTGCAGCATTTGCTGGTGAAATCGGCCATACCATTTAAAAAAAGGCTGATCTTTTCTGAATATGGCAGAGATGAGAAGTAGCGGTATTTCTCTTTTTTTCAGTGCTGAGAGGTAATAATGCCAGAACTCATATTTTACAAATAATACCAATGCAGGATTGGTGATTTGAATAAATCGGCGGGCATTGGAAGGAGAGTCCATTGGCAAATAGAAAATCCAGTCTGCTCCTTTATAATCTTTTCGTATTTCATATCCCGAAGGGGAAAAGAAAGTAAGGAGGATCTTGTGCTTGGAATATTGTTGTTTAATTTGCTCCAGGACCGGTCTTCCCTGTTCGAACTCACCCAAAGAAGAACAATGCATCCAAATTACAGGAGCAGTGTTGTTCGTAAAAGCCTCTTGTAAACGGTCGAAAATATTCTTTCTACCTTCCAGCCATAGTGCCGCTTTCCTGTTGCCTCCGCTGATTAGCCAGGCGATTTTAGGATAAAGAGAGATGAAAATGTAGTAAAGTACCCTCACGGCTTAAGATTTCATTACAAATAAACAGATAATCGTGCAGAATTAACAGAACGTGAAGCTTTTAAATAGATTAGTCATTTTCATGTAGATTTGCCACCATTCAAAAAGAGTATGAGGCCGATACAAATGGTAGATACTAAAAATCAGTATCTCAAAATAAAAACAGAAGTAGATGCAGCGATACATGAAGTGTTGGATAGCGCTGCTTATATTAATGGTAAAGCCGTTCAGGATTTTA
The DNA here is from genome assembly GCA_028875875.1 of Bacteroidota bacterium. Lineage (GTDB taxonomy): Bacteria > Bacteroidota > Bacteroidia > Chitinophagales > Chitinophagaceae > JAGWUV01. Next base: position 18,001 of record JAGWUV010000021.1, read on the forward strand.
CACTTGCGTTGAATAATTACCAGGGTTCTAAACATACTATCCCCTGTGCCAATGGTACAGATGCTTTACAAATAGCTATGATGGCACTTGGTTTGCAACCGGGTGACGAAGTGATAACCCCTTCTTTTACATACATTGCTACAACTGAAGTAGTGGCATTGCTGAAACTTAAGCCGGTGTTTGTGGAAGTAGATCCTGTAACATTTTGTATTGATCCCGCTGCTGTTCGTAAGGCTATCACTTCCAAAACCAAAGCTGTTGTGCCCGTTCATTTGTATGGCCACGCCGCTCCGATGGAAGAGATTATGCAGATAGCCGAAGAATTTGGGTTATATGTGATTGAAGATAATGCACAAGCAATCGGTTGTGATTACACTTTTAGTAACGGAACGAGAAAGAAAACCGGGTCAATTGGCCATATAGGTTGCACGTCTTTTTATCCCAGCAAAAACCTTGGGGCTTTTGGGGATGGGGGTGCTATTTTTACCAACGATGATGTGCTGGCTGATAAGATGAAGATGATTGCGAATCACGGTCAAAGTAAAAGATACTACCACGATCTTGTAGGTTGTAACTCAAGATTGGATTCCATCCAGGCGGCTGTGTTAAACGTGAAATTGAAACAACTGGATCAATATATTGCTGCAAGGCAAAAGGCAGCGGCTTTTTATAACAATGCTTTTGCCAACTTCCCCCAAATAACTACCCCCGCAATAGCGTCTTATTCTACTCACGTATTTCACCAGTACACATTGGTCTTGAATGGTGTAAACAGGGATGGATTGAATGCGTATTTAGCTGAAAAGAAAATACCATCCATGATCTATTATCCTGTTCCGGGTCATAAACAACAAATGTTTGCTGCGTTCGCATTAGAAGCATATCATCTTACAGTTACAGATTGGTTAACAGAAAGGGTGATTTCTTTGCCTATGCATACAGAGTTGGATGAGGAGCAATTACAGTTCATCACTTCAGAAACTTTAAATTATATTCATTCAGTATGAAGATCGCTGTTGTAGGAACGGGCTATGTAGGCCTTGTATCAGGGACATGTTTTGCAGAAACGGGTAACCAGGTAACCTGCATTGATATTGATAAAAACAAAGTAGAGAAATTGTCCAATGGTGAGATCACCATTTACGAGCCTGGATTGGAAAAACTTTTTCTCAGGAATTTAAGAGAGCATCGCTTAAAGTTTACAACCGATTTAAAAGAAGGTGTTGCAGATGCACAGATTATCTTCCTGGCTTTGCCAACACCTCCGGGTGAAGATGGTTCTGCCGATCTCAAATACGTATTGGGCGTTGCCAACGATCTTGGTAAAATACTTACTGATTATAAAGTGATCGTTGATAAAAGCACTGTTCCTGTTGGAACTGCCGAAAAAGTACATAACGCCATTGCCGTTAATTACAAAGGTGAGTTTGATGTGGTGAGTAACCCTGAATTTTTGCGGGAAGGTGTTGCTGTTGATGATTTTATGAAACCCGACCGTGTAGTGATCGGTACGAATTCCGAAAGAGCAAGAAAGCTGATGGGTGATTTATACGCACCCTATGTTCGCCAGGGAAATCCTGTTATTTATATGGATGAAAAAAGCGCAGAGCTTACTAAATATGCTGCTAATTCTTTTCTGGCTACCAAAATATCTTTTATGAATGAGGTAGCGCAGCTTTGTGAAAAGTTAGGTGCCGATGTAGATATGGTTCGGCGTGGAATAGGAAGTGATGAAAGAATTGGTAAAAGATTTTTATTTCCCGGCATTGGTTACGGCGGAAGCTGTTTTCCAAAAGATGTACAAGCCCTGGTGAAATCATCTGAAGAGGTGAATTATGATTTCAAAATATTGAAAGCTGTTGAGGACGTGAATGAAGCTCAGAAACTTCACCTGGTACCTAAGATCAAATCGCATTTCAATGGAGATCTGACAGGTAAGCATTTTGCTTTATGGGGACTGGCATTTAAGCCGAATACGGATGATATTCGCGAAGCACCAGCTTTATACATTATTGATGCCTTGGTGGAAGCAGGGGCTACCGTTTGTGCTTTTGATCCTGAAGCAATGAATAATGTAAAGCGTTTGGTAGGAGATAAAATCGCTTTTGCGGAAGATATGTACACGGCGTTGGATAATGCCGATGCCTTGATCATTGCAACTGAATGGAATGAGTTTAGAACACCGGACTTTTCTGTTATTGAAAATAAACTATCACAGAAAACCATTTTTGACGGACGGAATTTGTTTGAGGTAAAACAAATTCGTGAAATGGGTTATCATTACGAAAGTGTGGGAAGGCCCTGATTCAATTCATTCCAAACAAGCACTGCCGTTGAAGTGTGCGACGCAACATAAGCTGAATAGCGCTACAGCGGCTGGTTTTAAATAAAAAAACACATGAACAGAAAGCGTGTATTAATAACTGGGGCAGCCGGCTTTTTAGGCTCCCATTTATGTGATCGTTTTATAAAAGAAGGATACCATGTTATTGGCATGGATAACCTGATTACAGGTGATCTTAAAAATATCGAACACCTTTTTTCACTGGAACAGTTTGAGTTTTATCATCATGATGTTACCAAGTTCATCCATGTTCCGGGGCATTTGGATTATATTTTACATTTTGCTTCGCCGGCCAGCCCGATCGATTACTTAAAGATTCCTATTCAAACGTTGAAAGTGGGCTCACTAGGTATTCACAATTGTTTGGGCTTGGCGAAGGATAAAGGCGCAAGGGTGCTGATTGCATCAACCAGTGAGATTTATGGAGATCCATTGGTGCATCCGCAGAATGAAGATTATTGGGGCAATGTAAATCCTGTTGGACCGCGTGGTGTATATGATGAGGCCAAACGTTTCCAGGAAGCGATCACAATGGCATACCATACATTCCATGGATTGGAAACACGGATTGTGAGGATATTCAACACATACGGACCTCGTATGCGATTGAATGACGGTAGGGCATTACCTGCATTCATTGGCCAGGCTCTGCGTGGAGAGGATTTAACTGTATTTGGTGATGGAAGCCAAACCCGCAGTTTCTGTTATGTTGATGATCTGATTGAGGGCATTTATCTGTTGTTATTGAGCGATTATAGTAACCCTGTTAACATTGGTAATCCGAATGAGATCACGCTGAAAGAGTTTGCCGAAGAGGTATTAAAGCTTACGGGTTCATCTGTAAAAATCACTTATAAGTCTTTGCCGGTGGATGATCCAAAACAGAGAAGACCTGATATTACAAGGGCCAAAGAAATTTTAGGATGGGAACCGAAAGTAGGAAGAGCTGAGGGTTTGAAGAAAACATACGAGTACTTCAAATCATTGCCCACTGAGGAATTGTACAAACAACCGAAAGAATTTTCGAGCAGAAAATAATAATACGGTACACCTAAAATTTATTTATGTCAAAACCATTAGTGGTTGTTACCGGAAAGAATGGTCAGTTAGGTTGGGAATTGCAACGTTTGCATGAACAGTATATTCAGCAGTTCGATTTTTTATTTGTCGACAGGGAAGAGATGGATTTAGGAAATCTTGATTCTGTGAGTGCTTTCTTTCACAAATATCAACCTGCATATTTTATCAATTGCGGTGCTTATACAGCCGTTGATAAAGCCGAAACAGAACAGGAATTGGCTTATACCATTAATGCTGCTTCCGTTGGTGTTATCGCCTCGGCCTGCAAAGCTATCGATGCAACCCTGATCACTATTTCAACGGATTATGTTTTCAATGGTAAAGGAACAAAGCCTTATGCTGTTGATGATGCCACTGAACCGGTAAATTACTATGGTTATACAAAATGGTTAGGGGAGAAGTTAGCGAAGGAAAATAATCCTAAAACTATTGTTATTCGTACCTCATGGGTGTACAGTTCGCATGGTAATAACTTTGTGAAAACAATGCTCAGGTTGATGAAGGAAAGGCAGGAATTAAAGGTGGTAAGTGACCAGGTGGGGTCTCCTACTTATGCGGCTGATCTTGCAGAAGCTATCATGCAAGTAATGTTGCAACAGGAAGCAGGGAACACCCAATATGGTACGTATCATTTTAGTAATGAAGGTGTGATCTCATGGTTCGATTTTGCAGTGGCCATCAGGGATAACGCTCAATTATCTTGTTCAGTATTACCAATTCCTACAGAAGCTTATCCAACACCTGCTAAAAGGCCGGCGTACTCAGTGCTGGATAAACAAGCTATTGTAAAAGATTATTCCGTAGTATTGAAAGACTGGAAACCAAGATTGCAACAATGTTTGAAAGAATTACAAGCCATATAAACATTTATTATTCAGGCTTGTTCTTAGTTGCTTAAATAAAGAAATTCATAACATTTAAACTATATAGTATGAAAATTGAAGTTGGTCAACAAGCACCCGAATTTACACTGGTTGATACAGAAAAGAACCAGGTTTCATTAAGTGCCTACAAAGGAAAAAATGTGCTGATATTGTTTTTCCCCATGGCGTTTACCGGAGTTTGTACAAAAGAATTATGCAGTATCAGGGATAATATTGCTTTGTACAACAATGCTAATGCACAAGTATTAGGCATTTCTGTAGATTCTCCATTTACACTGGCGAAATTTAAAGAAGAGCAAGGGTTGAATTTCCCTTTGCTGAGTGATTTCAATAAAGAAGTTTCAACTGCTTACGGCGCGATCTACGATTCATTTATCGGATGGATGAAAGGTGTAAGTAAACGTTCGGCATTTGTAGTAGATGCAAATGGAGCTATTCGCTATGCTGAGGTATTGGAAAGCGCAGGCGATCTGCCCAATTTCGAGGCAATAAACCAAGTTTTAAGTAGCTTATAATAGTTATTTTCTAATATGGCCCCGCTTTTGCGGGGCCATATACTATTCGGCCTCGGGAAACGTTTTTATAAAAAACGTATCTTTAAGTAGCCTTTTATTAAGAATGAAAAAAATTTACCCGATCCTTTTATTCCTTTTTTTACTTTCATCTTCGGCATTCGCAAGCCGGACGGGTGATTTGTTTTCTGGAGATCCGGTAAAAGTGATACAACTCTACCCCAACCCAGCCACATCAATTGTCAATTTCGAGTTCTCTGAAAATGTTAACAGAGATTACACGCTACTCATTTTTAGTTTCATCGGGAAAAAAATGAGTGAGATTATCGTAAGCGGTTCTAAAGTAAGCCTGCCGCTCGATAACTACTATCGCGGTTTATACATTTATCAACTGCGTGATAAAAAAGGAAACATTGTGGAGTGTGGTAAATTCCAGGTTATAAAATAGCTTTTGAAACCGGCTTATGAGCTATGGTCATCATCCCTAGCGTCGCACTCTTGTACTTCCTGTTCTCTGAGCAGCAATAAAATTGTTCCTCTTACCATCCTCCAAAATAATGATTCATCTTATCTGTCTCTCACCTCAACAATTAAAAATTTAAGGTAGTTCGTATTCTCCATTCCCCAAACAATAGGGTGGTCGCTGGCCTGTGCTTGGAAGGTAACCTGCCTGATTTTTTTCCGGGCATCCTTAGCCGCCATTTCAATAATCTCTAAAAATAAATCCGGTTGAACAAGGTTGGTACAACTTGATGTAACCAGGAAACCACCATTCTTCACTAATTTCATTCCCCTTAAATTGATTTCTTTATAGCCAGTTATTGCTTTTTGAATGTTCTCCCGGCTTTTTGTAAAAGCAGGGGGATCGAGCATTACAACATCATATTGTCTGCCATCCTTGCCCCATTGCTTTAATACATCAAATGCATTCAATGCTTCAAATTTGCATATCTTATCCAGGCCGTTCAACTGAGCGTTTTTATTGGCCTGGGCAACTGCATTCTCACTGATATCCAATCCCAGAACAGATTTTGCCCCATAATGTGCTGCATGGATTTCAAAAGTTCCGGTGTAAGTAAATGCCCCTAGTACATCTGCTCCATTTACAATATGCCGGATCGCTCTTCTGTTGTCTTGCTGGTCTAAAAAGTAACCGGTTTTTTGTCCGTTTTCAATATCTACATGAAAACGTAATCCATTTTCATTGATGATGATATTGGTGTCGAAAGGTGCAGACAAAAATCCTTTTTGTTGAGCTAATCCCTCCAGTTCCCGAACAGGTACGTCATTTCTTTCAAAAATGCCTTTGGGAGAGAAGATATCCTGCAAAGCCTTGGTGATTGCGTGTTTCCAAACATCCATCCCTAAAGAAAGAGTTTGAATTACAAAGTAGTCGTTAAATTTATCAATGATCAGTGCAGGCATTTCATCTGCTTCGCCAAAAATCAGCCTACAGTTTTCTGTATAGCCAATTTTTTGCCTGTATTGCCAGGCTTCTGCAATACGGTTATAAAAAAAGGCTTCATTGATTTCTTCTTTCTTTCTTGTTAAAAGCCTGACTAGGATTTGAGATTTTGGATTGATATATCCTCTTCCGCAAAATTTCTCATCAGCATAAAAAACATCTACAATATCTCCGGCTTTCACTTCACCCAATACTTTCTCTACTTCGTTGGCAAAAATCCACGGGTGACCATTGGCAATTCGTTGTGCAATTTTTCTCTTCAGGTAAACTTTAGTCATGCGGCAAAGATAACTGCGCAACTGTCATTGCATGATACTCACTGACAAAAAATCCCCTTTCTTTGCGTTGGCAAAAAAATTGACACTTAAAGTAGACTATCAAAAAAGTTTTATGGAAGAAAAAGAAATGCCTGCAACAGGAACTGTTGACAATAATGTTACGATTAATACTGACGAAAATGCAGCCGGATCAACGCATTTGAATGAGCCGATTGCTGAAGAACCTGAAACTGAAAAGTTGAAAGCAGAATTACAGGAACAAAAAGATAAGTACCTGCGTTTGATGGCGGAGTTCGATAATTTCCGTCGACGTACTGCAAAAGAAAATATTGAACTGAGGCAAACGGCAGCTAAAGATGTGATCATTTCTTTGCTGGAAGTACTGGACGACTGCGACAGGGCCGAAAAACAATTAAAATCCGGAGCCGACATTGAAATACAGAAAGAAGGTATAATGCTCGTATTTAACAAGCTGCGAAACAACCTGCAATCCAAAGGCGTGAAAGCAATGGAAAGTTTGAATACGGATTTTGATGTGGAGAAGCATGAAGCCATTACTGAAATTCCTGCGCCAACAGAGGCTCTAAAAGGTAAAGTGCTGGATGAAGTAGAAAAAGGCTATTACCTGAATGAAAAGATCATTCGTTTTGCTAAAGTGGTAGTAGGAAAATAATTAAATAAAGTTTGCCGGGCTATCTACTAACTTGATGGTTTGGTGAAAGAATAAAAGCAATATGTCAAAGAGAGATTATTACGAAATACTGGGCGTTAGCAAATCAGCTACTGCCGATGAGATTAAGAAAGCTTATCGGAAAGTAGCCATGCAGTATCACCCGGATCGTAACCCCGGAGATAAGGAGGCAGAGGAAAAGTTTAAAGAGGCCGCAGAAGCATACGAAGTATTGAGTGATGCAGATAAAAAGGCCAAGTACGATCGCTATGGTCACCAGGCTTTTGGTCCTGGAACCAGTGGTGGCGGTGGTTTTCATGCTTCCAACATGGAAGACATTTTCAGCCAGTTTGGAGATATTTTCGGGGATGATATGTTTGGTAACTTTTTTGGAGGCGGAGGAAGAAGAGGCGGTGGCGGAAGAAGGGCATCCGGTCAGCGTGGAAGCAATCTTCGAATCAAAGTAAAACTTACGTACGAGGAGATAGCTAAAGGGGTTACCAAAACAGTCAAAGTTAAAAAACATGTAGTGTGTACTACCTGTGCCGGAAGTGGGGCAAAAGATAAAGGTAGTGTACAAACTTGTAATACTTGTGGCGGTAGTGGACAGGTAAGAAGGGTTACCAATACTTTCTTAGGTCAAATGCAAACCGTAACAACCTGTCCAACTTGTAACGGCGAGGGTACAACAGTAACTGCAAAATGTGGTGCTTGTAAGGGTGAAGGAAGAGTGTATGGGGAGGAAACCATCTCCATAGATATACCCGCAGGTGTTCAGGAAGGAATGCAGCTCAGCATGAGTGGCAAAGGAAATGCCGGTGAGCGAGGCGGAGCTCCAGGCGACCTGATTATTCAAATTGAGGAAGAACAACATCCAGAGTTGCAAAGGGACGGTTTAAATGTGGCTTATGATCTGCATATTTCTTTCCCTGATGCTACTTTTGGAACCAGCGTGGAAGTGCCTACGATAGATGGAAGAGCCAAAATTAAAATACCTGCTGGCACTCAAAGTGGTAAAATATTCAGGTTGAAAGGGAAAGGCTTTCCTGAAGTTCAGGGTTATGGTAGGGGAGATCAGTTGATTCACGTTAATGTTTGGACGCCTCAGCATGTTACAGCAGAGGAAAAGGCATTGCTGGAAAAATTAAATAATAGTCCCAACTTTAAACCGCAACCCGGTAAAAATGATAAGAGTTTCTTTGAAAGAGTAAAAGAAGCTTTTCAATAAAAAATAGGTCCCCTGCAAAACAGGGGACCTATTTGTATTATCCTAATTGTCGTATTTTCTGAATAATACCGGTTGTAGAAAAACCTTGTACAATGGGATTGATGACCACTCTTCCTCCTTTTGCTATCACTTCTTTGGCGCCAACAATTTGGTCTACGGTATAATCTCCACCTTTCACCAATACATCAGGCTGAATAGCCGAGATCAACTCATATGGTGTATCTTCTTCAAAAATCACAACTGCATCAACGATCAAAAGACTCGCTAAAAGCAATGCCCTGCTATGTTCATTATTCACCGGTCGTTCTGCTCCCTTTAATCTTTTAGTACTTGCATCGCTATTTACCCCAACAATCAAAAGGTCTGCCTCGGCAGCTGCCTGGGATAAGGAAAAAATATGGCCTTCGTGCAAAATATCAAAGCATCCATTACTGAAAGCAATAGTTTTGCCTGTATTGCGCCAAGCCGCAATTGTCAATAATAACTGTGGTAAAGTGTATATTTTCTTTTCTATTGCATCAATTTGTTTCATTGGTCTTTTTTATCAGGCTGTTTTTTGAATATGTTGTTTTTTCTTATTGTACCAGGGGAGTAGTCCCATGCAAATAAAGCCCACCAATACAATAATAATGAATTGGGCAAACCATTGCAGCGTTCCGTTAGCATAGCCCAATTCAAAAGGGATATTATTTTTTTCTAAAACCTTTGCCATAAAATAGGCGTAGGCGCCGATGCCCCCGGGAGTAATAATCATCCCAATGCTGGCAAATGCCAATGCAGAAAGGGCTTCCTTCAATCCTAATAAATTGGTGCCTTGTGTGGCATACAATCCTACCCAAGTACCACCAATATATAGTGCCCATATCAGAATTGAATAAATAATAAAGGCGCTTTTGTTTTGCAGGTTCCTGATACTGCTTAATCCTTCCCAAATTCCTTTTAAAATTCGTTTAAATGTTATTACAATTTTTAGATGAGAAAATTTATCAAACCATACTTTCACTATAACGATTAAAAGGATAAGAATGGACAATGCAATTATGATTTTATGTGTAGAAAACTGTCCGGTTTTTGTTTTGAACAACTCACTGAAAAGCTGGCGGGCATATTCTCCAACCACATCATACTGTAAAATGAAAGCCAATAAAAATACAATGCCAAGTGAAATAACATCCACCGCTCGTTCGGCAACAATAGTACCCACCAGTTTCTCTGCCGGAACTTTTTCATACCTGGCCAGTAAAGTACATTTTAAAACTTCGCCTAATCTTGGAACAGCAAGGTTGGCAAGATAGCCGATCATAACGGCAAAGAAGGTATTAAGAAAGGAAGGATGATAGCCCATGGGTTGCATCAGTATCCGCCATCTCAAACTTCTTATTACATGGCTGGAAGATAGAATGAAGAAAACTGGTGCGATCAACCAGTACCTTGCGTGGGTTAATGATTCAGTAAATTCATTCCACTTGTTATCAGGAATCTGGTGCAGGCTCCACCAAACCAAGAAAACCCCAAGCCCTAAAAAGAACAAATATTTTAAAAAAGAGGCAAGTTTTCTTTTCATGCAGGATGGAATTGTTACAGAGAGGAAAGTTACGAAAGCAAAAGCATTTATAACTTATTACCTTCTTTAGGAAATACAACCCATGGTTTAAACTCTTTTGCTTTCTCAAAATCCATGAGTGCATAAGACATGATGATGATAATATCGCCAACAGCTGCCTTCCTTGCTGCAGGGCCGTTTAAGCAAGCTACACCTGTACCCCGGGGCCCTTTGATCAGGTACGTTTCAAGTCGCTCTCCATTATTCACATTTACCACTTGTATCTTTTCATGTTCTACCATATTAGCGGCATCCATGATGTCTTCATCTAATGTTAAGCTGCCAACATAATTAAGATTAGCTTCTGTAACAACAGCTCTGTGGACTTTAGATTTCAGTATTTGTATTTGCATAGCGGCGCAAAAGTAGAATTTCAGGCATAATTAACAAGTTAAACCTGTAGTTAGTTAATCATGAGATTGTCAATTAATCGTACACCTTCAATAAAAGCAGCTACCAATACAACCAATTTTTTACCCGGTTGGTAAGTATGTATCGGTGCTAAGGTATGGGCATTGCAAATGGCAATATAATCTACCGAATCAAAGCCCGCTTTCAGCAACTGATCAATTGATTTTTTTTGCAGCGCCTCTACATCTTCTTGTGTAATGTGTTCCTTGATATACTGCATTGAGTTGAAAATGGCTACGGCCTTTTGTTTCCCTTCATCACTCAATCGCATATTTCTGCTGCTCATGGCAAGGCCGGAGTTTTCCCGGTGAGTTGGCCCTAAAATAAGTTCTACGGGTAGTGCTTCGAGCTCTATCATTTTACTGATCACCATACACTGCTGATAATCTTTCTGCCCAAGAAATAATACTTGTGGTTTAACAATAGAAAGCAAGCGGTGAACTACCTGGCAAACGCCCTGAAAATGGCCGGGGCGATATTTTCCTTCAAGCAGTGTTTCCAGGAATCCCAGGTCGTAAGGCTGTTTTAGTGCAGTTCCCTGCGGATACATTTCGTGTACAGAAGGAAGAAAAAGAACATCACAACCCGCCTCTTCCAATAGCAAAATATCATGCTCAATGGTAACAGGATATTTTTGAAAATCGGTTTGATCGTTGAATTGGGTTGGGTTTACAAAAATGCTACAAACAGTAATATCTGCCTGCTTTTTACTTTGTTCAATTAAAGAAAGATGTCCATTGTGCAATGCACCCATTGTGGGTACAAATCCTATCTTTTTATTTTCCAGTATCAGCTTGCTGAGTACTTTCCCGATGCTCTGAACTGTTTTGAAAATGATCATAATTTCTTTGCTGAATGGTCTAAAAACTTGGGTGATGTTGCGATTCGGGGTATTTTATTTACCTTTGCCCCCTCATTTTCATGCCCTTAAATTGGCTTAACTGATGTCAAAGAAAAGAATTTTATTCATTGCTACAGAAATGTCACCCTACCTGGAGCTGACAGAATTCGCCGAAATCGTAAATAAACTGGCAATAAAAAGTAATGATAGTGGCCTGGAAGTTCGCTGTATAATGCCTCGTTTTGGAGTGATCAATGAACGCCGCCACCGTTTACACGAAGTAGTGCGTTTGTCGGGCATTAATGTGAGCGTAGATAATGATGATTATCCTTTGCAAATTAAAGTGGCATCGTTACCCAATGCAAGGTTACAAGTATATTTCCTGGAAAATGAAGACTTCTTCAAACGCAAACAAATCTTTCATGATGAGGAAGAGAAATGGTTTGATGATAATGGGCTAAGAACAATTTTCTTTTGTAAAGGAGCATTGGAAACCGTGAAAAAATTTGGGTGGCCTCCTGATATCATTCATTGCAGCGGATGGATGACCGGCTTAATTCCCGCATATATTAAAACCGCATATAAAAAAGAACCGGTTTTCAGTAATAGTAAAGTGATCTTTACAATTGGCCAGAATACATTTAAAGAAAAGCTGGGAACTGACTTTGTTAAGAAGGCCATCATTAATGCCAATATCAAAGAAAAGGACCTGGAGGCTTTTAAAGACAGTAACAATTCTGCCCTGTTTAAAGGAGGTGCAGCTTATGCTGATGCCATTACATTCGGTGCTGAGAAAGTAGATAAAAAGTTGGTAGAAGAATTCTCTAAAGTAAAAGGTAAAAAAGTAGTGCCTTTTAAAGGTTGGGAAACAGACCTAACCGAATACATTGAACTGTATCAATCTCTATCTTCATAACAAAATAGTAATATTTTTAAGCGGTGTGTATCATTACATACATACAATTATATTTGCTACCATTAAATTCTAAAGTATAAATTTTATGCCTTATTTGTTTACTTCCGAAAGTGTATCTGAAGGTCATCCCGATAAAGTGGCCGACCAGATATCCGATGCGCTGATCGATCATTTTCTTGCTTTTGATGCTCAATCTAAAGTGGCCTGTGAAACATTGGTAACAACCGGACAAGTAGTATTAGCTGGTGAAGTGAAGTCTAAAGCCTATTTAGATGTACAGGATATTGCCCGTGATGTGATCAAAAGAATCGGTTATACCAAGAGCGAATATATGTTCGAAGCGAATAGCTGTGGTATCCTATCTGCTATCCACGAACAATCTTCCGATATCAACCAGGGGGTAGACAAAAAGAAAAAGGAAGAGCAAGGTGCCGGCGACCAAGGTATGATGTTCGGTTATGCCACCAACGAAACTGAAGACTATATGCCTTTGGCTTTGGATCTGGCTCATAAGATTTTGATCGAACTGGCTGCTTTGAGAAGAGAAAATAAACAAATTAAATATTTACGTCCTGATGCTAAAAGCCAGGTTACGTTAGAATATGATGATAACAATAAGCCTATAAGAATTGATGCGATCGTTGTTTCTACACAACATGATGATTTTGATACAGAGGAGAAGATGCAGGCTAAGATCAGGAAAGATATCATCGAGATATTGATCCCACGTGTAAAAGCTAAGTATAAAAAGTATGCGAAGTTGTTCAATAACAATATCAAATACCATATCAACCCAACCGGTAAGTTTGTGATTGGTGGCCCGCATGGCGATACCGGCTTAACAGGTCGTAAAATTATTGTGGATACATATGGCGGTAAAGGTGCTCATGGTGGTGGTGCATTCAGCGGTAAAGATCCTTCTAAAGTAGATCGTTCTGCTGCATACGCAACACGCCATATTGCTAAAAACCTTGTAGCTGCCGGTGTTGCAGATGAGGTACTGGTACAGGTTTCTTATGCAATAGGTGTTGCCCAGCCTACTTCTATCAATGTAAAAACTTTTGGCACTGCTAAAGTTGCTTTGAGCGATGGTGAGATCGGAAAGGTTGTAGAAGGTATTTTTGATATGCGCCCTTACTTTATCGAGCAGCGTTTAAAACTGCGTAACCCTATTTACAGCGAAACGGCAGCTTACGGGCACATGGGGCGTAAACCTGAGACCGTAACCAAGGAGTTTAAATCACCCGATGGAAAAGTAAAGAAGGTAAAAGTGGAACTCTTTACCTGGGAAAAATTAGATTATATAGCGAAAGTGAAAAAAGCTTTCGGCATCAAATAAAAACTAAAACCCCGCAACTGCGGGGTTTTTTGATACATCATTATCTTAAGCAAATTAAATGCAACACGATCAAGCCAATCCCTGGAAAATTATAGATGCCGCGGAAGTGTACGATAACAAATGGATATCGTTAACCCATTACAACGTACTCAATCCTTCAGGCGGCAAAGGCATTTATGGCAAAGTACATTTTAAAAATTATGCAATCGGGGTGATCGCCGTGGATGAAGAACAGAACACTTACCTCGTTGGCCAGTTTCGTTTTACCATCAATCAGTATAGCTGGGAAATCCCGGAAGGAGGTTGCCCTTTTGACGAAGATCCGCTTGAAGCTGCAAAGCGGGAACTGTTGGAAGAAACAGGATTGAAAGCGGCGCAATGGACCTTACTCGGTTCTTCTTATCTCTCGAATTCCGTTACTGATGAAAAAGCTATATATTATCTTGCTACACAACTATCGCAACATGCGGCCGAACCCGAAGAAACGGAACAGTTAATCGTGAATAAAATGCCCTTGCAAAAAGTGTTTACCATGATCGAAACGGGTGAAATAACCGATGCACTGGCTATTCTTGCTTTACAAAACCTGCAAATAAAACTGCTGCAAAACAAAATTCAGTTATCATAAAATAGAAGAAGAAAATGGCGGGGTGACCAACTTTTTATCACTCTTCAACGCCTGTTGCGTCGCACACTTGTACATTTGTAACAATACTCAGCTATGAACAATTTCAGGAAACATACGCCCTACAATACAGCTCACAAAACCCCTGGCAAGAATATGATTATTGGCCGCCAGCCATTGATCGAAGCCTTTGATGCCGGTAAGCCTATTGACAAAATCCTTTTGCAGAAGAATGCTGTTGGCGAAAATGTAAATGAGATTCGCTTGTTGGCTAAGCAACATAATGTTCCGGTACAGTTTGTTCCTATTGAAAAACTTAATTCCATCACAAGAGCCAATCACCAGGGGGTTATTGCTTTTGCAGCTTTGGTACAATATCTTAACTTACAGGAAATAATTGATTTTGTAGTTTCGAAAGGAGAGATGCCGTTGTTCATTATTCTCGATGGCGTAACAGATGTGCGAAACATTGGTGCTATCGCCAGAACAGCCGTGTGCTGTGGTGCCCAGGCGATCATCATACCCGATAAAGGTGTGGGTGCATTGAATGAAGAAGCGATGAAAAGCAGTGCTGGGGCTTTGGAGAAAGTGCATATATGTAGGGTAAACAGTTTAATGAAAGCGGTTGATGAATTGCATTTGAACGGTATTAAAGTAGTGGCCAGTGAAATGACCGCTACGCATAAGTTATACGATCTTACTTTTACAGAGCCTTGTGCCGTGGTAATGGGAAGTGAAGACAAAGGTGTGTTTCCTGCATTGATGAAGATCTGTGACGATAGTTTCCGGATACCGATGGCTGGAAAATTTGAATCACTGAATGTGTCTGTTGCAACCGGGATGATCTTATACGAAGCCATGAAGCAAAGAATGGGAATGGGCAATGGTGAGATGTAAATAGTGTTAACTTTTGTTTGGGGGTGACGGTGACAATAGTAAGTGGAAAATAGTAATAGGTTAATGTTGAATACTGCTGCCATACAACTCATAGAATGTCCCCGCGATGCCATGCAGGGCTGGAAGCATTTTATTCCCACAGATCAAAAAATACGTTACATCAATGCGCTATTAAACGTAGGCTTTGATACCATAGATTTCGGCAGTTTTGTATCACCCAAAGCCATTCCGCAAATGGCGGATACCCAGGTGGTTCTAAAAGGCTTACAGCTTAATACCCAAAGCACTAAGCTCCTGGCGATTGTAGCCAATACCCGTGGTGCAGAAGAAGCCGTTGTGTTTGATGAGATTAGTTACCTCGGATTCCCTTTTTCTATTTCTCCCACCTTTCAGTTACGCAATACCAACAGTACCCTTGGCGAAAGTTTACAACGTGTGGAAGAGATACAGGAGCTATGCATTAAAAATAATAAGCAGCTTGTTGTGTATCTCAGTATGGGTTTTGGCAATCCTTATGGTGATGCCTACAATGAAGAGGTATTGCTGCAATGGGCTGCAGAAATGGTGAAGCGGAAGATCAAAATTATTTCGCTGGCAGATACAGTTGGCGTAGCCACGCCGGAACAAATTAGCTTTGCCCTTGCCACTTTAATTCCTCAGCATCCGGATACGGTGATTGGTGTACACCTGCATTCGTCTCCCCTCAACTGGAAAGAAAAATTACAAGCAGCCATAGATGCCGGCTGTCAGCGTTTTGATGGCGCTTTAAAAGGCATCGGTGGTTGCCCAATGGCGCAAGACGAGTTGATAGGTAATATGGACACAGCCTTGATGATCGAATACTTTTTGCAGCAGCAGTTACTCCCTTCGCTTAATAAAGAAGCCCTGGCCGAAAGCCTGCTCATCGCTTCCGAAATATTTATTTGATAACATGATACAGCTTCTAGTACACGAAATAGAAGAACGTGTTGTTACCTTTGCGTATGAAGTTTCGTTTTGAACTGGATGTAAAAAAGATCGCCACACCCATACAACACCAGCACCAACTAATGCTGATCGGCAGTTGCTTTACAGAGAATATCGGAGAGAAATTGCGTAAGCATAAGTTCTCCATTCTTGAAAATCCCAATGGTATTTTGTTCAACCCGGTGAGTGTGGCAGAGGCTTTGATCAATGTGATAGACAATAAGCAATACACTACCGCTGATCTCTTCTGTTATAACGAAACATGGCATAGCTGGCAGCATCATAGCCGATTTTCAGGCATTACGCCGGAAGATGCTATTCAAAAGATAAATAGTTCCACTACTGATGCACACCACTTCTTAAAAAAGGCTAATTTTTTATTGATCACTCTGGGTTCTGCATGGGTGTACACGTTAACGGATAAGGCTATCAATGCTACTAAGGGAACCGTTGCTGCCAACAATCACAAAGCCCCGGCGGATTGGTTTGAACGTAGGCTGATGGATAGCAGCCAGGTGGTAGCCGTTTTGGGGAAAATGTTAGACAGGCTTGGTGCTTTTAATCCTGCTATACAAGTAATCTTTACCATTAGCCCGGTGAGGCATTTGCGTGAAGGGTTAATAGATAATAACAGAAGCAAAGCTGCTTTGATAACTGCAGTACATTACGTTGTTGAGAAGCTTTCTAAACTCTATTATTTCCCTGCGTATGAACTGGTGATCGATGACCTGCGTGATTATCGTTTTTATGCAGAAGACCTTGCCCACCCGAACTATGCGGCTACACAGTATGTTTGGGAAAAGTTTACAGGTGCCTGTATGAATGAGGAAACCAATGCACTAATGAAACAAATAGCCGAGATAAACCTTGCCTACCAGCATACGCCTTTTAATCCTGCTACACAGCAACATCAAAAGTTCCTGCAGACTTACTTTGAGAAAACCAGGCAATTACAATTGGAACATCCCTATTTATCATTCGAACAAGAGTTGAAATATTTTGCATCTGAGGGTTGATTTTTCAGAAAGAATGAAGTAAATTGTTGATCCGTTTAATTACTCGCTCAGGCTATCTTTTTTGTACCGGCTTTATCTCTGTAACATGACAAAGGTCATTGGAAGACGTTGATTCGTGTTTGAAATTTATAAGGAGAATGAAGAAACAGAAGCTACTTATACTAACCTGTTTCTGAAAGAACACTAACAATTTTCTCACCTTCAAAATGCATAGTTATGTATACTGAAACAACACACCGGTCATTGATCTCCGAATGCAATGACTGGATCAAATCATTGCGCCATTACAGGGAAGATATTACTGAATTGCGTAATCGTTTGTACCAGTTTGCCGCCGGAAAAACAGAGAAAGATATTCTCATTGAGATCGATCACTTTCATAACCAGTTCCACTTACAACTGATCAACATCCACGATCTAAAGCACGAAATCAAAGGCCATATACAGCAGGCCGAACATCATCCTACATTCGGGCACCGCATACCACATCATCAACTGGAAGTGAAGTACAGAACACTTGTTGAAGACCTGGATAAACTGGAAAAAGACTTCCTGAACTTTATAGGATAATACATTACAACTGTGTTGCAGGAACAATGCAGTAGAAAGATCGTTTGCTGAATAAAGAGCAGAACGTACAAGGGAGTGACACAACCGGTGTTGCAAATTGTTATAGTGCCGGTACCATACTCTCTTACCGAATTTGCGTACCACTAAAACAATTTTTATGGCAACTTTTGATACCAATCACGTTAAAAACATTGTGCTGCTTGGCCATGCCGGCAGCGGCAAAACAACGCTTGCCGAATGCATGTTATTCGAAGCCGGCCTTATTAACCGCCGTGGATCTGTAGAAGAGCGTAACACGGTTAGCGATTACCACGAACTTGAACAGGAACGTGGTAATTCTATTTTTAGTAGTTTGCTGCATACCGAATGGCGGGGTTACAAGATCAACATTATTGATACGCCAGGCTATGATGATTTTGTAGGAGAAGTAGTAAGTGCATTACGTGTAGCCGATACCGGTGTGCTGCTATTAAATGCTACAGCCGGTGTAGAAGTAGGGGCTGATTTGATTTGGGATTATACCGAGCAGTTTACAACACCGATGATTTTTGCAGTGAATAAGCTGGATGAAGAGAATGCCAATTATGATAAAACGGTGGCAGAAGCGAAGACACATTTTGGGGCAAATGTATTGCCTATTCAATATCCTGTAAACCCGGGATTGGGTTTTAACTGTATCATAGATGTATTGCACATGGTGATGTATTGTTTTAAGAAGGAAGGAGGGAAGCCCGATAAATTGCCTATCCCTGAAGCTGAGAAGCCCCGTGCCGATGCGTTACATAAAGAACTGGTAGAAGCTGTGGCCAGCAATGATGAAGCTTTGATGGAGAAATATTTTGAACAAGGCGAATTAGCGGAAGAAGAACTGAAAGCAGGCATAAAAAAAGCGATGATTCATCACGACCTGTTTCCGTTGTTCTGCATCTCAGCCAAACAAGATATGGGCTCTGGCAGGTTGATGGGCTTTATTGATGTTTGCTGTCCATCGGCCAATGAAATGCCGCCACAACTAACAAAAGCAGGCCATGAACTGGCTTGTTCAGCAAATGGTCCTGCCTGCATCTTCGTATTCAAAACCATTTCAGAACCGCATGTAGGAGAGTTAAGTTTGTTTAAAGTGTATAGTGGCACTATTAAAACAGGTATGGAACTGGTGAATGAGAATACCGGTGTGTCGGAAAAGATCAACCAGTTGTTGTTGATTGAAGGGCATAACCGTACGAATGTAAATGAACTGGTGGCAGGAGATATTGGCGCCACGCTCAAGCTGCGGAATACGCATGTGAACAATACTTTGCATGAGAAAGGCAAGAACCTTGAGTTAATGCCTATTGCATTTCCACCTTCTAATCTTACTGTTGCCATTGAAGCCACCAAAAAAGGCGAGGAAGAAAAATTGGCGCAGGCATTACACGATATTCAACAGGAGGATGCTACCGTACAGGTGGAAGTGTCGGCCGAGTTGAAGCAAACCTTATTGCACTGCCAGGGTGAGCTGCATTTAACGGTAATCAAATGGAAAATAGAGCATATTCATAAGGTAGATGTAAAATTCAGTCAGCCAAAAATCCCTTATCGCGAAACTATCCGTAAAATGGCTGAAGCCAGCTACCGGCATAAAAAGCAGAGTGGTGGCAGTGGCCAGTTTGGTGAAGTATTCATGCGTATAGAACCCTGGTATGAAGGGATGCCTGAACCTAATGGTTTAAATGTGAGAGGCAGGGACGAATACCCGTTAGACTGGGGTGGTAAATTGGTATTTTATAACTGCATTGTGGGCGGTGCGATAGAAGCCAGGTTTTTACCGTCTATTCTAAAAGGGGTGATGGAAAAAATGCAGGAGGGGCCGCTAACGGGCTCGTATGTACGAGATGTTCGGGTATGTGTGTATGATGGTAAAATGCACCCTGTAGATTCTAATGATATATCTTTTAAGATAGCAGGCTTGCAGGCGTTCCGGCAGGCATTTCAACAAGCCGACCCCCAGTTGTTGGAACCCATTTACAAAGTAGAAGTATTGTGTGACGATGAACAAACAGGCGCTGTGATGGGAGACCTGCAATCACGCCGTGCCATTGTGGAAGGCATGGATACAGAAGGCCATTTTCAGAAGATCGTTGCCAGGGTTCCGTTGGCAGAGATGTATGATTATTCCTCTTCTTTGCGCTCCTTTACACAGGGCCATGCGAAGTTCAGGATGCAGTTCCTGGAATATGCACCTGTATCGTATGAATTACAGCGTAAACTGTCGGAAGCCTACAATAAAGAAGTGCTTGAAGAAGTGTAATCGTTTCATTGTTCAATGAATAGAAAGGTATAACCTAGGGAGCATAGCCTCCCGGGTTACACCTTTTTTGATACACCTCCCTTATTGGCTGCCAGCAACCTCATTCGGGTTGTCATTCTTTCTCTTCTCACTTTCAATATCGAATAGGAACTGAAATAAATTCACTTCTGTAGGGATGCCCAATTTTTTTCTTAACCTATAACGACTGATTTCTACGCCTCTTACCGAAATGCTCATCAGGTTGGCAATTTCCTTGCTGGAGAGGTTCATCCTCAAATAGGCACAGAGCTTTAGTTCGTGCGGTTTGAGGTCAGGATATTTTTCCTTAAGCGTGATTAAAAAATCACTGTGTACTTTATTGAAGTGAACAGAAAACTGTTCCCACTCATCGTTTAGCTTTTCATCCTCCGAAAGAGTTTTCAGAATCTTTTTCAATTCTGCCGCATCAATTGTATCCTTGCCTGTTTTGCTTTGGTGATTCAATTTGTTCAACTCTTCTTTGATCTTGAGTAAAAATTCTTTTTTCTGAACAAGGTTCATAGCGGTGGATGCCAGTTCTGAATTCTTGTATTCTATCTCTGCTTCAAGCTTTTCATTTTGTAGCTGTATTAGTTCCCTCTCTGATTTTTCCAGCGCTAACTGGTGCTGGTAGGCAATGTTGCGTTGCTCTTCCTCGTATTTCTTCCTTTCCTCCAACAGTTTCTGTTCCTGTTTTTTATGCAGTTTATTTACCTGCCAGCGGTAGGTGCAGTATAACATGAAAAATACCAGCAGTACATAAATGATCCAGGCCCAGATGGTATTATACCATGGCGGTGAAATGAAAAAGGTATAGGTACAAACGGTAGATTCAGTGTTTAGGTTATTTCTAGCCTTCACCTGGAACGTGTACGAACCGGAGGGCAGGTTGGTATAATCTTTCTCTGTTTTTTTTGTCCATTCAGACCAGTCTTTGTCAAATCCTTTTAAATAGTAGCTGTATTCAATATTGGATTGCTGTTCGTAAAAAGGGGCCGCATATTCAAAATGGAAGGAATTGAACCTGTATTGAACGGTTGGGATTCTTTCTTTGGGTTGTACCCAACTATCGTTGTTCACCGCTGCATGATAGCCTCCGAATACGATACGCTCCGAATCGCTTTTTGCTTTTACAGTGCTGATAAAAATTTTTAAAGGGTGAATATTCTTTTTATACAGTTCATAATTAATGTGATAAAATCCCAGTTCGCCACCAATGAAAATATTGTTTTTGTTCAACGGGTAAATATGTTCAAACCCACTGAGTATCCTTCCTGTAAGTTCGGGTAAATAAATGATTGCCGGGGTTTTTCCGGAATAGTCAACTACGCCAACACTTTTTTCATGTATGAACCAGATATTCCCCTCTGTATCTTCTTTTAAATAGCGGATGCTGATACCCTTGAAAATATCGCTATAATCGGGGGAAGGGATGAAGCTGTCCTTAGCCGCATTGTATTCATAAATACCTTTAACGGTGGCAACCAGTATCTTGTTTTTTACCTTAAAAACATGATTGTCGAGCGTGGAAGGCAACCCATTGGCTTCCGTATAAAGCTTAACTGTATTAGAAGGTCGGTTTATTTTATACACTCCCCTGTAAGGATGGGATACCCAAATAATGTGGGCCGTATTATCCACAGCCAAAAATCTTGAAGAAGTATTAAGGTTGGCTATAACACCTGAGGGTATGAAGTTATCTCCGGAAGTATTAAATAAAGAAACGCCGAGGTAATTGCCGGCAACGAGGTAATCGGAGTCGGCCTGTTGAAAGGATTGAAATGTCCAGTAGCCAGTAGTCCTGTCAATTGCGGTAAATTGTTCGTTTTTATAAACATACAAACCGTCTACTCGGCCTGCCAGTAATCGATTGTTCAGTACTCCCAGTTGCCAGGTGAGGCCTTCTGTATTAAGTTTTACTTTGTTAGGTATATGACTTAGGTCGTTGTTATTTGAGAGTGGAACACTGTAAATACCGTTTGAAAGGGCAAAATACAGGTTGTCCTGGAAAGTGGTTACGGCATAGCCACTACCATCGTTGAAAAGCGCCGGATTGATGTGTTTGATGGCACTATTGTAGGGAATGAAGTCAATACCATTGCTTGTGCCGATCCAAATATTATGATACTGATCGGTAAACAGGCTCCTGATATTGTTGTTCTGCAGACCTTCTGGTTTCCCCAAATGTTCTATTACAATACCTTCCTTATTAATGTGGTAGATGCCATTATTATAAGTGCCAATGAGGTAATTATCTTCATCCAGTCGTGTTGCACCGGTGAAATTTTGAGAATTATCAAACCCATCTCCTTTGACGGTAAAGCTGGTCAGCTTGTTTCCTGACAGGATGAAAAGCCCATTTTTTGCGGTGGTCAACAGGCTGTATTTCCCCAGTGGCATAATAGAAGTGATGTAGAAGCTATTAGGTAGTGATTTTTTTTCGATCAGGGTTTCCCAGGTACCGGATTGGTAAGCGAGTAAACCCTTGCCTTCATCATGGGCAATAACCCTGTTGCCATCCACACCCAGAAAAAGCCAGGAAGTCCATGGTTGATAAACAGCTATTTTATTGTTGTGATAGCGGAACAATTTGGCATTAGACTGGAAGAAAACACCCTCGGCAGACTGTATAATATGCCATATGTCGGCAAACTTTTGATCCTGCTCTTCCAATAGATTTTTAAGTGAAGAATATGCCAGATTGCCATTTTTATCAGGAGAAAAGAATCCCATCTCATCCTGTCCACCCACATACAATCGGTTGTCTTTGCCAAATTCAATTGACCAAACAATGGTTTTATTAGGGAGTGGTGTTATTTTCCAATAATTGCCATCGTATCGCAAGACCCCTTCGTTATTGGCAAAATAGAGCCTGCCATAAGAATCCTGCCTGATATTCCAGTTTTGGGTACCTGCATTATAGGTTTGTTTGGAAAAGTTCAGCACTTCTCTTTGCCCAATAAATGGTTGGGCGGAGAGAAAGTGTATTGTACAAACAAGGAAGGTTAGTAAGATCGTTTTTAGGTTCATACATCTCGTTTTGAGCAGTGGTTTTTCAATCAGATGTAGTAATGATGTAGTGTTTTTATTGTAAATGTAGGGTCTTTTTTGATTGTAGTAGTAGTGATGTAGTTGTATTTTTTTTACTGGGAGAAAGCTGGGTTAGTTTTACATTCCGAAAAATGCACGCACATTTTATCGGAATCATCACTTGTTAAACGCTTGCTTATGAAAATGAAGTTGTTGTTACCTACCAGGCTTAAGCTTATGTTTCTTCACCCGCTTATTTTATCCCCTGATGATGAGCACCATAAGCCTGAGTCGCCCTCCTAGTTTTCCAGACTTGTACAAAAGGTAGATCTTATTTATGTCATTTTGACTGCTTTATCAATTCAACATCATAAATCATTTAATCACTTGCATATGAAATTTAAACTTAGGTTAGTGCTAAGTATAGCATGTTTCTTTAGCCTGCTTGTTTCGGTAAATGCCCAAAACATACTCATCCAGGGTAAGGTTATCCGGAAGAGTTCCGGTGAGGCCCTGGCAGGAGCCACTATTGTGGTGAAGGGCACAACGATTAAAACCACTTCAGACGCAACCGGGACTTACAAGCTTTCCCTTCCCGGCGCCAATAAAACCTTAGAAGTATCTTTTGTAGGGATGAATACCCTTCAAAAAGAAATAGCAGGAGCCGGTATCGTTAATTTTGAATTGGAAGATGCTGCCTCCATATTGAATGATGTGGTTGTGGTAGGATATGGTGTACAGAAGGTAACCAAAGTATCCGGTTCCATCGCTACCATCAAAAGTGCCGATATTGAAAAAATCAACGCAGTTAGGCCGGAAGATGCGATACAAGGTAGAGCATCAGGTGTAACTGTTATACAAGGTGGTTCCCCGGGTTCGGCACCAACATTGGTGATAAGAGGTATTCCTTCATACGCAGGGAATGACCCTTTAATTATCGTGGATGGTTCACAGCAAACCCTTGCCGATTTCAATTCTATCAATCCAAATGATATTGAATCAATCAACGTGTTGAAGGATGCGGCTACTACATCTATTTATGGTGTAAGAGGTGGTAATGGTGTGATCGTGGTGAATACAAAATCGGGCAGGAGAAACCAGAAACCGCAGATCAGCCTGAATACAAACTATGGCTTCCAGGAAGTAGCCAAGACCATCGGCGTACTTAACGCAACAGAATATGCGGCTATGGTTAATGAAGGAAGTACCACATCTGGAGGCTCAGTTATATTTCCTAACCTTAGTACCGTAGGTGTAGGAACCAACTGGCAGGATCAAATATTCAAAACTGCTCCTTTTCAAACGCATACCTTATCTGTAAGAGGCGGTAGCGACAAAAACACTTATTTCTTATCGGCTGGTTATTCAGATCAGGGTGGCATCGTAGGCGGTATTGATAAATCAGATTTCTCAAGAGGTAATTTCACTGCCAACCTCAATTTCCAGATCGCCCCTAAATTAAAGTTCATTATGAACACCAGTGGTGTATTGCTGAACTCTAAGGGTGTTTCGGAAAATGCATTTAACAGCGTAATCGGTGCTGCACTCAACTTCGATCCTACGGTGCCTGTGTACAATACGGTGCCTAATACTGTGGGTACTTATGGTTTCAGTAACCTGATCTTATCTGAGGTATATAACCCCTTAACCATTCTTGATAATACTTATAATAAAACAACCGGCAATAAATTATACGGCAAGTTTGAAATGCAGTATGATGTAATTAAAAACGTACAGTTCACTTCTCGCTTTGGGT
The DNA here is from genome assembly GCA_028875875.1 of Bacteroidota bacterium. Taxonomy (GTDB): domain Bacteria; phylum Bacteroidota; class Bacteroidia; order Chitinophagales; family Chitinophagaceae; genus JAGWUV01. The sequence continues at coordinate 42,740 of JAGWUV010000021.1, forward strand.
ACACAAAATACGATGATGTTACCAAGAGCTTTACTCCACTTGTGTTTTATGGCCCGCTGAACGTAGACAACTCCATGAATGCTGATGGTAGTACCGTAGCCGGCAAACACAACCAGGTGAATGAAGCGAAGAACAGCAACTTTAATTATACGTTTGAAAACTTTATCAATTATAATTTCAAGATTAATAAAGACCACAATTTTGAAACTGTATTTGGTATGTCTGTTTCAAGAGTATCCGGTAATGCTGCCGGTGCTTCAAGACAGGATGTGCCTTTCAACTCATGGAGTTTTGCAGATTTCACTGCCGCAACCGGTACAAATACAGCTACCAATACCAATGCATTATCGGGATATTACTATGAATATTTCAATAAGCATTTGTCTTATTTCGGAAGGGTGAATTATGATTACAAAAACAAATACCTCGCTTCTTTCTCTGCAAGAAGGGATGGTTCCAATGCCTTTGGTGTGAATAATAAGTTCGGTAATTTTTACGCCGGATCTTTAGGATGGGTGGTGTCTAACGAGAACTTCTTCCATTCCAAATTCATCGATTATTTAAAGATCAGAACCAGTTATGGATTGGTAGGAAACGATGGTAATGCTACACCACAGTACAACAGCATTATCACAGGCGGCCCAAGTTATGGCCCTACTGCCAACAGTAACGGTTATACTTTTGGTAATGTGTTTTATCCCGGTTCAACCCTGGGTACAACAGTGAACCCCAATCTGCAATGGGAAAAGCAAAAGCAGTTTAACGTAGGTTTTGATGTGAATTTCCTGAAAAACAAGATCACGTTAACGGCCGATTATTTCCAGAAAGACGTGAATGGTTTATTGTTTACGCCATCTGCTTCCCTGTATCTTGGTACTGTGCCTATTCCTTTGGCTAATATCGGTTCAACCAGTACAAAAGGTGTAGATGCCACTTTAGGATATAATGATAAGATAGGTAAGAATTTCAAGTTAAGTACCTCCGTTACTTTTACTACATTCAACAGTATTGTAACCGCTACCAATACGGATGGAACGGCTAAGATTTTAGGTGGTTATTATTTTAATGGACAGTCTCAAAACGCTACCGTATTTGAAAAGGGACAAACTCCTTTTTATTTCTATGGCTACAAAACGCAGGGCTTGTTTCAAACTGCGGATGAGATTGCCAAAGCACCTTCTCAACCAGGAGCACAACCGGGGGATATTCGTTTTGCCGATATCAATAAAGATGGTGTGATTGATGCCAACGATAAAACTAAGATCGGTAACCCTTTCCCAAAATACACATTGGGATGGAATATCAATTTAGAGTATAAGAACTTTGATTTCTCTGCTTTCATTTACGCTTCAGTAGGTAATGATATTTACAGGGCATATGAAAGAAATGCTAACTATACCAATAAATTTAGAAGTATCTTGGCAAGATGGACTGGTCCTGGTACTACCAATGATGCTCGTGACCCCAGGTATTCTTTCACTGACCCTAATAACAACGCAAGGGTATCAGACAGGTATGTGGAAGATGGTTCTTTTGTAAAAGTGAAGAACTTACAATTGGGTTATACTTTGCCATCTTCTGTAACCAAGAAAGCTATTCAGAGTATCCGCATTTACGCACAGGTAAAGAATGCATTAACACTAACAAAATACAGCGGGTTTGATCCTGAGATCACAGGCGGCGGACTTTCCAACACTGGCGTTGATCTTGGTGCATATCCACAGGCCCGTATTTATTCTTTTGGTGTAGATGTTAAATTTTAAATTATCATTAATTAATTATATATGAAAAGATATTTGAAAGTAGTTAGCTGCATTACCTGCGTGCTGATTTTTTCATCCTGTAAAAAATGGGTGGATAATAATCCGCAGGATAGTTATACGGTAACAGACCAGCAGTACCTGCAATCTGAATCTGATTACAGAACCATGGAAGTGAGTGTGTATACACCGCTACAATGGCTAAACCAGATGGTGCCTGTAGGAGATATTGCTTCTGATAATGCAGTATCAGGTGGTGAGAGTGCTTCTGATGTAATGTCGCTTCAACAGATCGATGATTATACCGTAAATCCCGTGAACAGTACTTTGTCTGATTTATGGCAATCTGCTTACGAAGGCATCAATCGGGCCAATTACATGACACAGTATAAAGCTAAGAATCCCGCCGGCATGACCGTTGATTTTGCAGGCAAAGAAGCTTTGTATGGTGAAGTTTATTTTCTACGTGCCTTTTATTATTTCAGTCTTGTGAAAATGTTTGGCGATGTGCCATTGTTTGTAGATAAGCGTTTAGACCTGGGAAGTTCAGGTACTTTGAAAAGAGCACCAAAGGCTGATGTTTACAAGCAGATAGAATTAGATCTGAACAATGCGATCACGGTATTACCGGCTGCACAGATTCAAGCTGGCCGCATTACCAAATATGCCGCACAAGCTTTATTGGGTAAAGTATTATTGTACGAAAACAAGTATGATGCAGCAGCTGCCATGTTACAGAATGTAATCAACGCGAATGCGTTTACGCTGGTATCAGATTTTGGTTCCATCTTTTTAGCTTCAGGAGAAAACGGACCGGAATCTGTTTTTGAAATTCAATATTCCAATACTTCTCCTTATTATAACTGGGGTGGTGTTACGAGAGGGCAGGGTAACTACGCTGTTCAACAGTGCGGTATCCGTGGATTAAATGGTTCATCGCCTTATGCACCCGGATGGAGTACCAATTTGCCTACGCAAAACCTGGCAGCGGCTTATGCCCCGGGAGACCAGCGTAAAGATGTAACTGTACTTGATATTGAAGCGTATAAGGCAGCGCATCCTTCTTACAATATCACTTACCAGGTGGCGCCTTACAAGAATACAGGTTTGTACAATCAAAAATATCTTCCCAGGAAAGGTGAAACATCTGGACAGGTTGAGTTGAATTATCTGAACAATTTCAGAACGATCCGTTATGCTGATGTTTTATTGATGGCTGCTGAAGCGTACAATAAATCTGCTACTCCAAATGATACCAAAGCACAGACTTATTTGAATATGGTGAGAAGACGTGCTTTCGGTGATAACCTGCATGATGTAACTGCTACCGGCAGCGCTTTATATGATGCCATTTTAAATGAGAGAAGATTGGAGTTGGCGATGGAAGGCGAACGATTCTTTGACCTGGTGAGAACAGGGAAAGCAGCCTCAGTGTTAGGCCCTGCTTTCAAAACCGGGAAAAATGAATTGTTCCCGATTCCACAGGCTGAGATAGATATTTCAGGTCTTACTCAAAATCCGGGTTATTAAACATTTATTTCTAAAACGAAGAATTATGAATGCATTAAAATATTATTTCTCTTCTCTGCTACTGCTGCTTGTTGTGGCAGGATGTAAGAAAGAGTCTTTCACGGATACATCTTTTGCATCAACAGCTGCACAACCTGCCAAGCTTACCATGATGTTTGAGATTACACAGGATAATACAGGGCTTGTTACTATTACTCCTAATGGAGAAGGTATTGTTGCCTATGATATTTATTATGGCGATAATACCAGTACTCCGGTGCATGTGGTTGCCGGGAAAAGTACAAAACATATTTATGCGGAAGGTGTTTATAATGTAAAAGCCATCGGTTATAATATTAATGGCCAATCCGTTCAGGCTACGCAACAGTTAACCGTATCCTTCAGGCCGCCGGCCAATCTAAAGGTGAATGTTAACATCAGTAACCTTACTGTAAATGTATCTGCTTCGGCATTGTACGAAACTTTCTTCAAAGTATATTTTGGAGATTCCACTACTGTAAATCCGGAGCCTTACACTTCTTTCCTGGAGGGTCAAACGGTTACACACAGTTACGCTCAGTCCGGTACTTATATTGTAAGAGTTATTGCTCTAAGTGGTGGAGCAGCAACAACCCAGTACCTAGATACGATCAAAGTAGCAAAGCAAATTGATCTGCCCGTAACTTTTGAGGATCCTAATGTAGATTATACTGTTTCTGATTTTGGAGGTAACAGTTCATCACTCGTACTCGATCCTACCAATGCCAGTAACCATGTAATGAAGTCTGTTAAAACAGCAGGTGCACAGGTATGGGCCGGAACAACCGTTGGAACCGGTTTAGGTTTTGCAACGCCGATACCATTAACGGCCGCAGCTAAGAAAATGAGTGTAAGAGTATATTCCCCCGCCGCCGGATTGGATGTAAAACTGAAAGTAGAAGACCACAATAACGGAACACATTCTGTAGAAACAGATGTGTTAACTACGGTAGCAAACCAGTGGGAAACACTGACCTTCGATTTAGGCAATCCTGCTGCCGGAACCCAGGCCTGGAATGCTTCTTATACATACGATAAACTTTCTCTTTTCTTCGATTTCGGAAATCCGGGTATAGGATCTGTCTTCTATTTTGATGATATAAAAATGTTGCCGCCATCACTGGCGCAGATCAGCCTGCCTGTTAATTTCGAGAACCCGACAGTGGATTATACTGTAACCGATTTTGGAAATAACAGTACCGTAGATGCGGTTGATCCAACCAATAGCGCCAATCATGTAAAGAAAACAACAAAGACCAGTGGCGCTCAAACATGGGCTGGTACAACTATAGGAACAGCTTTAGGTTTTGCAAGTAAAATTCCTATTACTGCAGCTGCAACAAAAATGAGTGTTAAGGTATATTCCCCCGCAGCAGGTATAGATATTAAACTGAAAATAGAAGATCATACCAATGGAGCAAATTCTGTAGAAACAGATGTTAAGACCACTGTTGCCAACCAATGGGAAACACTTGTGTTCGATTTTAATAATCCTGCATCAGGAACGCCGGCCCTGAACACTTCATTCAATTACGATAAAGCATCCATTTTCTTTGATTTTGGAAATGCAGGAACAGGGTCTGTGTTTTATTGGGATGAAATTCATTTCTTATCTCAAATCAATTTGCCGTTGAATTTTAATAATCCTGATATGGATCCGACTGTGAATGATTATGGCGGGAATGCAAGCACACTCGTTACTGATCCCGATCCTTCACATTCAACCGGTTTAGTGATGCAATCAGTTAAAACTTCCGGGGCACAAGTTTGGGCGGGAACCAATGTCAGTTCATTGAATGCAGCACAAACTGCTAATAATGGTTTCGCCAGTAATATTGTTTTAGGAAGTAGTATGAAAATGAGCTTAGATGTATATGCTCCTGCAGCAGGGTTGGATATTAAATTAAAGTTGGGTAATGTTAATTCAAGCCTACCTACAGTTGAAACGGATGTACTTACCACAAAATCAGGTTGGCAAACACTAACATTCGATTTTACTCAACCAGCAGCAGGAACACCGGCTTGGAGTGCTTCCAACACTTATAATCTGGCATCAGTTTTCTTTGATTTTGGAAACCCGGGATCAGGTAAAACTTTTTATTGGAATAATTTAATCATTCAATAATTATACAATAATACGATATGAAAAATAACATGAAATACATTTTACTGTTTGCCGGAATGATCGTTACTTCCATTCTTGCCTGCAAGAAAACAGAGTATTCATTCGGCAATATTAAAACGCCCAGTAATCTTTCCATTACGGCAGCCATACAAGGGGCCAGTACTTCAAGCCCGGCAGGTGATGGTTCAGGTAATGTTACCATCACAGCCAGTGCTACCAATGCACTTACTTACAAAATATATTTTGGTAATGGCGATTCTGTGTTAACCAGTACCGGAACAGCTAGCTACAAGTATACCACACTTGATACCAATACTTATACCATTACAGTAAATGCAATTGGAACGGGAGGAGCTATGTCTACCATGAGTAAACAAATCAAAGTGTTATACACATACCAGATACCTAGTAATGTGATGGCTGCTCTGACGAACGGAACGACAAAAAACTGGATCATTGCTAAAGATACCGTTGGGCATTTTGGTGTGGGCCCCAGTAACACTTTTTCGGCGGACTGGTACAAGGCTCAGCCTAATGAAAAACCATCTTGTGCTTATGGTGGTGTGATCACTTTTGCACAAGCAGGAAGCAATAGTATAACCGTGAATGTTAATAACCAGGGTTCTTCTTTTCTAATTGGTGCTGCCACATCTTTTTATGGCCAAAGTGGAGGAGATGGCTGTTATCCTATTAGTACTGGTGGTACTAAAACATTAGGGTTCAGTACATCAAATTCAGGTTCTAATTCCTCTAACTCAACCGGTATCCAGTTTACTGTTCCAGGAAATGGTATCATTGGCTTTGGAACAGGTGCCACTGTCTATGAAATATTATCATTATCACCAACGGTAATGGCTTTACGTAATATTGGAAGTGATGGTAATGCTTGGTACCAGATATTAAGGGCTCAATAAATAAGTAGAATCCGGGAAGGTATTTTGAATAATATCTTCCCGGTATTCAAAACTTCCTGAACAAATGATTATGAAGAAATATTTATTCTTTGCAACTGTGGCATTGTTATTCATTACTGCTTATGGTTGTGGTGGGAAAAAAGATGCCACGGTCCCTGATACGGCACCTACCAATTTAACTGTTACGGCCAACGTATCAGCAGACAGTAGCGGCAATGTTAGCTTCACAGCTACTGCCACCAATGCAGTAAGTTATGATTACGATTTTGGTAATGGTGTTTTTCAAACCGTTCCTTCCGGCAATGTAACGTATAAGTATCCTTCCTCTGGTAATTATACCGTTAATGTTGTTGCTAAAAGTGCTGGTGGAAAAACAGCTTCTCAATCAGTGCAGATAACGGTGACTGTAAAACTATCGCTGGTTTGGTCTGATGAGTTTAACACACCGGGAAGTCCTGATGCCTCAAAGTGGGGATATGACCTCGGCGGTGGCGGATGGGGCAATAATGAGCTGGAGTACTATACTTCGAGAACAGATAACGCATTCGTGTCAAACGGAACACTAAAGATCATTGCAAAGAAGGAAAGTTATGGAGGAAGTAACTATACATCTGCTAGATTGCTTACGAAAGGGTTGTATTCTTTTCAGTATGGAAGGATCGATGTAAGTGCTAAACTTCCTGCCACTACAGGAACATGGCCCGCAATTTGGATGCTGGGTAATAACATTTCAACGGCAGGATGGCCCGCTTGTGGTGAAATAGATATCATGGAGCAAAATGGTAGCAACAAAAATATCATTTATGGCACTATGCATTATCCTACGCAAGCAAATCCCAATGGCGATGGTGGTACCACACAGGTGTCATCGGCTGTATCTGCTTTTCATAAGTATTCTGCTATTTGGTCGGCAACCTCTATTCAGTTGTTGGTTGATGATGTAGTATATTACACTTTGCCTAATAGCAGTAAGCTTCCTTTCAACCAGAATTTTTTTATGATACTCAACCTGGCGATAGGCGGCAATTTTGGAGGAAGTGTTGATCCTAATTTCGTGTCTGATCAAATGGAAATAGATTATGTAAGAGTGTATCAGTAACTTTTTTTAAAAAACAAAATCAAGCAAATAAACATTGTAGCTATGCTGTATAAAAATAAAAGGATTGCTTTGCTCTTTTTGCTGTCTGTCTTCTCCGGGCATGTAGCAATGGCGCAAATGAAGCCTGCGACAGGCTCGAATAAGAAAGTGATATTTTTTGATGATTTCAAAGAAAATAAACTTGATCGTTCTAAATGGAACGTAGAGATAACAGGTAATCATTTTAATGATGAACTGCAGGCTTATGTGGATTCATCAGCAACACTCAGGTTTGAAAAAGGGATGATGGTCTTTCAACCTTCATTTGAACCAGGGTTTGTAACCAAAGATGGGCAGCATTTTGATTTTATTTCCACACGCCTGAATACTAGGGATAAGTTTGATTTTAAATATGGTACTGCTGAAGCAAGAATAAAAATTTCAGATGGTGCCGGTTTATGGCCTGCATGGTGGATATTGGGTTATGATAACTGGCCGGCAACCGGGGAGATTGATGTGATGGAATATGTGGGAGAAAAAGACTGGGTAAGTGCAGCTGTACATGGGCCTGGCTACAGCGGTGAAACGCCATTCGTTAATCGTTTGTATTTCGATAAGAATAATGATGTTGCCCAGTGGCACGTGTATGCTGTTGACTGGACACCTGACAGCCTTGTTTTTAAGTACGACGGAAAGCCAATGTTCAGAGTAACAAGAATGATGACCAACAATTATGGTAAATGGGCTTTTGATAACAAGAAATTCCTGATCCTGAATTTTGCAGTAGGAGGTGCTTATCCTGCAAAGATCAATGGTGTAAAAAAACCTTATTACGGGCTTCCTGCCTCCACAATGGATATGATCAAGAATCATAAAGCTAAAATGTATGTGGATTGGGTAAGGGTAACTTCTAATGAATGATGAAGCTTTAATTTGAAAGATATTGCTTGTATCACAGCAATTAATTGAGATAAATATATTTTTTGTTTACTGGCTATAGGAGTTAAAATAAAAGGTGGCTTGAAATAAGCCACCTTTTTGATTCTGTATTATACAGTTTATGCGATATCAAAGCGATCGAGGTTCATTACTTTATTCCATGCAGCCACAAAGTCTTTCACGAACTTCTCATGTGCATCTTCACAGGCATACACTTCTGCAATTGCTCTCAATTCGGAGTTGGAACCAAATATGAGATCTGCACGTGTAGCCGTCCATTTCAGATCTCCGGTCGCACGATCAGTGCCAAAGAATCCCTGCTGAACAGGATCAGCAGCTTTCCATGTGGTTCCCAAATCGAGCAGATTTACGAAAAAGTCATTGGTTAAAGTTCCTGGCTTGTTGGTGAACACGCCATGTTTAGAACCGTCGTAATTGGTATTCAATACTCGCATTCCTCCCAATAATACCGTCATTTCCGGAGCTGTGAGGGTGAGCAGTTGTGCTTTGTCAACGAACAACTCTTCAGATGTTGCCGTGATATTCATTTTAAAATAATTCCTGAATCCATCCGCTACAGGTTCCAGTACTGCAAAGGATTCCACATCTGTTTGATCCTGTGAAGCATCCGTACGGCCAGGTGTAAAAGGAACAGTGATCGTTATGCCTGCATGCTTTGCCGCCTGTTCAATACCTGCACAACCTCCCAAAACAATCAGGTCTGCCAACGAAACCTTCTTATTGCCGGGCTGTGTATTGTTAAATGCATGCTGAATAGCTTCCAAAGTTTTTAAAACAGATGCTAATTGGTTTGGATTATTTACTTCCCAGTCTTTCTGCGGTGCCAATCGTATGCGGGCGCCATTAGCGCCACCACGCTTGTCAGAGCCTCTGAAAGTAGAAGCAGAAGCCCAAGCTGTTGATACCAATTGCGGAATGGTTAGTCCTGAGGCCAATATCTGTGCTTTCAGTATTGCAATATCATTATCATCGATAAGGTCATGCGTAACAGCGGGTATAGGGTCTTGCCAAATTAATTCTTCACCAGGTACTTCATCTCCTATGTAACGGGAGCGGGGCCCTATGTCGCGGTGGGTAAGTTTGAACCAGGCTTTGGCGAAAGCATCAGCAAATTCATCTGGGTTTTCATAGAAATGTCTTGATACTTTTTCATAAGCCGGGTCAATGCGTAAAGCCAGGTCCGTTGTAAGCATAAATGGTGCGTGTCGTTTGGATGGATCATGGGCATCAGGTACCAAACCTTCACCTGCGCCCTCTTTTGGTTTCCATTGGTAGGCTCCGGCAGGACTTTTTGTTAATTCCCATTCATAGCCGAAGAGGTTTTCAAAATAGTTATTACTCCATTTTGTTGGCGTAATGGTCCATGCTCCTTCCAGTCCGCTGGTAATAGTATATTGCCCGTTTCCTGTGCCAAAACTATTCTTCCAGCCAAGGCTTTGTTCCTCAATACTGGCAGCTGCAGGCTCTTTTCCAACATATTTAGATGGATCAGCAGCACCATGTGTTTTTCCAAAAGTATGGCCACCTGCTATTAGTGCTACGGTTTCGTAATCGTTCATCGCCATACGAGCGAAGGTTTCCCTGATATCTCGAGCAGCAGCCAATGGATCGGGCTTTCCGTTAGGCCCTTCGGGATTAACATAGATCAATCCCATTTGTACTGCAGCCAATGGATTTTCGAGCTCACGATCGCCAGTATATCGTTCATCCCCTAACCATGTTTTTTCATTTCCCCAGTACACATCTTCTTCCGGCTCCCACACATCTTCACGGCCACCGGAAAAACCAAAGGTTTTAAAACCCATTGATTCCAATGCGCAATTACCCGCAAGGATCATCAGGTCGGCCCATGATATTTTCTTGCCGTATTTCTTTTTAACAGGCCATAATAATAAACGGGCTTTGTCTAGGTTCGTGTTATCCGGCCAACTGTTCAGTGGAGCAAATCGTTGTGTGCCTGAGCCTGCACCGCCACGCCCATCATGAATGCGATAGGTGCCTGCACTATGCCAGGCCATGCGGATAAACAAAGGGCCGTAATGGCCATAGTCGGCAGGCCACCAGTCTTGCGAAGTGGTCATTAATTTAAAGATATCTTCCTTTACCGCTTTCAGGTCCAGGCTTTTAAAAGCCTCCGCATAATTGAATTGTTCGCCCATTGGATTTGAAAGTGATGAGTGCTGGCGAAGAATATTCAATTTTAACTGATTTGGCCACCAGTCGCGGTTCCTGGTTCCTGCTCCTGCACTTTGTTTGGGTACGCCGGCATGAAACGGGCATTGACCCTGCGCTGTATTATTTTCCATAGTTGGTGATTTGATTAGTTTTTGATTTGTGTGACAATGATTTTTGATTGGAGAATGAAATTACGGATGTCTTTTTAATAAGTTATATTGATTGTTTTTATGATTATATAGTTATTGTCTATGATGATATAGGTATCTTTTTTCAACATCTTTCAAGAAAAATCAACATAGTTTTTTTGAATATGATGTCAATCTTCTTTTGTGTTAAGAGAATTTTAAGGGAATAAAGCGGTGATAAATCCCCTAGCTTGGTTTACTTTCAACGGCTGTACTGCTTGCTCTCTTATTTGTCTATTTTAAATAAGAAGTGGGGGTTATCTTAAATTACCAACTTATGAAACGTGAACTCAATCCATTGAAACTTTTACTGGTGGCTGTTTTACTTGGTAGCCAGCTGTTTGCACAAGTGCCTCAGCAAACTTTGTCAAGAGTTGAACAGATGCCAGATCTGCCCAAGCCTTTTCATATCATTGATTATAAGAAAATGGCGATTGATTTTGATAAAACTGTATTCGATTTTAATGCAAAAGGTAAATATTGGCCATTGGTGTGGATTGATAGCAGTTATAAAAACTTTCATCAGCCTGTAGTAGGTATGTATACTGCCATGGCAGATTGCAGGCAGGGACCATCTAACAATAATGGAATGTTTCATGAAGCGCTGGCCAATATGGGCGCCTCTCTTGGTGCAACACTCGTTGGTATTGATAAAACCAGGGGCTTAAATTATATCAGTATGTTGAAGAATTATTTCAATAAAGAAACAGGATGGAATATCATGATGAACAATACTTGTCCTGATGTAGCTAAACTCGGTGGAGGCTATGCCCGCGACTGGTGGTATGATGTATATCCCAATGTATTGTTCTATGCTATTTATGATAAATATCCTTCAATAGAAGGTTTTGATGAGATAGCACGAAGCATTGCCGATAAATTTTATCAGGCGGATTCTGTTTTGAATGGTAATTACCATTATTCTTTTTTTGATTACAAAGCTATGAAACCCGTGACAAGCCAAATCTGTCCACAACCTGATGTGGCGGCTGGGCATGCGTATGTATTGTATATGGCGTATAAAAAGTTTGGTGAGGGGCGTTACCTGAAAGGAGCTATTAGTGCCATGAAAGCACTGCAATCTCAGCCAGTAAATCCTACTTACGAAGTGCTAATGCCTTTTGGTGCGTACATGGCAGCACGTATCAATGCTGAGTGTGGTAAAAACTTTGATATACACCAGATGCTTGACTGGTCTTTTAACGGAACGGCAGTATGCAGGGAAGGTTGGGGTGTTTTGGTAGGTAACTGGAATGGCTATGATATATCAGGAATGGTAGGAAGTACTGTGGATGAAGGAGGATATGGTTTTTTGATGAATACATATGATGCCGCTATTCCTTTGGTACCGATGGTGCGTTATAATCAATCGTATGCCAATGCTATTGGTAAATGGATGCTGAATGCTGCTAATGTTTGCAAATTGTTTTACCCGCAATACATGCCTGCAGATCATCAAACACTACCTCAACTGGCTTCTGTTACAAAAGGAGTGATTGCATATGAAGGGATTATCAAAAAATCTCATTATTCTCAGTTTGAAAATATACCAGGGCCCGTTGCCCAGGGCGATGGGCCGTTATGGATGCCAGGTAAGAATCCGGATGCATCGCAGTTCAGTGTATATGGAAGCGGCCATGTTGGTGTTTTTGGAAGCATCATTCGTAAAACCAATGTAGAAGGTATCTTGCAGTTAGATCTGCTGGCTACAGATTTTTATCATGATAAAGCCTATCCAACTTATCTCTATTATAATCCTTATGCATCAGCCAAAAGTATCACATTACATAACGACTCAAAAATCAGGATGGATGTGTACAATACAGTCGCTGGGAAGTTTATAGCGAAGAATATCAGTGCTACTTATACGGTTTCCATAGCGCCAAAATCATCAGTTGTTCTTGTGCTTGTTCCTTCCGGTGGAAAGCAAACAGTAAAAGATAAAATGCTAATGGTTAATAATGTTGTGATCGATTATATGTATCAATAAGATGGTTTTGATAGAATCTTGCGCAAGAAAATAAGGCTAATACGTAGCCTGAATACAAATAGGGAAGCCTCTAAAGCTTCCCTATTTGTTAACTGATCGCATTTCTTTTTATTGAGGCTGGTTGTAATGGTTGATCATCCAGTTTATGCCGAACTTATCCGTGAATGAACCAAAATAGGCACCCCAAAACATATCCTGCAAAGGCATCGTAATATTGCCTCCATCCGATAGTGCCTCAAAGATTCGTTTGGCTTCATCTCTCGATTCCGGTTCGATATTAATGTGCATATTATTGCCCTGAATTACCGTAAAACCCATTTCTTTTGGCGCATCTGTTCCCATTAAAACATGGTTCCCTGTAATGGGTAACTCAATATGCAGAATCATGTTTTTCACGCTCTCTGCTACTGGAGGATGATCTGCATCCTGTGGAATATCGCCAAACCTGTGAATACCGCCACCGGAGAATGCCGTTTTAAATACAGATTGATAAAATAGAAAAGCTTCTTCCGTGTTTCCCGGAAAATTGAGATAGGTGGAAACTCTTGCTGAGTAATCTTTTTTGAGAGCAGTCCGTTCTTTAATTCTAGTTTCAAGATATTGATCAAGGTTACCCAGTGCCATTGTAAAGCCTTCTTTAAAGCCCATCTCTATAATTTTCTCGAGGTCAGCAAGATTATCATAATGTATAGTGATATTCACTGTTGTATACTCACCGTCTTGTTCAAAGTTATTGCGCCATAATGAGCGAGGGAATGTTGTGTTGATGTTTCCTTCTTCATCACAAAATGCATCCAGTCCTTCAAAACTCTGTAAAGGCGTTACTTCCATGTAATCGGCGCGGCACCAGTGAGCTACATTTTCCGGACTGTACATAGCATACAGCCAATAACCACCTTTCCTGAAATCCATGTGTTTGGTTTTGGTTTGGTAAGGTTTTGGGGCCCACCATTGATCAATAATCACAGGGTTTGTCCATGCCTCCCAAACCAGTGAGCGTTCTGCGGCAAATTCGCGTTGTACATGGATGGTGTTGTTTTCTTTGTTCACTGAAAAGCTGAATAGTAATGCGGGATTCATTTTCGTCTATTTAAGTTTGATGAATACTGTATACTGAGGGTGAGAAACAGTGTTCCCTTTTTATTCTTCAAGTTGTTATTCCATCTGGTTTAAGTTTTGAAACCGTTCGGTTGCTAATATATGCAATCATTTGGTTTCATGAAAAAATATTTTATGTGAGCCGATCGACTGCAAAGGAGAGTAATCGATTTCAGGTATTTTTACAGCATGTTCGATGTTTTATTTTCGCATATATCAGAGAAGGTGGTACTTACTTCAACGGAGGAGTTGCTTATTAAGACTTATTTTTCTCCCAAAAAGCTTCGTAAAAAACAATACCTTCTGCAGGATGGCGAGGTTTGCAAGTATTTGGCTTTTGTAGAAAAAGGATTGTTGCGTTATTACACAGTAGATGATAAAGGTTATGAACATATGATTCATTTTGCCTGGGAAGGCTGGTGGATTGCAGATACTTACAGTTTTCTTTCAGGCGACGTTTCAACCTATAATATTGATGCGATTGAAGATGCCGAGCTACTTATGATCACCTTACAGGGATTTGAAGAGATGATGGAGAAAGTACCTTCTATGGAACGTTATTTCAGAATCCTTTTCCAAAACAACATCATTTCTAAGGAAAGAAGGCTAATCAGTTCCATAGCGCATTCTGCGGAAGAGCGATACGTAGCTTTGGCTACATCAAATCCTAAACTGGTGCAGCGGATCCCGCAAAATCTCATCGCCTCTTATCTTGGCATTACGCCTGAAACATTAAGTCGTATACGTAAAAATATTACTCATAAGCGATAGAGGATTGATCTATATCAATTCTATTTCTTATCCTTTATCAACCATCTGTTCTCTACTCCTCAAATAATTTTGTGCCATAATTTAAAAAGATGGCCTGTACAAGATCATTGGCAATTATTGGTGCGGCAAGTGTTTGGGGTAGCAATATCTCCAGGGCATTAGCTGCAGCGAATTATCGATTACTGCTGATGGATGAAGCTTCTTTTCATCAAGAACTACTCCTTCTTTTCAATGCATTAATGCAAAGCAATATTTCGTTGAATGCAGATCTCATCACTTGCAGCAAAGAAGCTTCCTGGGAAGCAGATATCATTCTTTTGGTAGTAGATGCCCGAAAAGAAAAAGATTGGATAGGGAAGATGAAAGAGGTGGTAACACAAAAAATCATCATCAATATTTCAGCAGAAGAAAAAATGGATAATGAATTGCAACAACTGCTTCCGTACGCTAAAATAGTGCAGGTGGTTGCTGAAGAGAAAGCTGACGGTAACCTGGTGTTCAAGATTGTACAGCCTGAAACATACGACCAGGAAGTTCTGAATACAGCAACTCATCTTGTTACGCAAATGAATGTGTAAGCATTAGAAGTATGATAAAAAACTAAATAACTCAATTCTACATTATCAACAACAGAAAAAACAAATACTATGGACAAGAAAGTTTTATTTACGTCTTATGAACTGGCTGGATTGGAATTAAGCAACAGGATAGTAATGGCACCAATGACAAGAAGCCGTTCCGATAACGCAGAGAATGCACCAACAGCGCTGGTTGCGGAATACTATGCACAAAGGGCTTCTGCGGGTTTAATAGTTACAGAAGGAGCCCCGGTGAGCAAGAAGGGCGTTGGTTATATTAACGTGCCGGGTATTCATAGTGCCGCCCAGATAGAAGGATGGAAATTGGTTACCAAGGCAGTACATGATAAAGGCGGAAAGATATTTGTTCAATTGTGGCATGTTGGACGTATGTCGCATCCCGATTTTCATAACGGTGAATTACCACATGCCCCGTCTGCTATTAATCCCAATGAAAAATCGTATACAGTTAATGGTTTTACAGATACTGTAACCCCCAAAGAAATGAGCATTGAAGATATACAAAAAACTATCCTCGATTTTAAGCAGGGTGCTGCAAATGCTTTGCAGGCTGGTTTTGATGGGGTAGAAGTGCATGGAGCGAATGGCTACCTGTTGCACCAGTTCTTCAATGGTACTTCTAATCACAGAAAAGATGCATATGGTGGAAGCATAGAGAACAGGGCCAGGATATTGTTTGATATTCTCGATGCTTTTAAAGAAGTGATCGACCTGAAAAAAGTAGGTGTTAGGTTAAGTCCTTCTTTAAATGGTTTATTTGGTATAACAATGGATGAAGATACTATCCCAACTTTTGAATATATAATTAAGCGGTTAAACGATTATGATCTTGCTTATGTACACTTAACCGAACCATTTGTACCGGTAGATCATCTTCCTTATGCAGTAACACAAGTGGCCAAACATTTCAGGCCTTTGTATAAAGGAACGCTGATCATCAACAGAGGTTTCAATAAAGAAACTGCCATTAAAGTTATTGAGGACGGTGATGCTGATCTTGTAGCTTTTGGCGTTCCGTTTATTGCAAATCCTGATTTCGTAAAACGTTTGGAAACAGATGCTCCCTTGCAAGATGCAGATCAATCTACTTTTTATACACCAGGAGCCAAAGGTTATACTGACTATCCTTTTCTTACAGCTTAACCTAAGCGCTTTTATTAGCGGGAAATTGAAATAAGTTTACAAGTAATTAAAACAATATGGAATCATTACAAGGAAAGAATGCTTTAATAACCGGTGCCGGAAAAGGTATTGGCCAGGCAATTGCCATTGCTTTAGCAAAAGAAGGAGTGAATGTAGGTTTGATAGCCCGTACTGAGAAAGACTTGCTTCAGGTAGCCGAGCAGGCAGCAGTCTATAATGTTAAGACTGCCATTGCCACAGCTGATGTAAGTGATATACAGTCAGTAAATAGTGCAGTGAACGGCATACAATCTCAATTAGGTGCTATTGATATTCTCATCAATAATGCCGGCACCGCTGCTTTTGGTAAGTTCCTCGAACTGGAACCGGCTGAGTGGGAAAAACAAATTAAGGTAAATCTCTTTGGCGTGTATTATGTTACGAGGGCCGTGTTGCCACAAATGATCGAGCGGAAAACGGGAGATATCATCAACGTTTCATCTACTGCAGGTTTAAAGGGTAATGCGGTTACCAGTGCTTACAGCGCTTCAAAATTTGGAGTGATGGGTTTAACAGATTCTTTGATGCAGGAAGTGAGAAAACATAATATCAGGGTTACAGCGTTAACGCCTAGTACTGTTGTTACAGAACTGGCTAAAAGTGCTAACCTGATCAATAACAATGACGATAGGCTGATGCATCCTGAAGATTTTGCAGAACTCATTATTGCTCATTTGAAGCTCAACAGGAGGGTGTTTGTGAAAGATGCAGCTATTTGGTCAACCAATCCATAAGTATTAATTGTGTAACTTTCTATCATTAAATAATTGATATTATGATGAACACGAGTGATACACCTGTGTGGTTTATTACGGGATGCTCTACAGGTTTTGGAAGAGAGCTGGCTAAACAGGTACTCAGGAAAGGATGGTATGTGGTGATAACAGCAAGAAATACAGACCAGGTGATTGATATAGCTGAAGGATATGAAGACCAGGCTTTGCTATTACAGTTGGACGTTATCAATAAATCTCAGATTGAAACCGCAGTCGCAAAAGCCGAAGAGCGGTTTGGTAGGATTGATGTGCTGGTGAACAATGCTGGATATGGTTATTTCAGTAGCATTGAAGAAGGGGAGGAAGAAAAAATAAGAGCACAATTCGAAACGAATTTTTTCGGCCTGGTGAATATGACCCAGGCTGTGTTGCCCGGCATGCGTAAGCGAAGGCATGGGCATATTATCAACTTTTCTTCCATAGGAGGATTGGTGGCTTTTACCGCAACAGGTTATTATCATGCAACCAAGTTTGCAGTAGAAGGTTTTTCTGAGTCTTTATCCAAGGAAGTAGAATCTTTAGGTATCAAAGTTTTATTGGTGGAACCAGGTCCGTTCCGCACCGATTGGGCGGGGCGGTCTACAACAAGAACACCGGTAGCCATAGAAGATTATGAAAGTACGGTAGGTGCCAGAATGCAGGCCAGTCAACGCAATAGCGGCAAGCAGCAGGGAGATCCTGTAAGAGCAAGCGAAGCCATTATTAATGCGGTGATGTCGGAAAAACATTACCTGCGTTTATTGCTCGGGAAGCCGGCCTATGATTTTGCGATGGATAAGTTAAAAACACTTGAGGACAATTTTACTGCTTGGCAAGCTTTAACGTTGAGTGCAGACTATCCGGAATCTGAAAGATAATACTTGTCCTGATGCTTTATTGAATAAACTGGTAAATAAGGCTATGAAAGAGATACATACTTTACAGGGGTTGAAAGGATTTGCAGATACACTTCCGCAACAAGATATATTAATGCCCGTGCTATTTGTGGGGCATGGATCTCCAATGAATGGAATTGAAGATACAGAGTTTAGCCGCAACTGGGCAGCCATGGCAAGTGCTATTCCAGTACCTGCAGCGGTTCTGGTAGTTTCTGCTCATTGGTTCACAAAAGGTACTTATATCACGGCTATGGATTTTCCACCTACAATTCACGATTTTGGTGGTTTCCCAAGAGCGTTATATGATGTGCAATATCCTGCACCGGGTAATCCTGTTTTAGCAAAGGAAACAGCAGCAATGATTCATTCGGCACAAGTGCATTTGGATCATGAATGGGGATTGGATCATGGTACATGGACAGTTGTAAGGCATATGTATCCACAGGCAAATATCCCGGTACTGCAACTTAGTATTGATTACACAAAAGATCCGCGTTATCATTATGCGTTAGCGAGGGAAATCTTCAGCTTAAGAAAGAAAGGTGTATTGATTATTGGAAGCGGAAATATGGTTCATAATCTTAGAATGGTTGCATGGGATAAATTGTCTGAGCCTGAATATGGTTACGATTGGGCATTGCAGATGAACCAGCAGTTTAAAGAACTCATAGTGGCGGGTGATCATGATCAACTGATCAACTATCATTTGCTAGGGAAAGAAGCGATGTTGGCTATCCCCACTCCGGAACATTATTTACCGCTTATTTATACATTAGGATTGAAAGATAAAGGGGATGAATTATCATTCTTTAATGATAAAGCAGTTGGAGGCTCATTAACAATGACCTCGTTACGAATAGGATAGATAAGTTTGAATCTTACTTTGCTAAAGGCTTTTGATCTGATCAAAAGCCTTTGGAGTTTCTAACGTTAATGATGATTGTTTTGAAATCCGTATCTGTTGAATGAAGAGGATGAGAAAATTAAAAAAGTAAGTTATTACTTACAACCACCGGGTGATCTACATCAATCGTACCGCTAATCATGGTCATTGATTCTTCCGAGATACGATCATAACTTACATTTTATCTCGTCATCCATTTACTTGATTTATATGGAAACTTTATTGATGAAAGATGCAATGACTGTAATCAGTGAACGCAAAAGTGTACGAAAGTATACAGGGGAATTGATCAGTAAATCTGATATCGAAAGAATTTTGAAAGCTGCTATGGCTGCACCTTCTGCTATGCATATGTTGCCATGGAAGTTTGTTGTGGTGAGTGAGCCGGATACCTTAAAACAATTGTCTGCTCAATTGCCTTTCGCCCAAATGTTAGAAAAAGCGGGAACTGCTATTGTTGTATGTGCGGTAACAGAAGAGGCGGCCGGTGGCAACGAAGCTTTTGCAATATTGGATTGCGCCTGTGCCAGCGAAAACATTTTATTGGCAGCCGAGGCTTTAGGTTTAGGTGCTGTTTGGACAGCCGTTTATCCGGACGAACAACTAATGATTGCTGTAAGAAAAGTGTTGAACATTCCCGGGGATATAATCCCTCTAAACATAATACCGGTAGGGTATCCGGCAGGTGAGGAGAGGGCTCAGGATAAATACAATCCGGTGAATATACATTGGGGCAAATGGAGTTGATCAATTTAATAATTACGTTGTATGTATATAGAGGTGAATGATACTACTACTATCCATCATATTCAGAAAAGATTTGAAGATTATTACCCTTATCTGAGTATTAATTTCTATAAGATGCCGCATAAAAAATATGAAGCATCTAAAGAAGGAGACCTGATACCGGGGAATAAAAAAATTGGAGAAGTAAAGAAAACACATGTTTCAGCAATACTTGAAATAAAACCAAGTTCAATGGTTGCAGAAATTGAAAAAGAATTTCTGCATCGTTTTGGGTTATCCGTGCAAGTGTTGCGGAAGCAAAAAGGGGAGTGGGTGCAAACAAGGGGAACCGATGATTTTACGGTAAAGGAGTTAAATGAGTTGGCCAGAAATTCTTCTGACGATTATATTCTCTCTGAACCTGATTCAGAATATCCTGATGAAAAAGCTATTGATGAATCGGAAGGGGAATGATCTCTTGTTCTCAACCAAAAAATCCTTGATTATCCAATATGCGGATTCTGTTGCAACAATCATTCTAGTTAATAATATCAGAACAATTATTGATAATATATCCTGGCTTCAATCCAGAAACCGTTGTAACATTTTTGAAAGTAACAGCTTGAGCTTCAGTTAATTTAACTTTCGCATTTTCGGGTAATACTATATTTTCAAAAATCACATTTTTCAATTGATGCAAAGGCACGGAAAATCCATTAATGTCAATCACAGGATTATTCGTATTTGCTTTTGAGAGATCAAGTCTTTTAAAAGTAAAGTTTGAAAAAACGGGTGCTTCTGGTGCGGCTTTTCCATCATTATTATAGTTTACAGCCGAGAACACTGTTATTTGAAGTAGTTGACAGTTTATTACAGTTATGTTCTTAACATAGCCGCCTCTTTCTTTAGTACCCTTTATCTGAAAGCCGTGTAATAAGTTACCAGCTTTACAATCCTTCACCACTACGTCACTTACACCACCAGACATTTCACTGCCAATGGATATGCCATGTCCTCTTTTAAAATCACAATCTGTAATGTATACATGCTGAGTAGGCTTTGCAATATAGTAGCCTTCCGGGTTTTTACCAGATTTGATAGCGATGCAATCATCACCTGTATCAAAAGTACAATTGAAAATATAAGCATCAGTAGATGAATCTGGATCTATTCCATCTCCGTTGCGAATATGGAATGTATTAATGTTTAAATCATGACAGGTAATATTATTGCTGTAGATATAGTGTATCGTCCAGCTAGGAGGCTCTGTAATGGTAAGGTTTGATATGCAAACATCCTGGCAATTCATTAAGCAGATTAGTCTGCCTCTGCTTCTTAACCCTTTTGCTTTAATCATTGCATCACCTAATTTTCCTCCTCCACCTGATATCGTACCACCACCTGTAATGCGTAGGTTTCTAATATTGTAAACTCCATTGTGGTTTAGCCTGCCGGCATTAATTAAGCTTGCATAGGTCTCCATTTCCCAACCTTCAAAACGATTTAAGATCATCGGCTCATAATCTGCTATTTCTGTAGATCCTTTCAAGGTAGCCCCCTGTTCAATATAAAGCGTCATATTACTTTTCAAGAATAAAGCACCAGATACGAATATTCCTTTTGGGATATAAACTGTACCACCTTCTGTACAAGCGTCAATAGCGGCTTGTATCGCATGCGTATTGGAGAATGAAGAATCATTCTTAGCCCCGAAATCTAAAATATTATAAATTTTCCCTCTGGCTGTTGTTTTGAATTTTATTGTTCCTGTTATAGCTTGATTATTATAGCTTGATTTTTTTTCAACTATTTTAATAGTGTACCATGTATTGGGCGATAAATTATTAAAGGTGAAATTCGTTTTTGTAGTAGAAGAAAACTTTCTTCCGTTTATTGAAATGTTGTACAGATGAATATTGTTACTTTCTAATTTGCTCCAAAGTATTGTAACAGTATTTTCGCTTAGAGAGCCGGGTGCTATAAGAATAGTTAGTTTATTAAGAGGGCTGGCTATTGCTTGTATGCTGGCAGTAGCGAGTAGCAAGAAAAGCAAAGAAATCTTTTTCATGTGGCAAAAAATATTGAAGGATTTTGCCAAAGCTAATTCTAAGGGGGTGATGAATTGTCATGAACTATCCTGATGTTTCTTATAGTGTGCTGATCATCTCAACCTCTTCTTCTTCTATCGTTTCAATACTTGCCTTTTGGATTATAATCTTTTTACCAAAAATAAATAGCATCAGGGCAGCAGTTGCACAGGATGCCATTACACCCGACATTGGTACGGCTGTTTTATTTTGTAATACACTTACTATTGCAGATGCACAAGCTCCAATACTCAGTTGTATAGCGCCGAGTAAAGCAGATGCACTTCCGGCATTATGGCCAAATGGTGCAAGCGAAAGTGCAGAAGTATTAGGAAAGAGGAAGCCCTGGCAGCAGAGGAAGATAAAGATCAGGAAGATCGTTAGCAATAAATTACCGATCCCTGAAATGAAAAGAACAGTTAGAATGATGCCAGTAATACTTTGACAAATCAATGCTGCTTGGATGATCTGCTCACTGGTATATTTTTTCAAAAAAATATTATTTACCTGGCTGGTGCCGATCAAGCCCATTGCAATGAAAGCGAATATCCATCCATATTGTTTTTCGCTAACCTTGAAAATTTCCATGAACACATAAGGTGAACCACTTATGTAAGCATACAAGCCTGCATATGCAACAGCGCCTGTGAAAGCATGGGTACTGAATTGGGGATGGCGGATCACACTAGAAAAATTTTTCAAAATAGGCCCGGCCCTCAGTGAAAAATCAGGATCGGGCTTTTTGCTTTCGGGCAATAAAAAATAAATGCCTGCTAAGATCAGGATAGTAATGATTATGAGCATGGCGAAAACATATCTCCATCCCAGTATTGCCGTAATATATCCACCCACCGTTGGTGCTACGATTGGAGATACCGCCACAACCAACATCAATGTAGAAAATATTTTAGCGTTCTCTTTCACTTCAAAAAGGTCTCTTACCATTGCTCTTGCAGCAACCATTCCTACACATCCTCCTACTGCCTGTAATAATCTTAAAAGGATCAATGCGTGTACTGATCCTGCAAACGCACAACCAATAGAAGCGAAGAGATAAATGATCAACCCTCCATATAAAGGCTTCTTTCTGCCGTAGCGTTCCAGCAAAGGGCCGTAAATTAACTGCCCTGCAGAAATACCTATAAAAAAACTTGATAAGGAAAGCATAACCTGCGATATGGATGCATGTAAACTTTTTGCTATATCAGGAAATGCAGGCAGGTACATATCAATGGAAAAAGGGCCGATAGCCGTGAGCAATCCTAATATCAGAATGAGATAAAAATTTTTTTGGGTAGTTGCGTTCTTCATGGGTGCGAATTGGCACAAATGTATTTCAGAATAAAGATCATTACTAAAAAATATACGCTTCCTTCGATTTTAGGGTGTTATGCTTTGTAGTTGTAATTATCTATGGCATTTCTGCTAAAGCTTATTTTTTTGATGAATAGTTTTGTATTAAGGTTGTTTGGCTATAAGAATAGCGTGTTTACTTACCTAATTAAAATAACATGAAAATTGCCTACGCTGATTTGAAAGCAACTTTCAAGCGGGTTTTGTTGGACTTATCTTTTGAAGAAAATAAAGCAGAATTATGTGCCGGCATTTTTGCAGATAATAGTAGGGATGGAGTTTATTCTCACGGGATCAACAGGTTCCCGGTTTTTGTGGCCTATGTAAAAAAAGGGTGGATCAACATTCATGCAGAACCAGCTCTTGCTGAAAGAAACGGTCTCATAGAATGTTGGGATGGGCACTTGGGGCCGGGAATGTATAATGCAACTGTTGCAATGAACCGGGCCATTGAGCAGGCTCAGGAAAACGGAATAGGTTGTGTGGCACTTAAAAATACCAATCATTGGATGCGTGGAGGTACTTATGGCTGGCAGGCTGCCAAAGCAGGATGTATTGGTATCTGCTTTACGAATACAATTCCAAACATGCCTCCATGGGGTGGAATTGAACCCAGGCTGGGAAATAATCCATTGGTAATTTCAGTGCCTTTTGAGAATGGACAACATATTGTATTGGATATGGCCATGTCGCAATATTCCTATGGAAAACTTCAGGAAAATAGTTTGCAACAGAAAGAGCTTTCTGTACCTGGTGGCTTTGATGAGGAAGGTAAGTTAACTACAGTTCCTTCGGCAATCATCAAAACGCAAAGGGCATTACCCGTTGGCTTTTGGAAAGGATCCGGTCTTTCTTTGATATTAGACGTACTGTTAACCGCAGTTACCGGAGGTCAATCGGTAAAGAGGATCAGTGAACGGGAAGCAGAGACAGGGCTTTCTCAATTCTTCTTGTGCTTGCATCAAAATGATTATCATGAACAACTGGTTAAAGAAATTATAGCTTATACTAAGTCTGCATCGCCAACTGATCCAAACGAATCAATTCTTTATCCCGGTGAAAGAACATTGGCAATAAGAATGAAAAATGAAGCAGAAGGTATTCCTGTTAATCAGAAAATGTGGGAAGCTATTCTTGCTTTATAAAGATGAATAATCACAAAATTAATTTTGGATATCCCAAACAGCTGATCAAGATCATTGGTAGCTTTTTCTTTTATTCAGTTATTTGTAACTCCTGTCTGTTTTAAGTTTAGCTTTTAATTGTGTGAAATAAATAGTGTGTCAAGAAGCTGGCCTTCTTTTGATGATGGCAGGTATTTTGTTCTTCCTCCTTTCTTGTATTGATTATACAGTTTCGTGTTTAAGATTATTCATTTCAAAAAATACCAGGAAATGGAGTTGGTATACTATAATCAAGCAAGAAAACAACAACCTGCAATATCTTCAGATGATATTAAGGTTGTGGGTTTGGCATTGCCTTATCAGCCTTCTATTTGGAGTGACACTAAACTTAATTCTGTTTTAAATTATGCTAAAGAGCTATTGCAAGTTCGTTTAAAAGAAAGAGGTTATCAGCGAGATGCTGAAAGGATTTTGCTGAGTGTGGATGATGCTTTTAGCAGGCTAAATAAGCATACGCACCGAAAAAGCATTATTGTGAGGATTGCGAATAACGTTGAACAGATCGTTTATCTGAATTATGAAGTGAAGCCGGCGATTTGGTTTTCAGAATCTATCTCAATTTTTGACATCGCAATGAATATTAGAAAGGAACCAGCTTTTTTTCTATTGACTATTGAATGTGATCAGCACGTGTTGTATAGCTATAATGATGATGGGCTTAAGAAGATTTATCAGCACAGAGGTTGCCCAACTTGTTTTTCTTTACATCATCCCACAATTGTAGCTGTTCAACTCCTCAATTCACAGCATCATTTACCTGTTTTCATTTTGAGCAAATGTGAGGATAAGATAAATGCTTTCCTGTCGTTGATTAGTTTTCCTGAGCTGGTCTTTCGAAAAATGATTACAGAGAAGCAATATGATGTTTCAGTTGTAGAAAGAATGGCAGCAGGTATTGCAGCGGATTGGTATTCATGGAATCCTCAAGTTCTGTTAGCTAAAATTATACTTAAGAAAAAGACCCATGCCTGTATTAGCGGAGTGGCTGTTGTATTATCATCTTTGCAGAAAGGTGGAAACGGTTTTTTACTGATTGATGAAAGGCTCATGCAGCTTCTAAAAAAGCCTAAAGGATTTGCATTGGTTATTTATAGGGCTGATGTGTTAATGAATGAGATTGAAAAATTTGTAACTAGAGGAAATGCAGTAGAAGTAACTGCATTAGACTTATTGGCAGATGAGGGAGGGATTGTTTTATTGAAAGATATTCAATCTGCAGGCGACTACAGTTTGGTGCCATCAAAATCCCGTCATTCTATTTTTGATGAGCTTTTGTTTTAAGTCTTACTGAACTGCATAGATAGTTTTAATACCTGGTAATTAAAGCTATTCTTCCATATTCCTTTAATGTATCATCATCAACAAAATAAATTTTACCGTTTTTGGCAAGTGCATTTTCAATCAATTCATCAACAGCATCAGTTACTATCTTATGTGGTGTTGAAGGGGGCCTTAGGTAAAAGTGATAATTATCTGCTCCAATAAATGCCGGGCAGTGATAATCTTTTTCAATTAACAGTTTTAATATATTCCCTTCCTGTACTACTTGCCATACTTCCTGTATCCCACTAACACTTCGATGTGTGCCAAAGTTTTCTTTGAATTCATTGATGAGTGAGGTTCGTTCGTCTTGTAAATGTTTATACACTAAAGTCCATGCTTTCAATGCCAGTTGCTGAAGGCTGCTATGTGTGTAATTACCTTCTATTTTTCCAATGATTTGTTTATGTGTTGAAACACTTGTGTACCATTGGAGTTCCTTTTTTGGGCCGGTAATGATTATTGGTGCCTGTGCAGTGATAAAAGAACCGAGTATTTTATTTATAGCTCTGAAGAAATCCTTAATCCTGATCTCTTCCAGTATAGACTTGTCTTTTTCAAAATCTTTTACATGAGCCTGCCCACCCAAAGAGCTGCTTCGGCTGGGCGGATTGTAAGTGAATTCTTCGTTATAATATTTGGGAAAATGGTTCTCTGATTTGATTTCTGTTAAAGTAGTCCAATTACCTTCATAAAGTCGTACTTCATTCTCTGATAGAAGCAGTGTGTAATATTTGATAGCGTAGTTCAATTCATATAATATATCTCTAAGCTCGAAACTATCACCAACAATAATTTTTTTCTCTACTCTAAAAGAAAGTTTTTTTTGGAGTGTGATGTTTGGTGAGAAGAAGAAAGCTAAGCCCTCATGATTATGCGTATATTCAAGGCTCTCAAGCATCTCATCCATCCGTTGTATGATGGGTTGTATTTTATCTTCAGGATATTTAAAGCTTAATATTTCTTTTGCATGGCTGAATGCAGTTGCTGTTTCTTGTTCATCTACTTGCCTGTCCGGCGATAGCCTATGAGTGGGAATAATGATTGAAACACAAATGTTTCCTTTTTCATTTTGTAACATCAATAATTCTTCGCCTCTAAGTGCTTCGCTTTTCATCTGGTGAATTTTGGAAGCTTAAAGTTAATTCTGTCTAAAGGCATGTAGAATGATCACGCTCATTAGTAATGCTGATGCTGATCAGCTTGAATAATAACTAGTAAAAAGAGGATGAAAGGTAAGCTTGCGTTTGCTTGCAAATAAAAGTTACAAGAAGATTCGATACAGCTTATGCAGATTGTTTATTTCTTACCTTTTTGGTAGAAGTTCTTTCTATGAGTTTAGAAGGAATGATGATTAGGTCACTTGCTAAATCATAGTTGCTTTTCTCTATACTTTTAAAAAGAATTTCTGCTGCTTTTTTGCCAATTTCAAAAGCGGGTTGTGTAATAGTTGTTAATGGTGGAGAAAGTATAGGAGCTGTTTCCAATGTCGAGAATGCAATTACTTTTAAATCCTCGGGTATTTTTATATTCTTTTCATGGCATGTTAAATACACCTGCATTGCTACCCGCTCTACCGAGGTAACTATTGCATCTATTCCACTTTCTTTTGAAATAATTTTCTTTATTTGTTTGCGCATTTTTTCTGTGTCTACATCACAGTATAATATCGAGTCTTTATGAAAAATACCATGATTAATTAAAACACTAGAAAATCCTTCTGCCCGTTTATTGCAAATAGGTAAACTTGAAGAAATAGAAAGAAATACAGGATGTTTTGATCCGTTCTTAAGTAAGTGTTCAGCAGCTGCTTGACCACATTCGTAGTCATTAGTAATTACTTTAGCGGCTTTAATATTTTCAAATTCCCGATCAAAAAAAACAACGGGTATATTTTCAGCTTGTAATTTTTTAATGTGCTCCGCATCGGTGGTTTCACTGGAAATTGAAATTAGTACACCATCAACTCTTCCACTCTTACATTCTTCTACAATTGCTTTTTCATTCTCAAATTTTTCATGAGATAGATATATTAATAAATGATAACCTTTATCTCCTGCAATAGATTGTATCCCGTTAATGGCAAGTGAGAAAAAGTTGTCTGCAACTTCAGGTAATATCACTGCAATGGTTTTGCTTTTTCTTTTTCGCAAACTACTTGCATGTGGGTTAGGGGTGTAATTCAATTTTTCTGCTGCTTCTAAAACCTTTTTCTTCGTTTGCTCACTGATCTCATAACTATCTCTCAAAGCCTTGGAAACTGTGGCTATCGAAAGATTGAGATACTTAGCTAATTCCTTGATATTTATTTTACCGGCCATTGGCAGAATTATGTTTGTATATACTCAATACTTGTATTTACTCGAAAACGTTTTCGCAAATAAAGCTATTGCATTTTATGAAAGTCTAAACAAAAAGAAAGAATTTAGACTTGAAATTAAAAACAACGATTGCCATGAAAAGAATTGATGCTTGCTTTGAAGATCGTCCATAAATCAAGTTTCCGTTAAATTTTAGCTGATTAAGATTGTTGAAGTGAATGTAGTATTTCGGGTAGAATAATGTTTTTACTCTTATTTGATTAAAATCAAATAGTACAATTAGTAAGAGTAAGAGAGGGTAGTTCTATGTTTTATATTTTAGAAAAATAGCAGTAGATACTATGTTAATTATTATTGATTATACAACTGATAAGCTCATTTTTACCATCGGTCAAATTATTTAGCAAGTAATATATAAAGACGTTTAAAAGTGTACTATGCTTTAATAAGCATAGGTGATAATGTTTTGCTTATTGCCCATATTATACTATTAAAATTCAACTAAGCATACTTAAATATTTCCATTAATTCCATTCATTATTTATTAACTAAAACTTCTAATTATGAGGTTGCTGCCCTTAAAACCCCTGTACAAGAGGTTAATTCAAGCGGTTCTTATTTTTCTGATGATGCCGTTTTCATTAATGGCACAGAATGCTGAAAAGAAAACAGTTACCGGTAAGGTAACGGATAGTGCAGGCGCTGCTTTGCCTGGTGTAACAGTTACTGTAAAAGGAACTAAAACAAGTGCCAGCGCTAACGAAAAAGGTATTTTTCAGATCAAAGCAAAAGAAGGAGACGTGCTTTCTTTCAGTTTTGTTGGTTATCAAAAGAAAGAGATAAAGGTGGCTGAGCAAAGCTCATACACTGTTATCTTAGAAAACACTACTGCCGCATTAAATGATGTTGTGGTAGTAGGTTACGGTAAGTCTTCGAAAAGAACACTTGTGAGTGCTATCACATCAGTAAAGCCTGAAGACTTAAACAGAGGTTCTATTAGTGATGTAGGCCAATTACTGCAAGGTAAAGTTCCCGGATTAAATATTACTAGTAGTGGAGATCCCAACAAACCAGCCGCTGTAATATTAAGAGGTGCTTCTACGCTTAATGGTTCTCAGGGGGTATTTTATGTAATTGATGGAGTATTGGGTGCAGATATTGCAACAGTAGCTCCTGATGACATTGCCTCCATTGACATTTTGAAAGATGCTGCCGCTACCGCAATTTATGGTAACCGGGCATCTAACGGCGTAATCATTATTACCACTAAAAGAGCTAAAAAAGGAGAGCCTGTTCTTTCGTATAATGGTTATGTTAGTGCTGAGAGTGTATCGAGCCAGTTGAAAGTAATGGATGCAACACAACTTCGTTCTTTTGTAACAAAAAATAATATGGCATTTACTCCTGCCGATGATAAAGGAGCAAATACTAATTGGCAGGATGCAATTGAAAGGAGTAGCGCTATTGCTCACAATCACAATATTTCTTACAGTAACACCAACGAACACGGCGGTTACATAGCAAGTGTTAATTATTTCGATAAGCAAGGTATTATTCAGGGAACGTCATTGAATCGTGTGATTGCCAGGTTAAATGCTGACCAGTATGCGTTTAAGGATAAGCTTAAGCTAGGATTAAATGTTAGCAATTCTGTAAGTGTAGCAAATGATTTGCCATACAGGAACTCAATTTTACAGCTTGCTAATCTATATCTGCCTGT
>JAGWUV010000022.1 GCA_028875875.1 Bacteroidota bacterium
AAATACATCATCAACGAACAAGGCATACTTACGCATTTTTTCAGCAATACCGTTTCTCCTCTGGATAAGAAAGTGTTGAAAGCATTGGCAGAATAATTGGCAAACCGGCGCAGGCCTCCCGACACCTGTACCGGGCATGCAATTGCACCTTACCATTTTGTGATTCCTATCTCCTCAGGTAAGGGAGACTGTCCTATCCCAAACATGCGCCGCACCGGCCCTCAATAGGGTTACCAGTGTAATGAATAAAAGCGAGCCACTGGCACAGCCATCAGTGATCAAAGAAATTACGGTACAGGCTGCATGTCCCCTACATTTCATTGATCGGCCCTGTAGAAGAAAAACAGGCATCCCCTCAAGAAAAATTCCGGATGCATGCTAAAGTTTTAGCCACATTGTTCGGATCAGGATTTTGAAAAGCTTAACCGGCTTTACTTTCAGCATTTTGGTTCGATACTGATCCGAACATCGTTCATATCCGCTTCTGATCGATCCGATCACGATCCAAAGAAGTATCGAAGCAATATCGAAAAAAAGGCAGGAGGATTTACGATTTGCGAGGTGGGATTTACGATTTGGCTCGGGGAGAACACTACCTTTTAAATACCCATTTCTTCGGGATTTGTTCGGGTCTTGTAGGTATTTGATAGGGGACATGTTCGGGAGCTGCCGAACGTGACCCGAACAAGATACCTCTATGGTACGAACATGGTAATAAGAAAACCCGAATAAGACTAGCGAATTAGAAGATCAATACAGCAAACCCTAAACTAGAAAAAACGAATTGATTATTAAATAGTTATCACTATTCTATTGATTTACTAGGATAATTAAGTATTGATTATCAGCATTTTGTTGTTTTCATGAACTCCATACGGCTTATGTAGGACGTATGTAGGGAATAACAAGGAAGGGAGGACAGAGGATTAACGAATTACGGATTTATAAATTACGGATTGCGGATGACGCATTCAAAACCCACCACCCCAAACGCAAAACTCGCTATACTCTTTAAGATTTCCGCGAACAGATTTATATAAAAAATAATTACTTTATTATTTGGAAAACGGGTATTTAAAATCTTATATTCGTTGTGATGCCAAAAGTTCTTTGTTTGGCTATATGTAAAGCCAGGTTCTCTCTTTATACAATATTGTATTATGATTGAGAAGGGGAGGACCGTAGAAATAATAAAACAAACATCTTTACCGGCATAACTAAAATTAACGATCTTTTGAGACAATAGTCAATGCAAAAGCACAATAAAAGTATGTAATGAACCTATGTATGCTATTGTTTATTCATATTTTTAATCCCAAAACAACAAATATGAGTTATGCTAAAACTTTCTGACACTGCGTTTAATTTGACAAAGGAATACGACATAACCATAAGAGGAAGTTACTTGCGTTTTTCAGCTCATCTGGAAGGCGTAATGACGAAATATATAATTTATCTCAATGAAATAAAAATAAAGAGATTTAAAAAAGATGATCCGATTGATTTTTCGAATTTCATGTTTGGGACAAAAACAAAAAAGTTTACTGAACTTCTCCAATTAATTTATATTGACCTGTATGAGATGAATCAAAAATTACTTGATAAAATTTGGGAGTTCAAGGAAATTAGAAATAAAATTGCTCATTGCTATTTTGAATGGGACGAAGCAGACCTATCGTACGTGACAATTTGGGACTTAGAAAATAAAAAAGCTACACCACAAAGAATAATTCCTAGTAAATATTCGATTGTAGAAATTCAAAATAAATTAAACAATTTTAAAATTGCCATAATACATGACTTCAACATCCTTGCATCTGAATTATTAAAGAGGGCACAACTTGAAATACCATACCTCTTTGAGTAATGTTAGAATCTGTTTTGATAATTCAGCATGCAATAGCGAATTTTCGTGAATTCGATTTGACAATTGCTTAAGCGACGAACATTTTGTCTTCACCAAATAAAATACTTTATTCAACAATATATTCTCAAATAAAACCTAAACGCAAATGCGATAACGTTGTAAACTATTATATAAACTTAGTAACTCTTAAACGATGGATGAACGATATTCTTTTGATGAAGAAAAGAAAAGATTTAAACCAATCTCAAAAATTTGCATTTATTGTAATGGCGTTAAGACTGACAACGATGATACAAATTTTTATATTAAGCTATATAAAGAGAAAAAACGGCTTAATTTATTCATATACCGCAATGTTAAGTATTCCTCAATTGAAATTGGTATACCAAGATGTTCACCTTGCAAAAAAATTCATGAAAAAGTGGAATTAGACTCAAAAATTATATTTTTAGGGTTCTTAATTTTAATGACAACAATTAGTTTTATCTACCCCAGCGGCATTCCACAATATTTTTCAATCACTGTTCTTTTAATTGACTTTATTTTCTTTTTACTTTTTTTTGCTGGTGATTTTTCATTTAAATATTTTCTACCCATAAAATATCTCCAAAAGAGACTCATAAAAAAACACAAAATACTCGCTGCCATTGATAGCGCAAAAAAAGACAAAACAATTGAGGATTGCTTGAGTAATGGATGGACGATTAATGAACCTAATCCCTAATAATCCATGCGATTTAGTCGACACTACTGACATAATTAAATTACGAAGTACAATGATTCTGTCTCCGCACGGTCTGCCTGCAGAAACTGTGAGAACTGCAATAAGCAATAAACAGATTTATATAACAAACAATTGCCTTATTATTTAGAAAACGGGTGTTGAAAATCTTAGATTCGTTCCTTGTGTCCGGTCATCGTTGATGAAGTGCGTTGTTACCCCGGATACACCCTTTGTGCAATGCAGAACTGTAACTGAGTTGGCGAAGCCGAAGTAAAGACCCACCAGCTATAATGAGGAGAGAAAAAACGAATTACAATTCAAAATCTACTTGACACAATAGACCATACAAAAAAGCAATAGAAGGATATTGAAAATAAATGTATAGTATTTTGTGTATATTCGTATAATACGTAAATACTTGCGTTAGCGGTAATGCATAAAGAACAGTCATCATCAAATGGGAATATCTAGTGCTAACTATCTTCCAAAAGAAATAAAAGAAAGCCAAGTAGCGGAATTCTTGAAGTTGTTGGGGTATAAACGAGTAACAAAAAGCCATTTCTATTTTTACGACGATAACAACTTAGAACAAGTAACACCGATAGTCGCTGACATCGTTAGAAATAAAGACAAGGAACTAAAAGTCGAAATTACTACAACTATTTGGAGAAGTATTTTCGACCATAATGTTCATAATTCAACTATTAAGCAATTACGATTAAGATTTGGGGGACACTTTGTCTCTGCTCATGGACTGAATAGATATATAGTTTTCGAGGACATTATAAGGTACAAAAGTGAAGCAGCTTGCTACTTAGCTTATTTCCATTTTAAAAACAATTTAACTACTATCAGCTTTTATCTTGATAACCAGAAAGAAGCACTTAGCAAATACAAGCCACTTCCGAGGGGCTCATCTAGCCCCTTTTCTACAAGCGTAACGATTGGACTTCCATTTCTTGTTTCCATTTTGGAAGAATATTTAAGGAGCACCTACATAGGACTGTTAACTTATTCAGACAAGAAGAAAGAAATATTTAAATCGTCGAGGATATCGAACGAACTACTTTATGATGTTACGTTGAAACAATCGACAATGGAAAAGGTAATTGCTCAATCGAAATCTTTCCAAAACATAGTTCAATTGAACTCAAACTTTAAAGAAATTGATAGTAATATTAATTTCATTGATCTATTGAAACGCACTCAACCACGTAGAAAGCTTTTGGAGAAGCTTTCAAACCTAATTGAAAACCGGCACATAATAATACATCAAGCGAAAACTATAGAAGGCTATACAGTTGATCACTTCAAAAAAGACATTAATCTTATTGAAACAGTCGTGTCGACCTTTTATACAAGGATTAGAACAATTTACAAATGGCAAAAGCCTTACCTGTAAAACTTGCACTGCCACAAACATTGCATTGATAATATGTTGGGGCGACGAACAAGCCATCGGCAATAAGTTGCTTATTAGCTTTTGTTCTAGTATGATTGAATTCTATTGAGCGCCAAAACAAACAATGAACATTCGTATTTTTATTCAACAAATGGTTCGAGGCTGAACATTCATTGAATACCGCCACATCGCCAATGCTTTAACGTTCGTAGCAATAAAACAACGCTATCACGAGAATTTTTAAACATCTGACTGAATGATCTAAACTAAATATTATGAAACGCAAATTTGGTAAACAATTTATTCTAATTCCCATCGGACTTGCTTTGATAACTTGTGTATTCTTGATTTCTCAACGAACTCAAATTTCAGACTCATTAAAAGGACTGCTTTTCGGTATTCCAATTGGAATGATGTTACTACCCTTTATTTTAACTCGTTTTAGGCGAACAGATTATTAACCTGAAAATTATATTTTGACAACTGTTGGACTGTTTTAGGTTTTGTTCTGTAAACCAGACTTTTGAAATCTTATTGTTGACACTTATTTTAGTAAGCGAAAGTGTTCAGATTGGAAATAAGTCATTGGACATTAAGCAAGCAATGGCTCATTCAGCGTGTTAATTTGAGCTAACTACTGGAATGCCATATTGCTGCAGCCGGCAAAAGGTCACTATTGCACAACTAAGCGATACATATGGTATAAAAGTAAGAGTAGTTAGAATGCTTTATGCGTCGTCATAATTCTGCAAGGCAAAGCAATGCACTCCCAAGTTGTTTCAACGTATTCAATTACGGGATTGGGTTCCTGACAATCATTTCTATCGTTGGCTAACTCTACTTAAAAATATTTCAAGCCATCGCAGCCCGCAAGTAATTACACCGGGCATTTCTCATGGTAATCGATCAGTTCTATAGGAGAACGCTCTATTACAAAGCCCTTGTAGTATTGCAGTATTTCATCGAGTACGGCATCTATCTCATCAGTTGTTTTTAATACCACCAACCGGTTCCTGAATTCTTTAATGTTGGGTAATCCTTTCAGGTAATTGGCATAGTGTCGGCGCATTTCGTTGATACCGGCGATAGGGCCTTTCCAGTCAACCGATTTATGCAAATGCTTTTTGATAACACTTACCCTTTCCTCCAGTGTTGGCGCATGCATCATCTCGCCGGTAGCCATAAAATGTTTGATCTCCCGGAATATCCAGGGATAACCAATGGCAGCCCTCCCGATCATAATACCATCCACACCATAGCGGTTCTTGTATTCCAGCGCTTTTTGAGGAGAATCAATATCACCATTTCCAAAAATGGGTATTTGTATACGTGGATTGTTCTTCACTTTGGCAATGAGCGACCAGTCGGCCACTCCTTTATACATCTGGCTGCGGGTACGGCCATGAATGCTTAAAGCTTTAATGCCCACATCCTGCAAACGCTCGGCTACCTCTTCAATATTCTTGCTGTTATCATCCCAACCCAGTCTTGTTTTTACGGTAACGGGTAATGCAGTTGATTTTACTACCGCCTCTGTTAAACGCACCATCAGGTCTACATCTTTCAACACCCCGGCACCGGCTCCTTTGCTCACTACTTTTTTCACGGGGCATCCGAAATTGATATCTACCAGATCGGGGTTTACCGTTGATACAATTTTAGAGCTCAGTGCCATCGCTTCCTCATCTCCCCCGAAAATCTGTATCCCCACCGGCCGTTCTTCTTCGAAAATATCCAGTTTCTGGCGGCTCTTGATCGCATCGCGGATCAGTCCTTCACTGGAAATGAATTCAGTATACATCAGGTCTGCACCATTGTCTTTACATACGGCACGAAAAGGCGGATCGCTTACATCCTCCATCGGAGCCAGCAATAAAGGGAATTCAGGTAAAACGATGTTGCCTATTTTTGCCATTCAACTAAACATTTATCTTTCCGTATTGTAAAGAATTGCAAATTTACAGTCTTATTTCTCAAAACCGAAGTATGATAGAAGACCAGGCCCCTATTATCCCTGCAGAACCTGCCATTCTTGGCCCCACTACTACCCATGCTGCCAAACCCAGACTGAATTACCCCAGCCAGTTAGGTATTTTACTGGGCTTTACAGGAGCAGGTGTGATTATCGGCTCTATTTTGGTGATGATCTTATGGCTCGTATTCACTGGCGGCAGCATGTACACCATTGAACGCGATATGCTGAGCGGGAAGAACACCAATGCGGTTAGATGGATACAGCTCATTGCCTCCGGTATTATGTTCTTTGTGCCTGCCATAGCTTTTGCACTGGTGGTAAGCCGCAGGCCCTTTCAATATTTGGGGTATAGCAAACAACTAACGCAGAAACAGCTTCTTTACGTAATAGCGATGGCGGTGGTAGCCATGGCACTGAGCGGTGCTTTATCAGAACTGAACCAACTGGTACCGGTTTCTAAAACCATGGCCGTTAAGTTTAAGAAAATGGAAGATGATTATAATAGCCAGGTGGTTTCGATTGCTGTGATGAAAAGTTTTAAAGATTACTTACTGGTACTATCCATTATTGCCATTGCCCCTGCCATATTTGAGGAAACACTCTTTCGCGGTGGCTTACAACAGCTTTTAACAAGATGGACCAAAAACGTTTGGGTAAGTGTGCTCATCACCAGCATTTTGTTCAGTGCCGTACATATTAGTTTTTATGGTTTTTTGCCAAGAATGGGATTGGGTATTGTGCTGGGACTGATTTTTTATTACGGGAAGAATATCTGGCTGAATATACTGCTGCACTTTATTAATAACGGAATTAGCGTTACCGTTTTATATCTCTCTACAAAGGATGGTAAAATTGCCAAAGATGCTATGGATGATTCTTTCCCCTTGTACATTGGCGTTGTTGCCATTGCACTGCTGTATGTATTGTTTAAGAAGTTTAAGGAAGAAAGTGCCCTGCTTCCCGAACCTTCAGATGCACATTTATACACTGCTAACTATAACCCTTTGTATTGATGGAAAACTGGCAACGTATTTTTTCTACCCGTAACCAGGCTGAAGCCAGTATTATCAAGGGAATGCTGGAAGAGAACCATGTGCCCACGCAGCTACTCAATAAAATGGACAGCAGTTACCTGTTGTTTGGAGAAATTGAGATCTATGTTCCTTTTCACCTGAAAGAAATTGCTACCAATTTGGTGAACAAGGCGTTGATGAACTGACTGATAAGTTATAAGTTATAAGTAATACGTTGTACGTTAGAAAACGATTGATCACAGGAATTTAACCACTCATTTTATACTTCGCCACTTACCACGTAAAACCGATGAGTTATGAGTTATAAGTAATACGTTGTACGTTAGAAAACGATTGACCACCGGAGTATAACCACTTATTTTATACTTCGATACTTACCACGTAAAACCGATGAGTTATGAGTTATAAGTAATACGTTGTACGTTGTACGTTAGAAAACGATTGATCACCGGAGTATAACCACTTATTTTATACTTCGCCACTTACAACGTAAAACTTACCACGTACAACATTACCGTATCTTTCCACCCTAAATCACTCATTCCAATTAATAATGGCTTTCAACGTTCAGACTTTTAAAACCCGTGCTGTAACAGCAATTGTATTTGTAGCGGTAATGCTGGCCGGGCTATTGATCAATCAATGGTCGTTCTTCCTCTTGTTTTCCATCATTCATTTTGGCTGCTGGATGGAATACCAAAAACTCGTAGGTAGGATTGATGAAGCCTATAACAATACTAGCTTTATCCATAAATACGGTGTGATGGTGCTTGGCTGGTTCCTGATGATCTTCCTCTTCCGAAATAATTATCGCATTGGCAACAATACCCTTTCCGGCCTGGGCTGGTATTTGATGCTGCTCCTGTCTGTTGTGCTGCTGGCCACGGAAGTAGTGTTCAAGAAACAACTGAACATGAAAGCACTGGGTTATTCAGTTGTAGGTTTACTATACATTTCCCTGAGCTGGGCGCTGATGCTCAATATTAAAGCACTGCCCGAACTGCCTTTAAAAGAACCCGGGTTGTATTTTGACTATGGCTTTTACACACCACTGATACTGATCGCCGCTATTTGGATCAATGATACCATGGCTTATATTGTAGGCTCCTTCATTGGTAAAACGCCTTTTTCTTCCATCTCTCCCAAAAAAACATGGGAGGGCACGATTGGCGGGGCTTTACTGGCCATAGCCGTAGTTACAACAGGCAGTTATTACTGGCTGCATTTACCCGTAGCCACAGGTATTGGCATCTCTGCTATTGCAGCCGTAGTAGGCACGGCAGGTGATCTGCTGGAAAGCAAGATCAAACGAATGGCCAATGTAAAAGACAGTGGCAGTATTATGCCCGGGCATGGTGGCTTTCTCGATCGCTTTGATTCATTGCTGCTGGCTACCCCTTTTGTATGGCTGCTCTTGTGGTTTCTTCTCCGGTAATTTTTTTCAAACTAACACCTGAATATTTTTAGCAGGGCTAACGTTAGTTAGTGTATTTTTGAATTATGGGAAGAATAAAAACCGACAGTAACCTCACCCGCAAAGATGTGATCATCAGCAAAGCGGCTACCCTATTCAGAGAAAAGGGATACAAAGCAGCCAGTATGCGTGAACTGGCCGATATTGTTGGCGTAGAAGCAGCCAGCCTCTACAACCACATTAAAAGCAAAAGCGAACTACTGCATGAAATATGTTTTAATGTAGCCAACCGCTTCTCTCATATCATGGATGAAGTGGAAGCGGAAAAAATTTCCTCCCTGGAAAAAATTGAGAAACTGCTTCGTTTTCATATCAACGGGATGGTGCATCACTTTGAAGAAGTATATGTATCGGACCGTGAGTGGAAATACTTATCCGACCCCTATCTATCCAATTTTCAAAACCAGCGCCGTACCTACCGCAAACGTTTTGCAGCCATTATTGAAGATGGTATCCGCAAAAAGGAGATTAAGAAAATTGATCCAACAACAGCCGTGTTAATTATGCTGCATGCGATCAGCGGCATTGAAAGCTGGCACCGCAGTAAACAAAAGATTAATGGCGATGAGCTGGAAGAAAATATGATCACCATCCTGGTGGGTGGTTTGAAGAAATAATACCGGAAAGGATCTAACGATAGCCTGTTTATGTCATTACACTTTACAAAAGTTACGGTGGCGGAAGTAAGAAAGGAAACACATGATTGTGTTTCTGTTCTGCTCAATATACCTGCTACTTTACAGAAGGATTTCCAGTTTCAGCAAGGGCAATATCTTACTGTTCGGGCAATCATCAACGGACAGGAAATAAGGCGTTCCTATTCACTCTGCTCTTCACCTTTGGATAACGAATGGCGGATTGCCATTAAAGCTGTAAAAGGGGGTATCTTTTCTACCTATGCCAACACCCAACTGAAAGCAGGTGATAGTCTTGAGATCATGCAGCCATTGGGCAGGTTCTTCACACCGATAGACGCAGCAGCCAAAAAAAATTATGTGTGTTTTGCTGCAGGCAGCGGCATCACTCCTGTTCTTTCCATTCTCACCACCGTGCTTCGTGCAGAACCGGAGAGTACCTGCACACTGATCTATGGTAACAGGAACAGCCAGTCCATCATTTTTAAAGAACAGTTGGAAGCATTGAAAAACCGCTACCTGCAACGGTTTCAACTGATCCATATTTTAAGTAGGGAAAGAACGGAAACACCGTTGCAGCATGGAAGGATCGATACAGAAAAACTGGCTGCATTGGGGAAGTTGGTTGACTGGCACAGTGCAGATACATTTTTCATCTGCGGGCCACAGGCAATGACACAAAACATCCGCTCATTTTTAGTAGAACAACATATAGATACTGCAGCCATTCATACAGAACTGTTTACTTCTTCTTCAGGTGAAAAGGCAAACGTTAAAAGTCAGAATACAGCAGCTACAGATAAAACACCACAATGCCAACTCACTATTAAAACCGATGGTAGGAGTTTTGAGCTGTCCTTACCCATGAACAGCAGTATTTTAGAAGCCGCTCTGCAGGAAGGGCTTGATCTGCCCTATGCCTGTAAAGGTGGTGTATGCTGTACCTGCAAAGCCAAACTGCTGGAAGGTAAGGTACAGATGGATGTACATTACGGGCTGGAAGAAGATGAGATTGCACAGGGCTTTATCCTCACCTGTCAATCACATCCGCTTACAGAGAAAGTAGTGGTGGATTATGATGTGAAATAAATTATTTCAGCAAATAAGGTTGAATGATCTTTTGCCAGATAGCATAGCCTTTATCATTCATGTGCAGCCTGTCTTCAGTGAACAAATCCTCTCTTACTTTTCCATTGGCATCCAGCATGGGATGATATACATCGATGAAGCGTGCATGTTGCTGTTTTTTCAAATAGGCTTTTACTAAATCATTCGCCTGTACCATGGCCGGTGCCAAATTCCAACGGCTGGGGCTTGGCTTGATCGATAAGAAATCAATCTCCGCATAGGGCAATGCTTTTCTGATCATACCGAACAAAGTTGTAAAACGTTGCAGTACAATGGCAGCCGTAACCGTATCGGAAGAAGCCAAATCATTATCTCCACAATAAACGATCACCTGCCTGGGCTGGTAAGCGATCACAATATCCTTCACATACCTGATCACATCAGGTAATGTAGAGCCTCCGAAACCGCGATTGATCACAGGGTAATTGGGAAATGCTTCTTTCATTTTCACCCATTTCCTGAACGATGAGCTGCCTACAAATACGATGGAATGTTTGGCAGGATAATGCATACTATCCTGTTTTTTAAAAGCATTAATCTCATCTGCAAAAGGCTGTGCCTGCACTTGTGTATACAATGCCACCAGTAATAATACCAGGCTGTGACGAAAGATCATGTTAATATCGCTTATTTTTCTTCCACAAAATACAAAGCCTCAAAGATTCTTTACACAGTTTTAAACTAACAATCGTTAGCGATGCATAAAACTTTGCTATTTTTATGTTCCAACGAAATTGAATTGCCATGACCATTGAAGAACAATTTCAACACAAGATCGAAGAAGAGATCAAGATTGAGCCGAAAGACTGGATGCCAGATAAATACAGGCAAACGCTGATACGCCAGATATCGCAGCATGCACACAGTGAAATTGTGGGCATGTTACCTGAAGGGAACTGGATCACAAGGGCCCCTTCTTTAAAAAGGAAAGCGATCCTGCTGGCCAAAGTGCAGGATGAAGCAGGGCATGGATTGTATTTATACAGCGCCGCTGAAACACTGGGTATTTCCAGGGATGAAATGTACCATCAATTACATACAGGCAAGGCTAAGTATTCGTCCATTTTTAATTATCCAACGCTTAGCTGGGCTGATATAGGTGCTATCGGGTGGTTGGTAGATGGCGCTGCCATTATGAACCAGGTGCCGCTGTGCAGAACAAGCTACGGACCATACGCAAGGGCCATGGTGCGTATTTGCAAAGAAGAAAGTTTTCACCAGCGGCAAGGGTTTGAAATTTTATTGGTGCTATCGAAAGGAACGGAAGCTCAAAAAAAGATATGCCAGGATGCGATCAATCGTTGGTGGTGGCCTTGTTTAATGATGTTTGGTCCGGCAGATGAACAATCGCCACATACCGCACAAAGCATGCAATGGAAGATCAAACGGTTTAGTAATGATGAGTTAAGACAAAAGTTTGTGAACATGATTGCCGAGCAGGTGAAAGTATTAAACATGACCTTACCCGACCCGGATTTACGATGGAATGAAGAACGTAAACAATACGATTTTGGAAAGATTAACTGGGAAGAGTTCTGGAATGTATTAAGTGGTAACGGACCTTGTAATAAACAAAGGTTGGATGCCCGGAAAAAAGCATGGGAAGAAGGTGCATGGGTACGTGAAGCGGCGGCGGCCTATGCAGAGAAGAAAGCAATGAAAGCGCATACACAGGTAGCTTAATTACCAATCAAACAAAAGTGATTGTATATGATAGGCGAATATGGTACTAAATACTATTACGGAGATTATGGAGAAGGAAAGGGCGGTACACCTGCTACATCTTCCCAACAGCAAACACAGGAAGAAATGAATAGCTGGCCTTTATGGGAAGTGTTCATCAGAAGCAAGCAGGGATTGGATCATAAGCATGTGGGCAGCCTGCATGCTGCAGATGCACAAATGGCTATGGAGAATGCAAGAGATGTGTACACAAGAAGAAATGAAGGAATCAGCATATGGGTAGTGGAAAGCAAATACATACATGCTTCCAATCCCGATGATGCGGGTAGTTTATACGATCCGGCTAATGATAAAGCGTACCGCCATCCTACATTTTACAACCTGCCTGATGAGGTAAAACATATGTAGCGCTCAAATTCAAAAGTCAAAATGTAAAAGCCAAAAAGTCTTCACTTTTTGATGCAGATTGCTCACTTAAGCCTTTTATATGAATCAACTTATCCAATATACGCTTCACCTCGCAGACAATGCATTGATCATGGGGCACCGTAACAGTGAATGGTGTGGCCATGGTCCGGCACTGGAACAAGACATAGCCTTATCCAACATTTCACTAGACTTACTCGGACAAGCAAGAAATTTTTATCAATACGCAGCTTCATTGATCAATCAATCCTCTCCTTCACAGGAAGCAACAGAAGATACGCTGGCATATCTACGCGATGCACATGAATTTTATAATTGTCTGCTAACAGAATTACCTAATGGCGACTGGGCGCAAACGATCTTAAAACAGTTTTTCTTTTCCACCTACCAATACCATCTCTACCAACAATTGCAACAGCATAGTGATGAACAGTTAAAAGCCATTGCTGCCAAAGCATTGAAAGAAGTAACCTACCATGTAAGATGGAGCAGTGAATGGGTGATTCGTTTGGGAGATGGAACGGAAGAAAGCAAAAGAAGGATGCTGCAGGCGATAGATCAGGTATGGATGTTTACAGGCGAATTAACGGATGCAAGTGATTATGAGAAAAAGATGCGAATTGATTTTGATTTATTACAGCAACAATGGAACACAACCGTTACGAAAATATTTGAAGAAGCTAGCTTGCCCCTTCCTGTGAAGAGTAACTGGCACCAGGCAGGCGGTAAGAAAGGCATACATACAGAACATCTTGGTTTTATATTGGCCGAGATGCAATTTTTACAAAGAGCATATCCCAACAGCCAATGGTAACACAAGCAGTAGCTAATATAAAAGATAAGATCATCGCCATCCTTAGCACGGTAACTGATCCTGAAATACCTGTTTTATCGGTTATGGACCTGGGTGTGATCAGGGATGTACAGGTTGGTATAAACAATGATGCAGTGAGTATTCACATCACCATTACCCCCACTTATACGGGATGCCCGGCTTTGGATGTAATGAAGATGAGCATCCGAATGGCTTTATTGCAGGAGGGTTATAACAATATAGTACTCACAGAAACATTATCCCCGGCATGGACAACAGACTGGATCAGCGAGGCGGGCAAAGAAAAACTCAAGGCTTATGGCATCGCCCCGCCTAACATTAAACAACTGGTATGTACACCGGATGCTTTCCAGGCAGAAGAAGCCGTACAATGCCCGCACTGTAACTCCTACCACACCAGGTTAATTTCTCAATTTGGCAGTACAGCATGTAAAGCCCTGTACCAATGTGAAGATTGTAAAGAACCTTTTGATTATTTTAAATGCCACTAATACAACCATGCATACACATAGCATTTTATTGGAGGTGAATGATAACATTGCATTCATCACACTCAACAGGCCGGAAAAACTCAATGCTTTTAACAGGGAGATGGCATTACTGTTGCAAAACAAGTTGGATGAATGTGCTTCGTCTCATGCCATACGTTGTGTATTGATCAAAGGAGCCGGAAAAGCCTTCTGCGCCGGGCAAGACCTTGCAGAGGTAACAGATCCCAACGGGCCGGGCATGGAGAAAATATTGAGTGAACATTATAATCCGATCATTACCCGTATCAGGAATATGCCCAAACCAGTAATAGCGGCTGTTAATGGTGTTGCCGCCGGAGCAGGGGCTAATATTGCATTGGCCTGCGATATTGTTGTAGCCATAGAAACAGCTTCTTTTATACAGGCATTTTCCAAGATCGGGTTGATACCTGATAGTGGTGGCACTTTCTTTCTTCCCCGCCTGATCGGGTTTCAAAGAGCCAGTGCACTGATGATGCTGGGAGAAAGCATCACTGCAAAAGAAGCAGCACAAATGGGTATGCTATACAAAGTATTTTCAACAGATCTCTTTGAAGAGGAAAGTGAGAACATTGCTAAAACAGTAGCACAAATGCCTACAACGGCTTTGGCATATATTAAGCATGCCTTGAATTACAGTGCATCCAACAATTTGGAACAACAATTACAACTGGAGGATGAATACCAGCAAAAAGCAGCGCTGACACATGACTTCAAAGAAGGCGTAGAAGCCTTTATACAAAAAAGAAAGCCCTTATTCACCGGTAAATAAAATACATGAACCCATACAGGCAGGTAGTAGAAAAGATGATGCAAGATGACCGCTTCTCACAATGGTTGGGCATCAGCATTGTGGACATTCAAGAAGGTTACGCTAAAATAAACATGACAGTAAGAACGGAGATGCTCAACGGCCTGGGTATTGTACACGGTGGCATTGCTTTTTCACTGGCAGACAGCGCTTTCGCATTTGCCTGTAATAACCGCAATAATTTATCTGTTGCGTTAGATACGAATATCAACTTCATAAAGGCGGTACACGTTGGTGATACATTGATCGCAGAAGCGAAAGAAATACACAATGGGAAACAAACCGGCGTTTATTTAATTACTATTTTTAATGAACGTGAAGAACAGGTTGCCTTATTCAAGGGTACTTGCTTCAGAACCGGTAAAAAATTAGTTTCATAGCAATACAATTCTATATGACTAATTATAGTAGCAGCTTATAATAGTCGCCTGTT
This sequence comes from Bacteroidota bacterium, assembly GCA_028875875.1. Lineage (GTDB taxonomy): Bacteria > Bacteroidota > Bacteroidia > Chitinophagales > Chitinophagaceae > JAGWUV01. The sequence continues at coordinate 14,937 of JAGWUV010000022.1, forward strand.
TTGTTTGCAAAGAAAATTAGGATAAAGTAAGTTTATTATGATTGAGAGATCATTTTTCCAATCTTACTAAAGCTTTGTATATGAGAAAAATTTCTTTATGGGCCCATCACCATCTGTGGGCGGCCCGCCTTGCCATCACATTCATCAAATTATCATTAGCATTACTTGGAATTTTTGTCGGCTTTACTTTAAGTGGTATTCATTATTATCTTTCACCAGCAGTTTTTTATAGTTCCGCCCTTGCATTACTAATAATCACTTTCTTATACCCAAACAAAAAAACCAGCACTACCTATTTTTCGAAGAAACAGTTTTATCTCCGTCAGAAAATTTCAGATATAGTTGCAGGCACCTGTTCATTCATACTGGTGATGGCAGTTGTTAATCATGAATATCTCGTAATTACCGGTGAACCGGCCTATGCATCACTACCTTCCAAACGTATTCACCAAAAGCCTACAGCCGAAGAAATACTTTCCTCACTGCAATACCGCGACAGAAGCGATTTGAAAAGATTTGAGAAAAGAATATTAAAAAGAGAATTTGAAAAACAACTTGGTATTTATCTTACTAGTAAACTGAAAAACGATAATAATAAAGCTGAAAAAGCTACATTGATAATTCTTGCGATCATAGCAGCCGTTGGACTCACATTTTTGCTGGCAGCACTGGCATGCGATATCTCCTGCTCCGGCAATGATGGGCTTGCCATATTAGTGGGCATAGTGGGTTTTGCCGCTATCGTTTGGTTATTAATAATTGCGATAAGATCAATTAACAAAAGCCACAAAGAAAAAGTTAAGGAAGCAGGCCCGTAAAATTTTCAGCATCTCATATCCAAAGCAGCAATACAGCTTAACTTTAAGAAAAGAATGCCATGATCTATCGCTTCAAAGAATATATACCTGTAGTGCATGAAACTGCTTTTGTACATCCGCAGGCTGCTGTTACCGGTAATGTTGTTATTGGTAAACACGTATATATTGGTCCTGGTGCTGCCCTACGGGGTGATTGGGGAAAGATCATAATAGAAGATGGCTGTAATGTGCAGGAGAACTGCACCATACACATGTTTCCAGGCGTAACGGTTTTATTGAAAGAAGCTGCTCATATTGGTCATGGCGCCGTGATACACGGCGCTACGATAGGCCGGAATTGCCTGATAGGTATGAATAGTGTGGTGATGGATGATGTTGTTTTAGAAGATGAATGTATTGTGGGTGCACTAAGCTTTATAAAAGCCAAAGAGTATTTTGAAAGAAGAAGTGTAATAGCCGGTAACCCCGCCAAAAAAATTAAGGACGTAAGTGATGAGATGATCGCCTGGAAAACAGAAGGAACCAAATTGTATCAACAGCTTCCGCACGAAATGATGCAGTACTGGCAAGTTTCAGAACCGCTGAGAGAAGCTCCAGGTAAGGAAACTCAACAAGAAGCCATATATAAAACATGGCAAGAACGAAAGCAATAATTACTCCGCATTAATAAAGCCGCATAAAGAACCGGGCGTAAAAGAGTGCGATGCCCGTCTGACTGAACAGTGAGGCAACGACTGTTGCTATATAAATCAAAAGCCGGTTTCATAACAATTTGTTCATCCCTACATCATATTTCCTTCATATAGCTATTTGAATTTTGGTAAACGAATAGTTACATGAACAGACGACCCCTTGATGTGGCGATAATGAGCGACCTGCACTTAGGAACTTATGGATGTCGTGCTAAAGAGATTGTACATTACCTCAAAAGTATTTCTCCACGCATTTTGATCCTTAACGGAGATGTAATTGATGTGTGGCAGTTCAGAAAAAATTTCTTTCCCTTAACACATATGCAGGTGATCAAAGAGATCATGAGCCTTGCCAGTAAAGGCACTCGTGTGATCTATATTACCGGCAATCACGATGAAGCCTTACGCAGGTATAGTGACCTGGAACTGGGCAATATTCAGCTATTGGATAAACTGGTAATGGAAATAGACGGTAAAGTGTGCTGGATATTTCATGGTGATGTATTTGATAGTACCACGAAAGGCAGCGCCAAATTCTTTGCCAAGCTGGGAAGCAAAGGATACAACCTACTCATCCGGCTGAATAAACTGATCAACTGGTTTCTGCAACTGATGGGTAAGGAAAAAATGAGTTTATCCAAATCGGTGATGGATAAGGTGAACAAAGCGGTTAGCAAGATCAACGACTTTGAACAAACCGCAGCAGAGATAGCAATTGAAAAGAAGTATGATTATGTGATCTGCGGACATATTCACGAACCACAGATGCGTTGTGTAATGACTGATAAAGGAAGAGTTACATACCTGAACAGCGGTGATTGGGTAGAACACATGACAGCGCTGGAGTTTTACAATAACGACTGGCACATGTATAAATATGATGAAAAAGAATTTGCATCAACAGTGGTGAATATGGAAAAGAAATTGCCCAACCTTGATGTGATGGCTGATGAAGTATCCATGTTCGTTAACTCTATGATGCCTGCAGTTGATATGATTAAAAGCAATGTTGCATTTTCAAAACCATTCTGATGAAAATATTTTACGCAGTTCAGGCTACAGGTAACGGTCACATTGCAAGAGCAATGGAACTGATGCCGTATTTACAGCAATACGGCACTGTGGATGTTTTTTTAAGCGGCAGCAACAGCAATCTGCAGGCGGCTTTACCTGTAAAATATCGCAGTAACGGAGTGAGTTTATTTTATGGCAATAAGGGTGGATTAGATTACCTGAAAATGCTAAAAGCATTTTCTCCTTTACAGGTGTGGAAAGAAGCCAGGGAATTACCTGTTGAACAATACGATGTAGTGATCAATGATTTTGAAAGTATCACTGCCATGGCTTGTAAACTTAAAAATGTTCCATCCATTAACTTCGGTCACCAGGCCAGCTTTATCAGCGCTGCTACTCCCAGGCCTGCTAAAAAGGATATCGCAGGAGAATGGATACTGAAGAACTACGCTCAGGCTACAAGCTATGTGGGACTTCACTTTGAGCGATATGATGATTTCATATTTTCCCCGGTGATTAAGGATGATATATTACAAGCGGATGTAAAAGACAAAGGGCATATCACAGTTTATCTTTCGCATTACAGTGATGAAGTTGTAAGCAATAGTTTACAAGCAATACAAGATATACGTTTTGAGGTCTTCTCTAAAAAGGTGAAGCAACCTGTTACGCAAGGCAATATCACTTTCATCCCTGTAAACGGAAAGGCATTCAATGAAAGTATGATCTATGCACATGGTGTAATTACCGGCGCAGGATTTGAAACACCTGCAGAAGCATTATACATGGGCAAGAAACTGATGTGCCTGCCTATCAAAGGACAATACGAACAATTGTGCAATGCAGCTTCCCTGCAAAGATTACAGGTACCTGTTATTGATTCGATCACTCATTCGTTTGGCACAGAAGTAAAAAACTGGTTACAGCAGGATGCTCCTTCAGCTTTGCAACTATCACACAGCACTTATGAGATAGTACAGCAGGTGATGGAAAAAGCAAGAGCGATGAAGCAGTCAGCTATCACTCAGCCTTTGCTCACAGATGAGGATTTTTTAGTGATGGGGTAAATTCCGCACAACTATTTTCTCTTTCCTTTAAGCGATGTATTTACACAGATTCTGCAGCCAATAAAACCTGCCAGGCCTCATATACTTTATTCGCATTAAGTAGTTGTTTGGCATAACGATGCAGTTCCAGCTCCATTTCTGTTGGGCTTACTGAGAAATATTGAATGATGTTTTTCAATTGCTCATCTTCAAACTGCACATCCACTTCAGGTATTTGTTGCACATTGGCTAATTGTCCTAAATTATTTCCCGTTAGGATCAAACTATTGCGAATACCCGCAGGCAGGGCATCTATGCCTATTCCTAATTCTTTATTAGGTTTTGCCACGGTAAATAAGTTTTGCTCGTTAATCACTGCATAATAATCACCGCCCAGCCTTGCTATATGCTGTATTTTCTTCTGATCGATCATCGTTCCTTCTGTATTTAAAATACTTTCTTCCACATGCATGCATAACACTTCTGCAATTACCAGTTGTCCCGCCCCTGCCTGGTCACCTAAACTTTTCACTTCATTTACTCTGCACTCCATTTTAATTTTCGCTTCTCTAACGAGAGGTGGTTTTATGATGCTTGCCTTTTCCTTAGTAAATCCGGCTTTAATAAATTCATCTACTCCTTTCGGGTACTCACAGCTACTCAGGCTCACCTGCTGCACCATTGTTTCATCGCAAATGCAAATAGCCACTTCCGGCACTTCCAGCACATTTTGTAACGTGTGTTTTAAATGATTATCTCTTCCGCTTCGCGAAGGTGAAAAAATAACGATCGCCGGGTTGGTTGAAAACATATTAAAGAAGCTGAACGGACTTAAGTTCACATTTCCTTCTTTATCTATTGTACTTGCAAAAGCAATGGGACGCGGGGCTATGGCATGTTGCAGCCATGCCTGTCGTTGCTGGATCGGGAGTTGAGGTATATTGATCAACATAACTTATAAACCGCTAAGGCGGAGAGACACTGAGTTAAAAATTGTTTACAAATTTTTTAAAACCATCCTTCATCAATGGCACATGAAAATTAATAAGAAAACCAAGCTTTTTGTTCGTAAGTTTTAAATAGCTGATCAATTGTGCTTCAAATACAGGAAGAATCGTATCTACAGCTTTCAATTCTAGAATAATTTCAGATTCCACCAAAATATCAATCTCATACAACTTTCCCGTATCAAAACCTTTATAAAAAAGGGGCACCTGAACTTTAGCTTCTGCTTTAATATTTCTTAATTAAAGTTCAACTATCAAGGCAAATTGATAAGCAGACTCTAGCAATCCTGGGCCCAATTGTTTGTGTACTTCAATGCAGGCATCCAATAGCTCACCAGATAGAATATTATAAGCTTCTTTCGTCATAAAATGATTTCGTAACGTACAGGTGCAAAACACAAAAATTCTGCGACTCAGCGACTTTACGGTTAAGACGTTTTTTTCTTATTAAGAATGCTGAATTCACTCTCCTCTTTTACAATTGTATTCACCAACTTACCCAGGCCTGTTATTTCCATTTCAACTACATCACTTTCCTGCAACCATTGTTCCGTATAGTTTTCGTCATTCAGTTTGCCTGTTCCATTTAGTTCAAGAAAACAACCGGTGCCTACTGTACCGCTACCAATGATGTCGCCGGGATAAAGGTTCACACCATAACTGCATCTTTCGATGATCTCTGCAAATGTCCAGTCCATATCCTTCATATTACCTTCACTCACTTGCTGCCCATTTACCCAACACTTCATTACCAGGTCCCAGCTCTTTCCGGTATGGTTTTCTTTAGCGGGTACTTCATACTGTTCCAATTCATCCAATGTAACTAAGTAAGGGCCTATCACTGTAGCAAAATCTTTTCCTTTTGCAGGCCCCAGGTTTAATAACATCTCTTCCATTTGCAAAGTTCTTGCACTCATATCGTTCATGATCATCAATCCACCGATATAATTATCCGCTTCTTCAGCAGGAATATTTCTTCCCTGCTTGCAAATGACAATAGCAGCTTCCAGTTCAAAATCGAGTTTTTGAAAATGATCGGGCATACACAGAATATTTCCCGGCCCCTGTATGCTATGATGATTGGTAAAATAAAAAATAGGATATTGATCAAACTCAGGAATCATCGGCACTTTACGGTTACGCCTTGCTGCTGCCACGTGCTGACGAAAGGCATAACCATCCCTGCAGGATGATGGAAAAGGAACAGGTGATAACAGATGAATGTTTTCAAGAGCAATGCCTTTATCTTTTGAGAATCGCCCCTGTACCAAAGCAGCATCCACTTGTTGTGCGATAGGATACATATCATCCCAATACTGCAAAAACATATTCATGTTACCGGGCAATTCAGGATGCACCAGATCACAATCGTATAAATAGCCATCTACTAAAAATGCCAGCTGATCCTGTCCATCGTGTAAATAAGAAACAAGTTTCATACTATGTAAGTTTATATCGTTTATAATTATCGGCCACTAATGATTACAATTTTAGTTACCAGTTTTTCTGTACCATCATTATCCCTTATCAAAACAAGGTATACACCACTGGCCACTCTTTCACCTTTATAGTTGGAGCCATCCCAAACCATTTGTCCGCCTAATGCTCTTGCCTGGTACACCAACCTCCCATTCAGCTCTGCGATCTTAACCAAAGCATTCTCTGCAACACCACGAATAGCAATGGTTCCATGATAACCCGGGGGAACAGGGTTGGGAAATACGAGTACGGAATTCGTTGCAGTACCCGCATCAGTAGCAGTACCCCGGAAACTACAGATACCTGAAAAAGTAGCAAAGAATACTTCGCCTGTTTGCGGATCGATAGTAATTTTTTTTACATCATTGTTCAACAGTGGTGAATTGCTTTCTGTGAAATGTGTAATGATCTGATCGCCTTCTGGCGAAACCAGCCAGGCCCCGTTGTTGGTGCCCACCCATTTACGGTTAGCCCCGTCTACAGTAATACATTGCACCTGCTGATCGTGAAATAAATATCCGGCATACTGGTCTTGTTGCACTACAGGCCATACAGCATCACATTTCTGGGTGAAAAAATTAGGAGCACATTGCACTATTGCTATGCCTTGGTCTGTTCCGATCCAGATAAATCCATATTTATCTTTTGCCAGGCAATACACATTATTGCTGGGAAGATTACCATAGCCGATACCAGATTGCAGGAAAGCCCAGTGATCATCGTTCAGTGCATCAATACTGGCTCCGTAATTATAACAGAATACACCGTTACCTCGCGGACTCACGATCCATAACTGGTTGGCATCATCCACCACTACCTGGCTCACAGCATTTTCGGTATGTGTGAAAGGGATGGAGAATGATTTCCATGTGCCATCTTTTTTTCGTACCTGCAAATCTTGCGGAGCACCATAATTACTCATCCACAGGTTTTGATACTGATCGAAAGCCAAACCGCTTACCCTGTAGCTCGAAGGATCGCCGATGGCAGGTTGCAGCGTACTATTTCTTTGTTTGAATATATCTATCTGCTGATCATGAAAGTGGACCAACCCGCCACCATAACTTCCTGCCCAAATACTTTGATCGGAAGGATCCGCAGCGAGTGTAATAAAATCAAGTACAGTATCCAATACAGGTTTATTAAAGGCACTTTCATAATCCCATCTACCGTTAGAAAAACTATAAATACCGTTCCTGTTGTATTGATAGTTCCATGCATCGTTTACACTCCCCGCTGCAGCATAAACCGTATTGTTTGCCACCAGCATATCGCCATCGGCAGTTCCCGGAGGACCATTAGGAATGAATTGCTGCACAGTATTTCCAAAGTTGGAGAGGGCTCCATAATAATCAGCTATCCAATAACTATTATTATCGGCACAAACAAATTGCGGAAGCGAGATCACTCCCGGCTGTGATAATATTTTTTCAACAGTACCATTGTTTAGGATCATCACCCGACTGTTACCGCCTGCATTGCGTTGTGTTATCCAAATTTTATTTCCTGTTGTATTACATTTTAGTATCGACCAGGAAGTATCTGCATACAACAATTGCCAGTTATTATTGGTGAAGGAAAAAAGAGAATCATTTTTCTGTACAACGGGAACCCCATTTACGATGAATACATTATTTACCTTCCCGGAAGACAGGCCATTAGCGCCGCTGATGTTGGCCCAGTTTGCATAATCGGCAAGAGAGGATGAAGTTACCGGCGCTGTTTTCAATCCTTCATCAGTAGCAGCCAAAAAATTGGCACTGCAGGAAGTGAAAGCATTTACCTTCACCTGGTTGCCGTTATTACCAATGATCCAAGTATCCTTAATTTCATAACGATTCAGATCTATCACAATAATACCAAGTCCTGTGGAAGCATACGCATAGCCGGCTTTACAGTACAAGCTATAGATCGTTTTATTGCCATTGATCTGACTTCGTTTTATATCGCCAATATTTCTAACAATACTTCCCTGTATAACATCTATATTACTGTTCTTGTATGCTACCACCAGTTGTTGCGACTGGTCATCCCAGCCAATACAACTCACCCCCATATCATTCAGTCCATTTACTTTACTGAATCGCTGAATATCGAACGAAGCATCTATACTGAATAAATTATTAATTGTGGCGCAATATATCTTATCTCCTTTCACCACCTGGATAGTATTCTGATAATTTAAGTGTTCTCTCCAGTAACCAATAGGCGGGATCGTATTTTGTGCGGTTGAATCATTTACGAATACGAAAAAGCAAAAAGTAAAAAATAAAAAGAACAATAATCGCTTATCCTTTTTCTTCTTTATGCTGCCTTTTACATTCATGTGCTAAAATTACAGGAATCTATTTTTGTTGCTGCACTACATACTTCCTGATCGTAGTTCTGTTGGTGATCCACAATACCAGTAAAATGAGCAAGGCTGTGAGTAAAGTATAATAAGAAGTAAAAGCACTTACAAACATATTTTGTTGTGAGAGTATGCTATACACCCAATATTGCAAGCCGGTTACAATAAGCAAAGTGATTAGCACGATGAACACGTTGGCAGGAAAGAACTGCTTCATTAAAAACCGCTGTAATTGTTTAGGCGAAGCCCCCAGTGTTACCAGCAACTCAATTTCATCTTTGCAGGATGAAACTGTCAATTGAATAAACAGTGTGAAAATGAGCAAAGCAAACAAGAGCATCACTGCGCCGGTTATCCAGCTGATGTTTACTACGGTGTTAACGATCTGGCGGTATTTACTGAATCTTGTTTTATCTGCATCCGTAACCAGGTTATGACCCTTTAGATATTCCACCAACTGCGGGTTGCCGGGATCTTTGGTTCGCATCACCACCCTGGAAGGTTTCGTATCCTGGTTAATGCTGTACCGCTGATTGGCCCAGTCCATAAACTCCTGTGGTACCAATAAAGAAGTGATACGGTCGCTGAAACCCACTACCCTTCCATTCATGCTCACCACACCATTGGGCGTATTGATGTTCACTTTGAAAACGATCATTTTCACCACATCCTGTGTTAACTGTGGAAGGTTTTGTGAGAAGGAGAACTGAAAATTGTAAAAATCTAAAAACATATTGGGAGCGATCATGGGAATGAAAGCACTTTGTTCATCCCATTTCCAATCCTTACTGTTCACATCAATGAACTGTGCAGGCACACTTTCGAAGGAGATGTCGGTATAAAAAGGAAAGCGATCACTATAACTCTGTACCGAAGCCTTGAAGCGGCTGGGTGTTAAGATACCTACATCTTCCGTAAAAGATTGTTTCTTTAAATCATCAATCTCAGCAGCACTTAACGTAGCATTTCCATAGGTTTGATTGTTCAGCAATTTATTGATCACTAAAAAATTAGCCACACTATCCTGGTTGGTTTTACCATGCAGCAGATCGTTATAGTTCACCTGTACCTGTACAGCGGCGAAGATCAGCAATAATGCGATACTCAATCCTACCACAGCCAGCAGCCATTGGGTTCTGCCCGAAGCAGAACGGATGAGTTTACGCAACAATTGGTTTAGCATTTATAATTCTACTCTTTTGAAATAATTAAAATGATCATCCTCGTCCAGATCCATTAAAATAAAACCGGCCTTTCGCTTACTGCACTCATCTGCGATCAGTGCGGCGGCCTTTCGGGTGTTCTCCTGGTCTAAGTGACTGAACGGTTCATCCATCAGCAGCCAGTCGAACGGCTGCATGAGCGAACGGATAATGGCAATGCGTTGCTGTTCACCATAACTGCACAAGCCCGCTCTTTGCCGGAGAATATGCGTAACACCCAACTGCTCAGCCATCTCATCGATCATGGCACCTTCATAAAATGGTTCCTGCAATACCCTGTTCAATTCAATATTCTCTCTTGCGGTAAGCTCACCGAACAAACGAAGATCCTGGAAAATGATACTCAGTTTTTGCTGCCGTATTTGCGCCAATGCATCCCCCGTTACTTCCCTACTGTTTTGATTACCCCACCAAACATCACCGCTATAATCATTCCGTATTTTGTATAGGGTATGAATGAAAGTGGTTTTACCCGTTCCGCTGGGAGCTTTTATTTTGATCCAATGGCCCTGATCAAAAACAATATTGGTATTCCATACCTCGCTTTTCCGTTGAAGTATTTTTTCTCGTAACGGAACCGGAACCACATTTTGTAAGCGTATCTGCATAAGTCGAAAATACAACTACTACAACAAAAAAAGAGCTGCCAAAAGCAGCTCTTGTATTTAGAGATTATTTATTCTTGGAAAGATGGGCAAAGATAAAATACCATCACCTGCCGATGTAGAATCACCAGCCGGCATGGAGTTACGCACCTGCTCCGATACTTCCGGAATTAGTTTCAACAATGTAACAAGACTGTTTTGTTTTTCATCTTTCAAACGAAGTGTACCCGAAGCACTTGTTGTTGTTCCGTTATAATTTTCAGAAGTGAAGATCACATCTTTAAAAGTAGCTTTTGCCGTATTCATCGCTGCATTATCATTCATATTACTAAAGCCGTTGAATATATTTCCAAGATCAACAAACATAGCAGCGTTTTTCCCTTTCATCTCATCCATCACACCATTAGCTAAATGCAGTTTGGCTGTGTTGGCAGCATACGCTACATAAGTTAAAGAATCGCTTGCCAGTATAATATTTTTACTATCAGTATGAAGATACAAACCCAATGAACGCATGAGGTATCCAGACTGGTAGCCGTGATCTCCTTTATACAAGAACCCGTTTTCAACTGCCTTGTCCATCAACTTCGCAAAACTAGCTGTATCACCAATCGCAGCATTAAAGATCATCTTAACCACTTGTGGTTTTGCTCCGGGCTGTGCAGCTGTGGCCGGCCATTGCAAATCTGAAACCACTACAGCAATATCACCTTTCAGGCATTTATAAATATCTTTTGTAGATAAACCCATCTTATCGAGAAAGCCATCTGCCAGCGCTTCTACTTCCAGTTGTTTCAAAATTCCGCCGATGATCTCAGGATTGAAAGAAGTTGTCATCAACAGATCTACTTTATCAGAAGGATAGCTTTCAAACATCGCAGTCTTGATCGCCGAACCAGGATACTTTTTCAATATACCATCCAATATTTTGTTGGGATAGAAACTGTAATTAAATTCTACTTTACCATCAGCAAAATTAAACGTACCAACAGTATAATTATCTTTCAACAGTTCTTCCAGTTTAGGCAATTGCAACGGCATAGACTTGTTAAGATTATTCAGCGTGCTGTTGGTGGTAGATAAGAAGTATCCATCTGATTTTTGCTTAAACATGTCTGTAAATGCCTTCACAGAAGCCATTGATTCATCTTCTTTTTGTGTGAAGAAACGGGCTACTTCTTTCCTGATCTCCTCCGATTTATTAATGGAAGGTGCCTGGTAGGTTCTCATCACTGTATCAGGCATATTCATAACAGATATAGCCGGTGAGTAATGATATCCTGTAACCAGTATCATCTTATCTGTCCATGCAACCATTCCGTTATAATCCAGTTGGATATAAGTGTAATTCTTCTCATTTTTAATTTCCCTACCCCTAAATTCATCAATCGTAAGCAGGTAAGACAATAACTTAGATGAATCTTTTAAATTTCCAATAAGGTTGACGAATGTTCCTTGTCCTTTACTCGCATCTGTTTTTTGGGTAACGAAACAATAGAACTTACTGTTCCAGTCCACACCGCAGTTCTTGAAATCTTCGAACATCTTCTTCACCTTGACATTACCGGAATCCTTACCCAGCATCTGTTTAAACAAGGTATCAATATCAATATTTCCCTTCTTCATTTTTTCCTGTAACAACCCAGGATCAACAGCCAATACTACACTTGCATCTTTAGGAATATAGCGGGCTTCCTTAGGGCCTTTGGAAGAACAGGATGTAATGAAAAGTACAATGGCGAATAAACCACCTAGACGGAGAAAGTTGTTTCTCATGTTCATTGATTTGTTAGGTAACGAAAATAAAGTTTTTCAATGGCAAATAATAATCATTTGTTAGTATTGCCGGATAGCATTATAAATGGCTTCCTGGATTTTTGGGCGGACATTCAATTGGCCTAATTTATTGTTTTCCCTTGTAGGATTTACGCGATTAGAAAGAAAAATGTACACCAGGTTATACTTAGGATCAACCCAAACACAAGTACCCGTAAAACCTGTATGACCAAAAGTTTGCGGAGAAGCAGATAGCGATGGGTAAGGTTCCTTTCTGCTTGCATTATCTTTTTCCGGTTTGTCAAAACCCAGTCCTCGCCTGCTCACATCACTATTGTAGGCCGTGAACATCTCTACCGTTTCTTTCTTCAGGAATCTTTTGCCATTCAATTCACCCCCGTTTAAAAGCATCTGGTACAGTTGTGATAAATCATACGCATTACTGAACAAACCAGCATGACCGGCCACTTCGCTAAACATAGCAGCCCCTTCATCATGCACATCACCCCAAAGCAATTGACGGCGAAAACGCTTTTCATCTTCAGTAGGTGCGATCATTTCGAGGGGCATTCTTTCCCTTGGCCTGAACGTAGTGCTCACCATATGTAAAGGCCCGTAAAAATTCTCCCGGGCATATTCATCCAAAGGCTTACCCGACAAGGCTTCCACGATCTTACCCAGAAAAATAAAATCATTATCACTATACACATAATGCCCCTGCTGCGATAATTTGCTTTGCAGTATTCTTTCCTTCAAAGTATCCTGCCAGTCGTTACGAACATACAACCCTTCTGCAACCCTAAACAGGTGTTGCGCATCCCTTTGCGCAGAGAACACATTCCAGTTAGGTACTCCTGTTGTAGCATCGATCACTTCTTTATAAAAAGGAATGAAAGGTGTTAATCCTGCCTGGTGCAGCAACACATCCTTGATTTTCAATGCTGCCTTATCTGAACCTTTCGTCCAAGGCAGGTAATCACCCAATGTTTTATCCAGTTCAATCTTTCCTTCTTCATACAACTTCATCACGCTTACTGTGGTAGCCGATATCTTAGTAACAGAAGCAAGATCGTAAACAGTAGCTGTGGTTACTTTTTGCTTTTTATCTGTTGATGTATAGCCAAATGCCTTATTGTACACCACTTTTCCATCCTTGGCAGCCAGTACCACACATCCTGGAAAAGCTCCTTTTTCAATAGCATCATTTGCAATGGAATCAATGGCAGCCAGGCTGTTCTCATTAACACCAACGGTAGCCGGTTGTACGAAAGGAAAATATCGATTGTAAACCAGTCCCTCACCAAAACGATACCGGTCATTGACCGTTACAGGCAACTTTCCCTTGGCCTGCACCTTGCCCAACAACCACGCAACAGCAGTACTTTGCGTGATATCATCATCTTCATAAAAAGCCAACAGGTTTTGAGGTGCCGTTACATTTTTAATGGCATAGGGATTGCCGAAAAATAAAGTAATTACATTTTCTTTTCCTGCCAACGCATCTAACAGATACACAGATGGATTACTAAGACCGAAATTATTAGCAGGCCTGCGGCTGTAATTATGTAAGCCTACAATAATCACATCATACTTTTTCTGCTCAAGTGTTTGAAGTAATTGAGCGGCAGCATTACTATCCGTTTTATCAATAGGAATCACTTTATTCAGATCATCCATCACCTGGTTACCAATGGCCGCTTTAGCAGCAAAAAGATATACATCTGCCCGGTAATTTTTACGAAGGGCAGCAGCAATGGCATTTTCTTTAGGGGCACCAATGGCCACATAAGCAATACGTTGTTCCTTTTGCAAGGGTACCAATGAGGTATTGTTTTGCTGCAACAGGGTAATCGCATTTTCAGCAATAGACGTATTGATCTGTTGTGTATGTTGATTCAGGTCGGCCACAAGATGCGCCGTATCTATCGGTTCAAAATGATTGAGACCAAGGTTATATTTTGCCAGCAACACTTTTTTAACTCTTGCATAGAGGTCTTTCTTTTTCAGGATACCCTTACGCATAGCTTTGATTACTTTCTCAATACTTCCGGGCACATCTCCCGGTAAACACAACATATCATTGCCTGCGATCAAGGATTGCAATGAAGCTTCTCCTTTCGGGTAAAACTTAGCCACACCCTGCATTTCCAGGGCGTCAGTAAACGTAAGGCCTTTGAAGCCCAACTCTTCATGCAATAAACCCGTAACCGTTTTTTTAGACAAAGAAGTGGCCTGGTTTACCGTACTATCTATGGCTGGTATATACAGGTGTGCATTCATGATACTGCCCACACCTGCTTTGATCAATTCTCTGAAAGGATACAATTCAAGTGAATCCAGTTGTGCCCTTGTTTTAGTTATAACGGGGAGGTCTTTATGAGAATCAACCGATACATCGCCATGCCCGGGGAAATGCTTGGCGCAGGCCATCACATTCATATCCTGTAATCCCTTCATGTAGGCCGTTCCGTACAAAGCCACTTTATATTTATCTTCTCCAAAACTCCTATCGTTGATAACAGGATTATTGGGATTGTTATTGATATCTACCACAGGCGCATAATTTACCTGTATGCCCATTCGCCTGCATTGCTCACCCACTGCTTTCCCAAAACGATATACAAGTTGTGCATCCTGCATGGCACCCAATGTGAGTTGCCGCGGAAAACTGATTACACTATCCAAACGCATACCCAATCCCCATTCGCCATCGATGCAGATCATCAATGGTGTTTTGGCCATTTGCTGGTAGTCATTAGTTAATAAAGCCTGGCGAACAGGGCCTCCCTGGAAAAAACACAATCCGCCTATATTGTATTTACTGATCAGCTCTTTTACCTGTTGTACATGTTCGGGGCCAAGATTGCTATGTGCCCTGATGATCATCAATTGGGCGATCTTTTCCCGTTTGGATAATTTTCTAAAAACACTATCCACCCAATGTTGAGCGGCTCTTGTTTGATCAAAGAATTGTTGTGCCCGGGCGGCAAAGAAGGATAAGCATACTGTTACAGTGATAATGATTTTTTTCATGACCGTTCCTTATGAGTGTCACAAGATACTTATTAATGCAGGATCATGCATGTAAGTGCGGCTTTTTACACGAACGGTGAGTAGTAAAATAAAAGCCGACGATCCTTTCGAATCGCCGGCTTGCTATCGTGTTTGCAAAGAAGAAAACTTATTTCATTTCTGCATAAAATTTATGGAAATAAGGGATCGTTTCTATGCCTTTATAAAAATTGAAGAGATCATATTTTTCATTTGGGCTGTGCAGGTTATCGCTATCCAAGCCGAAGCCCATGAATACGATCTTAATGCCCAGCTCTTTTTCAAACAAAGCACAGATAGGAATACTGCCACCACCACGAACGGGGATAGGATCTTTTCCAAACGTAGCAGCGATTGCCTTTGCAGCCGCCTGGTATTCCACGGAATCAATGGGTGTCATATAAGGCTCCCCGCCATGATGTTCTTCGGCTTTCACGCTAACCCCTTCCGGCGCAATGCTCGTAAAATATTGAATTAATTTCTCTGTGATTTTTTTAGAAGACTGGTTAGGCACTAACCGTGCAGATATTTTTGCGTAAGCTTTAGAAGGCAATACCGTTTTAGATCCTTCGCCGGTATAACCACCCCAAATACCATTTAACTCAAGTGTAGGACGTATACCCGTTCTCTCATTGGTGGTAAAGCCCTTCTCACCCCATAACTCCTTCACACCAAGGTCATTCTTATATTCCTCTTCATCGAAAGGTGCCTGCGCCATTTTCGTTCTTTCTGCTGCTGTGGCTTCTACCACATCATCATAAAAGCCGGGGATGGTGATGTGATTATTCTCATCATGACAAGCAGCGATCATCTTAGCCAGTATCGTAATCGGGTTGGCAACGGCTCCACCGTATACGCCGCTGTGTAAATCCCTATTCGGGCCCGTTACTTCTACCTGTATATAACTTAACCCTCTAACACCTACATCTATGGATGGATTTTCCATGCTTAACATAGAAGTATCACTGATCAGGATAACATCGGCTTTCAGCAACTCCTTATGCCCGGTTACAAAAGTGGCGAGGTTAGGACTACCAATCTCCTCTTCTCCTTCAATGATGAACTTTACATTGACAGGCAATGTATTGGTCTTTACCAATGTTTCCACTGCTTTTACATGCATAAAGAACTGGCCTTTATCATCAGCAGAACCTCTTGCATAAATCTTACCGTCCTTTATTACAGGATCAAACGGACCGCTATGCCACAACTCCAAAGGATCGGCAGGTTGCACATCGTAATGGCCATACACCAAAACAGTAGGCAACTCAGCACTTACCATCTTTTCCCCATAAACAATCGGATGACCCTCCGTAGGATACACTTTAACAATATCGGCTCCTGCCTGTAAAAGATGCTGTTGTACCGATTCTGCACAGCACATCATATCTTCTTTATGTTCGCTTCTTGCGCTGATACTCGGAATACGCAACAGATCGAGCAGCTCATTTAAAAAACGTTCTTTGTTTTGTTCCTGGTAATCTTTCCACGCTTGCATAAACCTGAATTTTATGATTTATAAAAATTGAATTAATCAAATACAATTGTCTTGTTGCCATTCACAAACACCTTATCATCGAACACAATTCTCAATGCGTTAGACAGCACATATTTCTCAATATCCTTTCCGGCCAAAGCCATTTCAGCCGCATCCTGCCTGTGATCTACGGGTATCACGCTTTGTGCAATGATCGGCCCTTCATCTAACTGGTTATTTACAAAGTGAGCCGTAGCGCCAACGATTTTAACGCCTCTTTCAAAAGCCTGCCTGTAAGGATTAGCACCAATGAAAGCCGGCAGGAAGGAATGATGAATATTAATGATCTTGTTCTCAAATTCCTGTACAAAAGCCGGCGTTAGTATTCTCATATATTTAGCCAGCACCACATAATCCGGTGCATACTGTTTGATGGCCGCAACGATCTTTTCTTCATGTGCTTCCCTGGATAGATCCTGATGTGAAACGTATTGATAAGGAATATTGAACTTCTCTGTAAAGTTTTGTAACGTATCATAGTTACTGATCACGGCCAGGATATTAGCATTCAGTTCATTGAAATGTGCCCTGGTTAAGAGTTCGCTCAAACAATGATGTTCCTTTGTAACAAGGATAACAATATTCCTTTTTTCTTTCCTGGAAAGTCGAATATGAGCATCCGGCGGTAATACTTTTTTCAGCTCTGCAATTACAGTATGAACCATAGCAGACTGTCCGGAGAATTCGCTACGCATAAAAAAATGAACATCCTCCTGCGAAACATATTCATCATTCCTGATAATGTTACATCCGCTCTGGTATAACACAGAAGTTACTTTATAAATAAGTCCCTTCTCATCACTGCAATCAATCAATAAAGTAAATATCTCTTCCATACATTTTATCCGCCTTATGATTCAACATAATCATTCGCATGTGCAGCCTGGTGTTTTTGATTAGACAGCACATTTTCCATATTCCATTCCAATCGCCGTACCATGGGGTGTTGACGAACAGCACAATCTGCTTTACAGCAAACACTGCAACTAAACGGCAAACAACCATCGGTATGCACAAAGAGCTCTATGGAATGGCCGAACGTTTTTATGATGAGTTGCTCCAGCGCATCTACCTCATCATGTGCTTCATGCAAATTCAGGTACCACGGCAATGTTAAATGACAATCGATATGAAGTGTACTGCCGTACTTGATCACACGAAGATTGTGCAGGTCTATCCAGTTATCCTGTTTATGCCTGTTCATTTCTTCAATAAAGCGTTTCAGCAATTCCATATCAGCTTCATCCATAATACCTGCCAGCGAGGCACGGATGATTTTATAACCGTTGTATAAAATAATTCCGCTGATCACAATAGCAATAGCCTTATCAAGCCAGTACTGATGGGTATAAACAATTACTACCAAGCCGATAATAATACCCAACGTTGAATACGTATCTATCTGCAAATGTTTGCCACTTGCCTGTAGTGCCAGGGATTTATTTTTTTTACCCACCGATAAACACACGAACCCTGCTATGTAATTGATCACTGCGGTAATGGCAACCAACACGATCCCTGTATCTAAAGACTCAAGCGGTTTATTACTGATGGCACTTTCAATAGTTTGATAAATGATCAGGATCCCCGACCCGAAGATCAATGTGCCTTCTACGGCAGCAGAAACAAATTCAGCCTTGCCATGCCCATAGGGATGTTCGAGATCCCTTGGTTTTGCCGCCACATACAAAGAATATAAACCAATGAAACCAGCCACAACATTTACAATACTTTCCAGTGCATCGGTAAGAATGGCTACGGAATGTGTAAAATAGTAAGCAGTTATTTTAATCATGAACAACACTACGCTTAACGTAGTGATCCATGCCTGCAAGCGATAATTTTGTTGAGCTTGTTGCAAGAGAAAAAGTTGAGCGTCAAATGTAGAGAATTTACCTGCTGAATTACACTACAATAGTTCAACGGCAAAAGAAATATCGCAATGCTTTTTCAGCATGATAGAGACGCCGCAATATTTTTCGTGTGATAACTGTGCAGCTCGTTGCAGCTTATCAAGATCATCGGGTTGTACATCGCATTTGTACACCATTTTGATCCACTTAAAAACTTTAGGATGCGTATCCGTTTGTTCTGCTTCCGCCTCTATCGATAATTTTGAAAAAGGCACCCGCATCTTATTCAATATATCCACTACATCTATTCCGCTGCAACCACATAAACCAGCCAGCACTGCTTGTTTAGGGCTCATTCCACTATCTAACCCTCCGTTGGCCTGCGAGGTATCTAAGCGAATGGTATGATGACTATCACTGGTTACATCAAAAGCCAGCGCAGTTGACCATTTTGCAGTTGTTTTCATATACTGTTCCGTTTAAAAGATAACAGCACAAAACCCTTATGCTTTGCGCTGTTATCTGTATGATTCAATATGCTATTAGCCGGTAAGCCGGCTTCGTAACATCTGTCAGCCCCTGTTGTGTCACTCACTTGTACTGTTGGTACATTGGGCAGCATTACATAGCTGCATCAAACCGTTTTTGTACAAAATCCCAGTTTACCACTTTCCACCAGTTGTTAATGTAGTCGGGCCTTCTATTTTGGTAACGCAGGTAATACGCATGTTCCCATACATCCAAACCCAGCAGTGGAACGCCTTTCAGCTCGCTCACATCCATCAATGGGTTATCCTGGTTAGGTGTTGAACCAATACTTAATCGTTTATCATTATTTACAACCAACCAGGCCCATCCGCTTCCAAAACGGTTTTTACCGGCATCGGTAAATTGTGTTTTAAATGTTTCGAAAGAACCAAAGCTGCTTTCTATATGGTGCAATAATTTCCCTGAAGGTTTTTCTGATGAAGAAGGGCTCATACATTGCCAGAATAATTCATGGTTATAATGCCCGCCACCATTGTTCCTCATCTTGGCAGAATATTTAGAAATCTTTGCCAGCACATCTTCTAAATGCATTTTACCGGTATCCACTTTTTCAGCAGTACAAGCTTCTGCGAGGTTTTTTGTATAGGCTGCCGCATGTTTGGTATAATGAATTTCCATGGTTTGCGCATCAATGGCAGCCTCCAGTGCGTTATACGCATAAGGTAACGGTTGCTGGGAAAAAGAAGTAGAAGGAAGTCCAGTATTTTTTACCATTGCCGCAATAGAGGGCAATACCGTTGCTGACAAGCCCAAAGCAAGACCTGCCTTACCGGTTGCAGAAATAAATTCTCTCCGGCTAGTGTTCTTTTTTTGCATATGTATAGTGTTTTTAAATGGAAGAATCGGATGGGTTTCTAAAGGTACTTAAAAAGGTTTTCACCTGTTTGAACGTACGGAAGTAAAACTCGCGGTTAAACAATTGAGAATCCCGCATGGCCTTGAAAGTAAGAAATGCCCCGATAGGAATTAATACCAGGGTAGAAAGCCACATTCCCTCTATGGGAGGAACTACACCTTCTTTAGAAAATTTTTCTCCAAAAGTGTTAAGTAAATGAAATACAACGAAGAAAACAATGGCAAATACCAGCGGTGTACCCAAGCCTCCTTTACGAATGATGGAACCTAGCGGAGCACCGATCAAAAACAACACAATGCAGGCAACACTTAACGTAAACTTTCGGTGCCATTCTATCTCATGTAACCGAAGTGATTCTTCTTTCTGGTTCAGATCATCATTCAGCAAATTAATATTCCCCCCTGCCGTACCCAACTGGCTTAATGATCGCTCATAAACATAATGCCGCTGCGAATCGGGCAGGAACTGATGAATGCTGGCATATTTTTTCAGCGTATCCTTATCCAACGGTTTCCATAAAGAATCTGCATATTTGGCAAAAGGAAGGTAGGGTGCTACCTCTATCCTGGCCCTGTTCTCGTAATATTTTTCTTTATTCTCCAGTGAATCTATGGTTGTATTCAACTGGCGGATAGATAACATTTTAGGATCGTAAATAAAAGCACTGTCATTCGTTTTGTTGATCTCAAAACTACTCAGGTCGAATACTTTTTTATATTCTTTAAAACTCGTTTGGGTAAAATCTGTTGCCAGTGTTTGCCTTGGCCCTTTTTCTTCATACCGAATACCATTGTGCAGGGTAAACTCCATGAACTTTTTATCCGGCGTTACACGCATGGTTCCGTTCTCGGCCAGCAAAAGGTTATCCTGCAAAGCATAATTCTTCTCATAAATGATCACATTCCTGATGGTACTGTCGTCTTTTTCTTTCTTACCGATCTTAATTACATAGCCATTGATCTTGTTGTAAAAAACACCTTCTTTGATATCGAAAGCCGGCTTGGCAATAATGATGTCGTATTTAATGGCGGCCAGCTTTAACTGTGCCACAGGAATAATATTATTGGCAAACAAAAAAGCAATGGCACTGATAAAAACAGTAACTATTAGCAATGGACGCATAAACCTTAACAAAGGAATACCGGCAGCTTTGATGGCAACTATTTCAAAAGTTTCCCCGAGATTACCGAAGGTCATGATAGAAGACAACAACAAAGCCAAAGGCAATGCCAGCGGAACCCATGTAATGGCTACTAAGCCGGTGAGATAAGATAAAGTACCAAAGTCTAACCCCTTCCCTACCAGATCGTCTATATATAGCCAAAAGAACTGCATCACCAATACAAACAGAGAAATTAAGAAAGTGGCCAGGAATGGACCAGCAAATGCCCTGATGATGAGTATATCCAATTTTTTTATCACGATCGCCTTTCTTACTATTGTTGAATGGCAAATGTAAAACTTTCAAAGGCTGATTTGGAACTGATGATGAATGCGGAGGTGATTTTAACAAAGAACAGGATAATTGAGGCCGTATACGCTTTATTTGGCCAGCTGGCGGCCAATTATCAACAGCAGGCAGCTACCTGGCATTTGCCTGAAGAAGTTGAAAAAATCAGTCCAAAAATTTCACGTGGAGAGCACTATGAAGCATTGCCCTGGGTAATGCTCGATTATCCCAGGTATTTTTCAGGTGATGATTTCTTTTCTGTAAGAACTTTTTTCTGGTGGGGTAATTTTTTCAGCATCACTATACTACTGAAGGGCAAATATCTCCTCCCCATTACTGATGAATTGCTGCAAAAATTAAATGATCAATGGTATATAGGTGTAGGCCAGGATGAATGGCAGCATCATTTCAGGGAAGATAATTACCTGCCTTTACAGGCTGTTCCTGCCAATAAATTACAGGAACTTGCTTTTCTGAAGCTGGCAAAAAAAATCCCACTCAGTGAGTGGGACAGTATGTATGATCTTTTACAACATTCCTTTTCAGAACTTGCCCGGCTGTGGCAATAATTATTTGCTTCCCAACCTGTGGAACAACTCTTTTACCTGGTATTCCCACAACTGGCTTTGGTCTTTGATCTCTCCTTTTTCAGCAAAATCTTTGATCACCAGTATAGTTTGATTAGAGATTTCCGTTTTCTCGATCCTGAATTCAAAATATTCATTTTTCTCGCTGTGTAACCAGTGAAAACGAATGAACTTATCTTCTTCCTGGTCAATAATCTTTGCCTTATCGGGCACACCACCATTCCAGCTGAAGCTATAAACACCTTCCCATTCATCTACTTTATCGGCAAACCACTCCTGCAAACCCGCAGGTGTGCTTAAGAACTCGTATAGGATAGTTGGAGAACATCTAACGGGGAACTCCAACGTAAATAATTGTTTTTTACTCATTTCAGTTTCTTTGATCTGTCATCCAGAGGGCTGCAATAATATTAAATAATCCATACCATCCAAATGTTTTTTTTGAGAACAGCTTTTGTTCAGCCATGGCCGCCGGATTATTAAACAGCTGCTATCGCCTGAAAGTCGCTGTATATAAGGGTTTTAAAAGTTTTTTTTGGAGCGAATACTTTAACTTTCTTAAATTGCTATGTGCACCTGACGCTGAGGTTTTTCCTAACCAAAACAAATTAACTGCTAAATCAACAACCAAAACCAATACTGCCATGAGTATGCGTCAACTCAAAATTTCTAAATCAATCACCAACCGCGAAAGCCAGAGTTTGGAAAAGTATTTACAGGAAATCGGGAAGGTAGACCTGATCTCCCCTGAAGAAGAAGTGTCTTTGGCATTACGCATTAAACAAGGCGATCAAAAAGCATTAGACAGGCTTGTTAAAGCCAATCTTCGCTTTGTTGTTTCTGTTGCCAAACAGTATCAAAACCAGGGTTTAACATTACCCGACCTGATCAATGAAGGTAACCTGGGCCTTATAAAAGCAGCATTGCGATTTGATGAAACCAGGGGATTTAAATTCATTTCCTATGCCGTATGGTGGATCAGGCAAAGCATCCTGCAGGCTTTGGCCGAACAAAGCCGGATTGTTCGTTTACCACTGAATAAAGTAGGGTTAACTAACCGTATCAGCAAAGCTTTTCAGCAATTGGAACAGGAATTTGAAAGAGAACCCACCCCGGAAGAACTGGCCAATATGCTGGACCTCGACCTCGATGAAGTTACAGCGTCTATGAACGTAGGCATCCGACATGTAAGCATGGATACACCATTGGCAGATGGTGAAGATGCTACGCTGATGGACGTTATGGAAAACCCTAACGCCGAAAAAACCGATGAGAAATTAGATCATATTGAATCTTTACGAACAGAGATCGAACGCAGTATGCTTGCTTTAACCGAACGACAAAAAGCAGTGCTCTGCTATTTCTTCGGCATTGGCATAGACAACGCCCTGAGCCTGGAAGATATAGGCGAACGTTTCAACCTTACCCGTGAAAGAGTAAGGCAAATAAAAGACAAAGCCATCAACAAACTCAGGAGCACCAGTCGTTGCAAGCACTTAAAAGTTTATCTCGGATAACAGAATCAGCAACTATATTTGCAACTCATTTTGTAAAGTGAACTTTAGGGTTCACTTTTTTATTGTGTTCTCTTGAAAACAGCATTGTATGTTTCAGAATTTATCAGAAAGATTAGAGTCGGCCTTTAAAAACCTGAAAGGTGAAGCCAGGATCACCGACCTCAACATTGCCAATACCATAAAGGATATTCGCCGTGCATTGATCGATGCCGACGTAAACTTTAAAATAGCCAAAGAATTTACGGATAAGGTAAAAGATAAAGCCGTTGGCGAAAAGGTACTGAACGCTATCAGCCCCGGCCAGCTGATGGTTAAAATTGTGCAGGATGAACTGACTGAATTAATGGGCGGCCAGGAAGCCGATTTCAACATCACTGGCAATCCCGCCGTTATTTTAATTGCAGGTTTACAGGGTAGTGGTAAAACCACCTTCACGGGTAAACTGGCCACTTATCTCAAAACCAAAAAAGGAAAATCGCCATTAGTGGTTGCGGCAGATATTTACCGCCCTGCGGCCATAGACCAGTTAACGGTTTTGGCCGAACAAATAGGCGTAGATATTTACAAAGAGCCTGACACGAAAGATGCCGTACTGATCGCACAAAATGCCATCAAAGAAGCAAAACTCAGGAATAAAAATGTGGTAATCATTGATACTGCCGGTCGTTTGGCAGTAGATGAAGCCATGATGACCGAAGTAGCGAACATCAAAGCCGCAGTGAATCCTGCCGAAATATTGTTCGTTGTGGATTCAATGACCGGACAGGATGCTGTGAACACGGCCAAAGCCTTCAACGACAGGCTCGATTTTACAGGCGTTGTATTAACCAAGTTAGATGGTGATACCCGCGGCGGTGCTGCACTTTCTATCAAATACACAGTTAACAAGCCCATCAAATTCATGAGCAGCGGCGAAAAGATGGATACACTCGATGTGTTCTATCCCGACCGTATGGCGCAGCGTATTTTGGGTATGGGTGATATTGCTTCACTGGTAGAAAAGGCACAGGCCCAATATGATGAAGAGCAAGCTAAAAAGCTGGAAAAAAAGATCAGGAAAAACCAGTTCGACTTCCAGGATTTTCTGGAACAACTGCAGCAGATCAAGAAAATGGGCAACCTGAAAGACCTGATGGGAATGATTCCAGGCGTAGGCAAAGCCGTTAAAGATATTGATATTAAAGATGATGCTTTCAAAGGCATTGAAGCCATTATTCAAAGCATGACTCCAGAGGAAAGGGCTAACCCCGATTTGATCGACCAGAAAAGAAAACTGCGTATTGCAAAAGGCTGCGGAAAAGATATGAACGAGGTAAATGCCTTTATGAAGCAATTTGAACAAATGAAGAAGATGATGAGCATGATGAACAAAATGCCGATGGGTGGATTTCCTGGCATGAGGGGAATGATGGGCAAACGATAACTTAACCTGCTGGATTTTAGGTGGTGAACAGCCCTTTTTTATCAACCTGGCACAAGCCGCATGCATCATTGAAAGAATTGCAAAAATTCGTTTTGTATCAAAAAAACTTAAAGCCGGAAAGTTGGATTATACCACTCACTTTACTATTTTCGCACTCCAATTATTGTAAACCCTATTTATTAACGCCTTTAAATTTCTATTTAACATGGCAGTAAAAATGCGATTGCAAAGACACGGTAGCAAGAAACGTCCTTTCTACTTTATCGTAGTGGCCGATGCCCGTGCACCCAGAGATGGTAAGTTCATTCAGAAAATTGGAACTTACAACCCGCTAACTGTACCAGCCACCATTCAACTGGACCGTCAAAAGGCCTTAGATTGGTTGCATAAAGGTGCACAACCTACCGATACAGTTCGCAGAATTCTCTCTTTCAAGGGAGTGTTGTACCTGAAGCACCTGTTACGCGGTGTGAAATTAGGTTTGTTCGATGATGCAACTGCAATGGTAAAATTCCAGCAGTGGCACGATGAGCATGAAGCTAATATCAAACGCCGTGCAGAAGCACACCGTCAGCAACAACGTCAGCGCCGCCAGCAAGCTCCGGCAGTGAGGAAAGTTGAAAACAATGCTGAAGGTTCAAGCGAGGCTTAATCAGTTTGTTCAACGTTAATCCCAATAGAAGCTCTGAGCATTAACTGTTCAGAGCTTTTTTGTTACCCGGCTGTATCGCCCTGCTCATCTTTTGTTGCGTCGCACACTTGTACCGCATAGCTTTGTGCAACAGAAAGCATCTTTTCCAAACCATCCAGGTTCATCTATCGCATGCAAAACTATATTCACATAGGTCGTATCGTTGCTACTTTTGGCATCAAAGGAGAAATCATCATACACCATGGGCTAGGCAAAAAAACAGCCCTTAAAGGCATTGAAGCCCTTTTTATAGAAGAATTAAAAGGTTCTTACCTGCCCTACTTTATCCAGCAAAGCAAGGCCAAGGATCATGAAGATATGTATGTGCAGCTCGAAGGCATCAACTCCAAAGAAGCCGCCCATCGCTTCATTCATAAAAATGTTTATCTGTTGGAAGAAGATTTCAGGAAAGTAGCCGGCAAATCATCCCCCATTGCCCTTATTGGTTTTACCGTAGTAAATGATAACGAAGCATTAGGAAAAGTAGAGGAAGTGATAGAACAGCCCCACCAGGTGCTGTTACGCATAGAATTTCAAACCAAGGAAATTCTCATTCCGTTAAACGAATCCACACTGCAAAAAGTAGATCAAAAACTAAAGCAGGTGCATGTTTCATTGCCTGATGGGTTACTGGAAATTTACCTCGAATCCTGATATCGATGAGTATCCACGCCAATGCATACCAGCTTGAAATAACGGTGCAACCCGGGCATCTCGATCATTTACAGCATGTAAACAACGTGGTGTATGTACAGTTTTTGCAGGAGGCAGCTTTCAGGCACTGGACTTCCCGTGTTTCCCCGCAAATGCATGAAGAGGTATTATGGATCGTAAGAAGGCATGAGATCGATTATCTCGCCTCCGCTTATCTCCATGATGAACTCGTTATTACCACCTGGACGGGCGAACATACAGCGGTAACATGGGACAGGTTTTATGAAATTACCCGTAAAAAAGACGGTAAAACAATCGTTACTGCTAAAAGTGTTTGGGTACTGCTCGACCGTAAAACTTTCAAACCCAGGCGAATTGATGCTGCTATTCTCAGTGTGCTGCAATAAAGAAAGTATTGATTATCAATAATAAATATTATTTCAATTCATCAATTTCAGCCCTATTAACCTACTCATTTCCAAGCCATTACCGAATCAAACCCACATCAAATCCACATTACACCCACATCATACCACAGAAAAAGTGCTAAGCTGTGAGTTTGATATGTTATTGAAGTGCTTTTAATAGCTTCTTTCTTGAAGAAACCCTGGAAAAATTACACCAGCGTGCAGCAGGAAAGATAACATGTAGATTACTGCACATAAAACGCCCATCTCTCCCTAACTGGTGCTACCTTAGATGAGTATGTCATCACCGCAACGGTATATCGCTCATTTCGATCTCGACTCCTTTTTTGTGAGCGTAGAGGTATTGAATGATCCTTCTCTCAAAGGCAAAGCCATTATTGTTGGCGGCAGCCGTGAAAGAGGGGTTGTAAGCACTTGCAGTTATGAGGCAAGAAAGTTCGGGGTGAAAAGCGCCATGCCGATGAAGCAGGCATTGCAGCTTTGTCCACATGCAATTGTGGTAAGGGGAACAAGAGGGATGTACAGCAAGTATTCCCGCTGGGTAACGGACATCATTGCCGCTAAGGCACCTTTATTTGAAAAGGCTAGTATTGATGAGTTTTATATTGACCTCACGGGGATGGATAAATTTTTTGATCCTTACCGCTGGACGATAGACCTAAGAAATGAGATCATACAAGAAACACAATTACCTATTTCATTTGGACTCGCTACCAACAAAATGGTAGCTAAGATTGCTACTGATGAAGCCAAACCCAATGGCTATCTCTTCATCAGACCCGGCATGGAAAAAGATTTCCTGGCTCCATTACCAGTAAATAAATTTTCGGGAGTTGGCGAGCAAACGTTTAAAGTACTGCAATCGATGGGTATTCATTTGATCGGTGATATTTTACAGCATACCGAACAGGAGCTGGAAGAGCGTTTGGGTAAGTGGGGGGCCGATCTTTATCGCAAAGCACAGGGTGTACATGAGGGAGAAGTAAAATCCTTTCGCGAAGCTAAATCTATTTCTACGGAAAATACTTTTGAGGAGAATACTTCAAATATGGATTTCCTGCTCAGCGAATTGGTTAGAATGACTGAAAAAGTGGCCTATGAGCTGCGGCAGGATGAGAAATTGGCCGGCTGCATTGCAGTAAAGATCCGCTATCCCAATTTCGATACTACTTCCAAACAAACGACCATTGATTATACGTTCAGAGATGATGAACTAATTCCCACAGCCATTGAGCTTTTTCACCAATTATACGATACCCGTAAGCCCATACGCTTATTAGGCGTACGTTTGAGTGATCTTACCAATCATGCTGTACAAGCCAGCCTTTTCGATGATCATGAAAAAAGCAATAATTTGTATAAGGCCATCGACAGTGTAAAAAATAAATTTGGCAAAAGCGCACTGAAAAAAGCCAGGGTCATCAGGAAAGAGAAAGATTAAATTTCATTTTTATCCTACTCATTCAGTAGGATAATACTATCTTTGCCACTCAAAATAACTTTAATCATTCATAAAATCGTATTGTATGAGTTTACGTCTCGGGGATTTTGCTCCCAATTTCAAAGCAAAGACATCTATCGGCGAAATTGATTTCTATGAATTTTTAGGTGATGGCTGGGGTGTTTTGTTTTCACATCCTGCAGACTACACACCCGTTTGTACCACTGAATTAGGAAAAACAGCTTTATTAAAAAGTGAATTTGAAAAGCGCAATGTAAAAGTGCTGGCTTTGAGTGTAGACAGCGTTGAAAGCCATAAAAGCTGGATCAACGATATCAACGAAACACAGCATACCAATGTTCAGTTTCCCATCATTGCTGATGAGGACAGAACTGTAGCCAACCTGTACGATATGATCCATCCGAACGCATCTGAAACTTTCACCGTGCGTTCTTTGTTCATCATCGGTCCTGATAAAAAAATCAAACTGATCATTACTTACCCAGCTTCCACCGGAAGAAATTTCAATGAAGTGTTACGTGTGATCGATTCTTTACAATTATCATCCAGCTACAGCGTAGCTACTCCTGCCGACTGGAATCCGGGTGAAGATGTAATTGTAGGCTTAAACGTAAAAACAGAAGATGCCGCTGAAAAATTCCCTAAAGGAGTAAAAGTGGTAAAACCTTACCTGCGCTATACTCCACAGCCTAACAAATAATTTTTTCCAATTATTGTACTTGTACTATAGGCCCCGGTTTTTACCGGGGCTTTTTGCTGTATGGAAGAATTGTTCTGAATGCTTAACTTACTGCAAAATATTTCACACCATGAGAAAATTACTACTCCTTACTTTACTGTTTGCGCAAACGGCCATTGCGCAAAAAACCATTCTGCACTGCGGCCACCTGGTAGATGTAAAAGCCTTGAAAGTGGAAAATGAAATGTCGGTTATTATTGAAGGAAATAAAATAACCGGTATTGAGAAAGGGTATGTCGCTGCTTCGGCAAATGATAAAGTGATCGACCTGACATCGAAAACAGTAATGCCCGGTTTGATCGATTGCCATGTGCATATGGATCATCAAACCAGCTCCAACAGAATGAAGCCTTTTACGGAAAATGATGCAGATATTGCTTTTGAAAGTTTACAATATGCTAAAATCACTTTGCTTTCCGGCTTTACAACAGTAAGAGATGTAGGCGGTCAGATCACTATCTCGCTTCGCAATGCAATCAATAAGGGCCTGGTAGTAGGCCCCAGGATATTCACGGCAGGAAAGATATTATCCAGCACAGGCGGCCATGGCGATGCTACCAATGGCCTTCGTAACGACCTCATGCATATTCCTGAATTAAATTCAGATGTGGTGAATGGTGTGGATGAATGCAGGAAAGCAGTCCGCCAGCGATATAAAGAAGGAGCAGACCTGATTAAAATAACAGCTACGGGTGGTGTACTGAGTTTGGAAAAAGATGGCAGTGGTGCACAGTTTTCGGAAGAAGAAATCAGAACCATTGTTGAAACTGCTAAAGACTATGGTATGAAAGTGGCTGCACATGCACATGGAGCAGAAGGCATTAAACGTGCTGTTCGTGCCGGTGTTGCCTCTATTGAACACGGCACTTATGTTGATGATGAAGCCATTGAACTGATGAAGAAAATGGGTACTTACCACGTACCAACCATTATTGCAGGTAAATCTGTTGCCGACTCAGCAAGGAATAAGCCCGGATACTTTCCCGAGATCATTGCACAGAAAGCCATTGCAGTTGGGTCTGCCATTCAAAATGCATTTGCCAAAACGTATAAGGCCGGTGTAAAGATTGCCTTTGGAACAGATGCCGGTGTATATGCACATGGTAAAAACTGGTTAGAATTTGTGTATATGAATGAAGCCGGAATGCCGCCTCTGGAATGTATTAAAGCCGCTACGGTAAGTGCTGCCGATCTATTAGGCAATGATATGATCGGTAGTATTGAAAGAGGTAAGCTGGCCGATGTTGTTGCGGTTGATGGAGATCCTGTAAAAGATATTAAAGCGATGGGCAACGTTTCGTTTGTGATGAAAGAAGGTGTAGTGTACAAAGGACTCTAAAAAGTGCATCTGAAATTATAACATAGCCACGCAATAGATGCGTGGCTATGTTTTTTACCATTTATCTTCATCTGGAATATCATTCCTGTTTTTCCTGAACTGCTCCCGTAGCAAAGCCTTTTGCTGTTGTCGTTGAATGATCAGGTCGGCGATCAGTTCACCGGCATTGGTATCTGCGTTATCATGAAGTGTTTGCTTAAGTACATTCTCATTGATATCAATCCTGTATAGCAACTGAACCAATGCATGAAAGTCTTGCTCAATCAAATAATTCATTGCATCAGCCAGTTGGCTCCTGTTCATCTTTTCAAGGGATTCTATATCAAACCGGTCGCTCATATGCTTTTTGTAAAGACCAGTAACAATACATCAACAGCTTAATATTTTTCCATTACGCCCAATCCAAATAAAGCAAAATCGTATTTCACCGGATCTTCCGGATTCAAAGTTCGCAAGTAATCTGTTAACTCCAATGCGGCCAGCCAGTCTATTTGTTTTCTTGATAACAAATTCAATCTCCCTGCTACCCTGGCCACATGTACATCAACAGGGCAAACCAGCTGTGCAGGACTGATCTTCTTCCAAATGCCAAAATCAACCCCACATGTATCTTTCCGAACCATCCATCGCAGAAACATATTCAACCGTTTACAGTTTGATTTTTTTTCAGGTGTGGCAATATGTTTTTTGGTACGCAGCGGCACCTCTTCCAATGAAAAAAAATAACGGTGAAACCCGATCAATGATGCTTCTATTGTTTCTTCTTTTTTACTAAAGCCTGTTGTGAAGGCCGATTCAAGGCTATCTGAAGCACTATAATGTTGTTTGAGAAAACTGATAAAATACAAAAGATCGGTGGTATTAAAAGTACGGTGCTTAAACAGCAACATCCGCTTTAGATCAGTTTCTGCATGTTGCGTAATGAACTGATGCGGGGCCATGTCCATCAACTGCATCAATTCCTTTGATTTATTGATGATGATGGTTCTGTTGCCCCATGCAAAGATGGAAGCAAAGAAACCCGCTATTTCTATATCCTGCTTTTTAGTAAAAAGATGGGGAATAGAAACAGGATCATCTTTAATAAAATCCTCCCGATTATATTGAACAACTTTCTTATCTAAAAATTCTTTTAAGGTATTTTTCTTCATGCAGAGGGTTTCTTTTTAAGCAATGATCCAATGGCGATCAATACCCAAATAATATTCACTGCCATAGAAGGAAAAGCATGATGATAAAAAGTATTCACCACAAAAAACAATCCGCCCAGCAGATTACTCCAGATATACAAAGGAGAAGTAGCCAGTATCTTACCCCGCATGTTCAGGAAATACGAACCCACGATCAATACAGAAGCGATCCAGCCTATTATTTCAACAAATATTTCCATAGCTTACCCTATTGCTTGTTCGAGGTCGGCCATCAGGTCGTCTGCATCTTCAATACCTACACTTAACCTGATCAGCGCATCACTTAAGCCATGTTTGATTCTTTCTTCACGGGGAATAGAAGCATGCGTCATTGATGCCGGGTGGTTTATTAGACTTTCCACTCCCCCCAAGCTTTCTGCAAGGGAAAACAATTTTGTTGATGATAATACTTTGGTAGCCGTGGCCACGCTATCATCTTTCAATTCAAAACTCATCATCCCACCAAACCCCCGCATTTGTTGCCGGGCCACTGTATAGCCAGGATGATCTTCAAAACCGCACCAGTATACCTTTTTAACTTTGGGATGGTTTCGCAGGTAATGAGCGATCTTCTCACCATTCTCACAATGCCTTTGCATACGAACATGCAACGTTTTAATACCACGTAATACCAGGAAACAATCCATAGGACCCGGAACAGCACCACAGCTTTTTTGAATGAAGTATAACTGGTCTTTAAGTGCCGAATCATTCATCATCAAACACCCCTGTATCACATCGCTATGTCCGCCTAAATATTTGGTAGCACTATGCATAACAATATCTGCTCCAAGATCTAAAGGGTTTTGCAAATAGGGAGAAGCAAATGTATTATCCACGCACAACAATATACCTGCTGCTTTAGTAATAGCAGCCACCGCAGCGATATCGGTGATATTCATAAGCGGGTTAGTAGGTGTTTCAATCCATACCAGTTTTGTTTTAGCTGTGATCAGCTGTTTTACATTGCTGACATTGGTTGTATCCGTGTATTTAAAAACAATACCAAAACGTTCATACACTTTTGTGAACAGCCTGTATGTTCCGCCATACATATCATTGGCAGCAATCACTTCATCTCCGGGTTGTAATAATTTCATCACACTGTCTGTTGCCGCAACACCGCTGCTAAATGCCAGTGCGTATTTTGCGTTCTCGATGGTGGCATATGCATCTTCGAGTGCTTTTCTTGTTGGATTTTGACTGCGGGCATATTCGTAGCCTTTATTCACTCCCGGGGCTTCCTGCACATAAGTTGAAGTTTGATAAATGGGTGTCATGATAGCACCTGTAGAAGGATCGGGTTCTGCACCCGCATGTATAAACTTTGTAGCGATTTTCATACAGTGTAATTTGAATAAAGATATAATGATAACAAACTTACGGATAAACAAAAACCTCTGTAAAAGAGGTTTTTGTCGAGATGATTTATATGAGCAATAATACTTACAGTGATATCGGCAATACAGCTTTAACGGTATCCCAAAGCATTACCATATTAGCGCCTGTTTTGGCATCTTCAAAATAAATAGTAAAATTTTCAACGGAATCAGTGTTTACTTCCGTTTTAATATCAGTCCTCAATAGGTCTTTCTTCATATCATAAGAATAGTTACCCCAGCTATAATTATCCTTACTTACAACGATCGTCCATTTATCCGCCTGGGGAATACAATACAAGGTATAGCGGCCTTTAGGAACCGGTTTACCTGCAATTTTCACGTTCTTGAAAAATTCGATCTCCGTAGCTTCATTAGCACCCAAACGCCACATTTCGCCATACTTAACAATACCATTAAAAATGGTACGGTTATTTTTTTGCGGCCTGCTGTAAATGATCCTTGCTACCGGCATATCTTTTACTTTACCATTCAATTTCAAAATAGGGTAATTGGCCGGCCAGTAGCTCATGTCCATAGGACTTTTATCCAGGTCTGTAGGTTTTTGCTGGGCATTCAATTGTAATGCAACAACCATCATCAGGCAAATACTAATTATTTTTTTCATGGTAGTTTGGTTTTTGACAAAGATAAAATGCTATTCATCCATTAAACGTTGGAATTGATCAGCGGCAAAGATTTTAACATCTTCAATAAAGATAGCATAGCATGCCTGTAATGCATCATAATTTTCTTCGAAAGCCTTAAATACAGCATCAGTTTCCACAAGATAAGCAGCACGGCGCATAACACCCCCTATACTCTTCTCTGTACCCCATTTCGTTTTATAATTAAATAACCAATTCTGCGATTGCATGTATGGCAGCATATGCTGAAAACGTTCGGGTAGTAACCATTTATTTTCTTCCAGGGTATTGTATACTACGTTAGCAAACTGTTGTAATAAAGCATCGTTACTAAAAATACTAAGATCACTAGCCAGGAAATGATCGTAGATAACATCTACAAACGCACCAGCATAACGACCTACTGCGGGCTTGATATATTGCTCCGCATTTTTTGTGGCAGCATGCGTATCGGTAAACGTATCAATAGCCCTGTGCAGGGTAATGCCCTTTTGAACATGCAATGGATAATCTAATTTCTTTTTCCCTTTCACAAAATCACTAATCATATTCCCCACCAATACCGATGGATGATTAAAAGAAAGGTAAGCATGTGCCAGATAATTCATTCCGTTTTTGTATTAAAGCCAAAGAAGCATGTTGATTTAACTGTTTAAGCGCCGCTCATCACAATGTAAATTACCATTTCTACCAATTAACCTCACAATTACTTCTTTTAGATTTTTATTAATAATTTTTATCCAGCGCTTACTTGCATTGCATTTCAAAGTATTTATCCGAAGGAAAAAAATTAGCCGGAATACCGCTCATCAAATCGGCTTTATATCAGCTGTAACTAATCACAATGTTCTTCGTTACGCTTATGTGACTGGATACTTTTGACATGTCAATTCAAAAAAACAATCAAACAAACCAATGTTTTAAACTTTTAAAATTAATTCATCATGAAAAAGTTAATAGCAGCTTTTGTATGTGTGGTAGCGATCTCAGCTAGTGCTTTTGCCAATCCTTTGGCTGAAAATGTAAACTACAAAACACTCAACAACTTCAAACAACAATTTACTGAAGCCGAAAATGTAAACTGGAAAATCAGCACTGATTTTGTAAAAGCATCCTTTATAATGGATGGCAAATCGTATGAGGCATTTTATAATACCGACGGCGACATGATTGGGTTGAGTAAGGTAATGGACTTTAATAAATTGCCCAAGGCAGCATTGAAAACAATTGCTAAAAAATATCCTTATCCACCCTACAAACTGGAAGAGTGTGTGTCTTTCACAACCGGTGAAGGCGATACGAACTACTATGTATCATTCGTTACACCCGGTGAAAAACTGGTATTACAGGTATCACCTTCCGGTGTTGTAAATGAATTTAAAAAGATCAAAAAATAGTGTGTTTATTTTTCTGGTTAATGTGCCTGCTACTTTCGTAGCAGGTATTTTTTATGCCAGGAAAGACTGAATGGTTACAAAGTCGCCGTACTGCTTTAACTCTGTAATGAGCTTATCAAGTTTATGTAATAAAGTTGAACCGGCATTTCTTACAACATAAGATGGTAATGAGAATTGACGGATATCTTCTACAAATTCCCAGGGATGAAAGTACAAACACAAGTATCCATCTTTTTGTAAGGTTTGCAGGGCAAGGGCCTTAAAAACGCCATACGGTAAATTTTTAAAAGCCAGCCAGAACAGGGGAATACGGATCAAAGGCGATACAGATGCAGGTAACCTCATAACACCTTCTTCTTTATACGCACACCTGGGCAAATGCAGGTTATTATACCTTCCGGGCAACCATGTTGGATTAATAGAAGAATCATAAAGATAGCCGGCCTTCTTCACTTCCTCCATCTCTACTTTCCTCATTCTTGGCATTCGCAACCCCGTTACCATTGTTCCTGAGATATCCTCTAACTTTAAACGGGACTCCAGCAAATGTTTATTCTCAAAAGAAGAATGATAATAAGTATGCGAAGCTATTTCGTGTTTACCGGCTAAAGTTCTTATTTGTTCAGGAAAATGGATCGCATATTGTGCCGTAGTAAATAAAGTGGTAGCTATGTTGTGTTTATTCAGTAAAGGGATTATGGCTTCTGTACCTTTATTACCGATAGATAACTGCGTTGCCAAATCAATTGCTTGACCATTCTCTAAAGGCAGATCAAATTCCTCTACATCAAAACTGAGTAATATTTTTTTTGAATTTGCCATTTATGCAGTTTGCATCTTCAGTTTATCTTTCTTCAACTGAAGGAATTGCTTTGTATACACCTGGTAAATTAATACACACCATAGAACTAATCCAGGTAAAGCTTTTAAGGAATAAGGCCTTACTACATGCTCCCTTAACCAAGGTGTAAAGATATCGGAATAAGAAAAGCTAGTTAAGAGTAAAGCAAAGATGAACAATGCATTATTTTTCTTCGTAGGTACCTGTAATACGTACCATAAACACATGGCAGGAAAGGCAATGATATAAGTGGGAGATTCTGCGCTTGTAGTAAAAATAACCGTCATAATAAGCACTGTACAAAGCAGGTATAATCTAAATCGCAGATCGGAAAAAAACCTGAACTGGAGATACTGGAGCGCAAATAAAATAACAGCAGGAATAGTAATATATATATTTTTAAAATCGGGGATATTGAATACCCGCCTTATCATTCCCATTACACAGATATCCTGAAAATCGTTTGTATCAAAGGCATTTACATTTTTTGCTTCTTTATGTACCAATGCGTTGAACCAATCGTGATAACATTGCACAACAAAAGAAAGAGAAGATAACACAGCAGGTGCCACCAGTAGAACAGCAAACCATATGATGGCCCATTTTACGAAAGCTATTTTATCCTTGCTGAAAAAGAAAAATGCCAATCCTACAATGCCATATAATTTTATAAAAGTGGCCAGCATGATAAAGAATAAACCCCATATATCTTTCCCTTTATTGATGAAGCTAAAAGAGAAGATAATACAGGCGGCTATCAAAGGATTGCTTTGTAACCACGATGCTGCATTCATCATTTCATGAGAACACAGTAAGATTATAGCGGTTTGATATTTTTCTTTAATGGGCAAACTGCGAATGGCCAGGAACAACATAGCCGTATTGAACATTACCCATAATATCACCCCTAACCAATCGGGCAATAAAGCAAATGGGGCAATAATAAGACCAAACACAGGTCCGTAGAGGTTTACATCTTCATACAAATGCGGATATTCGAGATATAGGTTTACATGCTGTATGCTATGGATATACACATGTTTGAAGATGATATAATTATTAAGTTTATGATTTAAAATATCCTGCACTACGGCTATGAAAGCCAATCCAAACCAAAGCAGGGCTGCCAATTTTTTATTGTACAGGAACTTGCCTGAGGTAAACCAATTCTTTGTGCTGGAGGTAAAGCTCATAACAACAAATCGTTATCGAACATTTGATTCTTTAATGATATAATGCGGCCTCTGCTTGCTTTGCATGAAGAGTTTGCCTAAATAGAGTCCTATCAACCCGAGTATCATCAACTGTAACCCTCCAAAAAAAGCAATAGTAACAATGGTAGAAGTCCACCCCGAGATCGCTTTACCATAATACAGGCTTATCAGTACATAAGGGATATACAATATGGATAGCAAAGAAAAGGTTAATCCCAGGTAAATTGCAATGGTCAATGGTTTTACGCTGAAAGAAGTGATTCCCTGTAAAGCAAGCCTTATCAGGGCTTTGGTGCTGTACTTGGTTTCTCCTACAGCTCTTGGCTTAGGTGTATATGGAATACCTTTTTGCTGAAAGCCGACCCATTTTACAAGTCCCCTGAAAAATGGCCTGTCTTCATGCAAATTATTCAACACATCCACCACTTTTCTATCGAGCAACCTATAATCCGCAATCCCATCTTCCAGTTCTACATCCGATAAATTATTAATTACCTTATAAAACATGGCGGAGGTTACCCGGTTAAACCCGGTTGCGTGCTGGTTCTTATCTTCCCTGTAGGTGTATACCACATCATTACCCTGTTGCCATAATTCAAGCATTAAAGGGATCATTTCCGGCGGATGCTGCATATCGGCATCAATGGTAATCACGGCATCCCCGCTTGCATATTGCAGGCCTGCGAGTAACGCATTGTCTTTCCCGAAGTTTCTTGAAAAAGAGAGATATATGATCCGATCATTTTTAGCAGCTTCTTTTTTAATTACAGCAAGACTATTATCACTACTTCCATCATTTACAAAAACTATTTCATACGAGTACGGAAGTGCAGAGAACACATTCGCAATCGCTTCGGTAATAACAGGAATATTACCTTCTTCCTCGTAAACAGGAATCAATATACTAATCTTGGGGATCATACAGGGCTTGCAAAATAAAACTTTAATTCTGTAACTATCAAAGCTTAATAGGATTTGAAAAATCAGCCTCCTGAAAAACCATCTAAAAAAACTACTTTTGCCGCCATTAAAATGATTTGAAATGAGTAAAGGACCCGTATCTCAGTTTATAGAACATCATTACAGGCACTTCAACGCCGCAGCTTTAATGGATGCAGCCAAAGCTTATGAAACCCATTTGCTGGAAGGCGGGAAAATGATGATCACCTTAGCAGGTGCTATGAGTACTGCAGAATTAGGTATTTCATTAGCTGAAATGATCAGGCAGGGCAAAGTGGATATTATCAGTTGTACAGGCGCCAACCTGGAAGAAGATGTAATGAACCTCGTAGCCCACTCTCATTATAAAAGAGTTCCTAACTACCGCGACCTTACGCCGCAGGAAGAATGGGATTTGCTGGAAAACCATTATAACCGTGTAACCGATACCTGTATTCCTGAAGAAGAGGCTTTTCGTCGCTTACAAAAGCATCTCGTAAAACAATGGAAAGAAGCAGAAGCCAAAGGTGAAAGATATTTTCCGCATGAGTTCTTGTATAAAGTTGTTTTAAGCGGAGAACTGGAGCAATATTATGAGATCGATCCGAAAGACAGCTGGATCGTAGCAGCAGCTGAAAAAAACATTCCTATCATCGTTCCGGGATGGGAAGACAGTACCACCGGTAATATTTTTGCCAGTTATGTAATTAAGAATGAACTGAAGGCCCACACTGTTAAAACCGGTATTGAATATATGGTATTCTTAACTGAATGGTACCGTGCCAACAGTGGTGGCAAAGGCGTTGGCTTCTTCCAGATTGGCGGTGGCATTGCCGGTGATTTCCC
Organism: Bacteroidota bacterium; assembly: GCA_028875875.1. GTDB lineage: Bacteria > Bacteroidota > Bacteroidia > Chitinophagales > Chitinophagaceae > JAGWUV01. Next base: position 53,536 of record JAGWUV010000022.1, read on the forward strand.
AATCTGCGTAGTGCCTATGATGTACCAAGACTTGGAATGGCATGATGTTCCTTTCTGGAGTTATTTCTGCCAGATCAGTGATAGCACTACTTCTTACGGTTCTTACAGCGGAGCCGTTCCTAATGAAAAGATCACCTGGGGTAAATTAGATATCAACACACCGAAGTTCATTGTAGAAAGTGATGCTACCATCGTAGCTCCCCTAATGTTCGCCTGGATATTAGGCTGGTAATTGTTAAGATATCATCAAAATAAAAGGGGCTCACTTTTAAAAAAGTGAGCCCCTTTGTTTATGCTCATTTATCCTTTTTAAAAAACAAACCAATAGCCCACCAACTGGCAAAGCACTCCTACCAGTAAGCCCATGTACACTTCTTTTTGCGAGTGATTGCTTACCAGTAACCTGCTGGTACAAACCAACCCGGTGAGCAATGTGGCTACACTGATCGCAACACCTAAGGTAGTTTGGTAATACAAAGCAAATAAAACAACTGCCGCCCATGCGCCTCCCACGCCAATGCCATGCATACTGATCTTCATGTAATTATTCAGGATCACACCAATGGAAGTAGAAATGAAAATTCCGAAATAAAAGAACTTCAGCACTTCGGGCTGGTCTTTCATATTCCTGCTCAAATAATACATCCACCAGTAAAAAAACATAGTGATGATGTAAGGTATGATCCTGTCTTTTTGTGTTTTTAAGTGAATGCCTGATACCAATTTCAAACGCCACAATAAGAATACTGCAAAAGCAGGAAAGAAGGCCGTCATCCAGAAAGTACCGAATAACTTCAACTTCATTTGCCATTCGGTAATACCTGTAAATTCAATAGGGAACTGGTATACCAAAAAAAGAAAAACATAGGTTGGAATAAATAATGGATGGAACACATACGAAATCACATTCGCCGGGAACCTCAGTAAAACCGATGGTTGATATGTAGCCGATTGATCCTGCATTTGTTTTTATTTGAGTTCTTTCCTAAGCCTCGCCACAGGAATATTCAGTTGCTCCCTGTATTTGGCCACGGTTCTCCGTGCAATATTATAGCCTTTTTGGTTGAGCATATCGGTTAAATATTCATCACTCAACGGCTTTCGTTTATCTTCTGCTTCAATTAAATCGCTCAATATTTTCTTCACTTCACGGGTACTTACTTCTTCACCGCTATCGGTACTTAAACTCTCACTGAAAAAGAATTTCAACCGGTAAGTACCAAACTCGGTTTGCACAAATTTACTGTTGGCCACACGACTCACCGTTGAAATATCAAGGTCTGTTTTCTCTGCAATATCTTTCAATATCATCGGTTTCAACTCTGTTTCATCACCCGTGAGAAAGAAGTCTTTCTGATGGTTCATTATCGCCTGCATGGTAATGATCAACGTATGTTGCCGTTGCTTGATCATATCAATGAACCATTTGGCTGAATCTATTTTCTGTTTAATGAACAGTACCGCCTCTTTCTGCCGCTTATCTTTCTTACTGCCTTTTTCGTACTCCTTCATCATATCCTTATATCCTTCACTGATGCGGAGGTCGGGTGCATTGCGGGAGTTTAGTGTTAGCTCCAGTTTGCCGTTATTATTGATGATAAAGAAATCAGGAACAATATAACTTTCCGCTTTATTAATATCCCCCACGTTGCCACCGGGTTTAGGATTCAGTTTAATGATCTGGTTGATCACTTCTCTCAACTGCTCATCGCTAAGATTCAAACCCCGCTGAATTTTTTCGTAATGCTTCTTCGTAAACTCATCAAAATATTTTTTCAGTACCTGCAAAGCAAGGTCTACATGTATACCTTCTTTCAGTTTACGTTCCAGTTGCAGCAACAAACATTCCTGCAAGTCCCTTGCGCCAATACCCGGCGGATCAAATTGTTGTATGCGTTTGATCAACAGCTCTACTTCTTTTTCATCCGTGCTGATATTTTGCCTGAAAGCCAAGTCATCAACAATCGATTCTAATTCTCTTCTCAAATAACCATCATCATCCAGGCTGCCTACAATTTGTTCAGCAATTTTATATTCACGTTCATCAAGATTCAGTAACCCTAATTGATCTATCAGCAGTTCATAAAAACTTACTTCATTTTTAATGGGGATCACTTTTTTATCATCCATTTCAGGATAATTATCATCCTTCATTTTATACTCTGCAATCTCCCCGTCATCATCCGCCACATATTCACTCAAATCAAGGTTTTCATATTCATCTTCGCTGCCATCCAAATCATAATCATCTTCTTCACTCGTATCAAATTCATCCCTTAACTCGTCGGAGAATTCTTCTTCGCCGGCTTCATCACTCATTTCCAGTGCAGGATTTTCTTCCAGTTCTTCTTTAATCCGTTCTTCCAGGTTGGCAGTAGGCACCTGTAACAGCTTCATTAACTGAATCTGCTGTGGAGACAGTTTTTGTAAGAGTTTTTGTTGTAATGATTGTCCTAATGCCATTGTTATCTGATCTCTAACCCCTTTTTACAATTATGTTACCGGCTGCATCACTTTGTTCAGCTTCGTTGTGTCACTCACTTGTACGTCCGGTTGTCTATGCAGCTTTTTTAAAACAGATCTGCATCAGCAAATCCGCCGTAAATTTACATACAAATGAAAGCAACAATCTTGTGAAACGAATTTGTTTATTTGTAAAAATATTCTTAATCACTTCGCTTGCAGCACAGGCACAGCAAGGAAAAGACAGTACCGCACACCCGGCTGCCACACCCTACGCAAAGTATTTTACGTTACCGGTATTACGCCCCGATTATTACAATACCAAACTGGGATTTATTTGTAAAAAGGAGTGGCAGTTTGAAAAAGCAACCAAAATACCCATGCGTATCCGACTGGGTAATCTTGATTACGTGAATAAAATGGAAGGCAAAAAATATTGACGACACTTTATCGCAGTACTTCAATTTGCTTTCCTTCGGCGAGCCTTACAACTTCTGCAACAATAGCATGATGATCTTCTGACCGAAAAAAGTTTTTTAATTCAATACGTTTATAAAAGTTACTTTCTCTAAAAAAAGTGATACCTGCACTATCTATTTTCAGCTTTTTTATTTCCTGCCATAATAAGCTTTCCTCCTTAGTAAAAAGGGCCATACTCCATTTCACATATGTATCATGCAGTTCTACAAAAAACTTCTTACTTTTTCTATTTAGCAGCTGGTACATTAAGATACTTATCCAAAAAAGTGGAGAGATTACTTCGCTCCATTTATTAGAAGATTTCTCTACCCACAATACGTAAATCCCATGAACTAAAAGCACTATGTAGATCAACAATAATATCCAAAGCAGTAGTTTTATCCAGGGATTTAGTATATAGTTTCCGTAGTATATCATATAAGGTCATGATTGCAACGCCTTCTCAATAGCAGCCACCATTTTCTCTCCTTTTTCCTTGATCTGTGCTTCTGTCCACAATAAACTAATGGAGGTTGAGATGCAACGGCTCATCACAGCATCGCTGGCTGAAAAATCCTGTGTTTGCAGTTGTAGCAAGGCCGCTTTCTGTTCATCGTTCAGGTTATTTAAAGTAGTAACATCTTTCAAATGCTGCCATTGCCTGATATAATGCCAGTTATTCGCATACCAATAAAAATTACCCGGTAAAATACCTTGTGCTTTCATCTCAGCCACAACCGCTTTGGTTGCTTCCTCTGTTGGCAAAAACCAGCTGATGAATGTGCAACTATCGCCACTTTCATCAGGCACTACACGAAACGAAACTTCAGGCACCTGTGCCAATATATTTTTTAACTGTGCATGATTTTTTCTTTGAATCGCCAGGAAGGTATCCAGCTTTCTTATCTGTGCCAAGCCTACCGCAGCGTGCAATTCACTGATACGAAAATTATAACCTACGAAAGGATGTAAGTCTGCACCACGGTCTACGCCTTTATGATCATGACCATGATCAGTATATCCATCACATTTTACATATACATCTTCGCTGTTCGTCATTACCACACCGCCTTCAGCACAAGTAATGGTTTTTACAAAATCAAAACTGAATGTGCCTGCATGTCCGATTGTACCTAACTTTTTCCCATTATATGTACCCCCAATACTCTGGCAGGCATCTTCTAACAAAATAAGATTATGTTCATCGCAAATATGTTTCAGCGCATCCAGATCGGCCATACTGCCACACATATGTACCGGCATTACACATTTTGTTTTACGTGTAATAGCGTTGAGTACCGCATGCGGTGCCAGTGTTAATGTTTCATCCACATCTACCAGTACAGGTATGGCACCAACGCTTAAAACTGCTTCGAAGCTTGCTACGAAGGTGAATGAAGGCATAATTACCTCATCGCCTACACCAATCCCCAAAGCAGCCATAGCTGTAGTTAATGCGGCTGTACCACTCGAAGTTAACTGTGCATATTTACTGCCAAACGTGTTGCAGATCTCTTTTTCCAGTTCAATGGATTTCCAAATGCCTTTACGCGGACCATCAAAGCCATAACGCATCAATATTCCGGTTTCCAGCACATCATTCACTTCTTTTCTCTCTTCATCACCAAATAATTCAAAGCCCGGCATATGTTTATTTTTTAAATGAACAATCGATTTTAAGACTGCAAAAGTAGAGAAATATCGATTGAAGGAAATTTTTGTTAAGGCTTTTCACTTATCGCTAACGGAACGGCATGTTTAAAAGCCTTTACCGTTTCTTTGCAATATGAAACCTGTTTTGTTTTATTGTTATGATGCCTATTGCGGCTGGTGCTATGGTTTTAGCCCTGTAATTAAAAAAATTGCAGCAGAATACAAAGAGCAGTTTGATGCAGAAGTATTATCCGGAGGAATGATCATCCATGAAGTAAAACAACCAATCAGTGTAATGGCCGGCTATATTCAAAAAGCGTATACAACGGTGGAAGAACGCACAGGCATTGCATTTGGCCAGGATTTCCTTTGGCACATTTTTAATCCCGAACTAAGTGATTGGTTTCCTGATTCTGAAAAACCGGCTATTGCTTTATGTATTTTCAAAGAATATTATCCTGAGCGGCAGGTTGAATTTGCAAGCGACCTGCAGTATGCATTGAATTACGAGGGCCGCGATCTTTGTGATGATGAAGCTTACAGGCATTTGCTGGAAAAGTATAGCATTAATCCCGAGGCCTTTTACAGCAAACTGCATAGTGATGAATATAAGGAAAAAGCCTACTACGAATTTCAGTTGTGTAAGCAGTTACAGGTTACAGGCTTCCCCTGTGTGTTACTGCAAACCACCGATTCCAAATTTTATTTGCTGGCCAGAGGGTATACCGATTATGATACCTTAAAAACAAGGATTGATAATGTTTTGAAAGAGATAGGCCAATAAAAGATTGGTTTAGAGTGAAATAAAAAATCATTTCATGAAAAGCATTTCTGCCTTTATCTTGCACGCCTTAAATTGAAAATGATGGAATACAGCAAATTGATTTCTATTACAGGTATGGGTGGTTTGTTTGAAGTAGTGGGAAGCAAAACAGATGGTGCTATCGTTCGTTCACTGGAAGATATGGTTACCAAATTTGTAAGCAGCAGGGTGCATAACTTCTCTCATCTTGAAAGTATTGAAGTATATACTATTCGTGAGAATGTAAACCTGGTAGAAGTTTTCCAGGCAATGGAAAAAAGCAGCGAGGCTTTACCTTCTGAGAAAGATGCCAAAGCCATTAAAGCCTATTTTCAGAAAGTATATCCTGATATGGATTTTGAAAGGGTATATGCCAGCGATATGAAGAAGATGGTAAAATGGTTCCAGGTATTAAAGGCCAACAATATTGAGATGAAATTAACCGAGTACAATACTTCTGAAGAAGAAGCTTAATATTTAATTTTCTTGTAAAAAAATCCCGCTCCCAGCGGGATTTTTTTTGCCTGTACCGTACAGTACATTTTTACTTTTTACTTTTGAACTATGGCTGAAGCAAAAGAAAAATTAAGGATCGATAAATACCTCTGGTCTATACGCATCTTTAAAACCCGCAGCATTGCCGCTGATGCATGTGATAAAGGAAAGGTAAAACTGCATGGGGATAGCGTGAAAGCTTCTAAAACCGTGAATATTGGCGATGAATATGAAATAAAGACCGAAGCCCGGAAATGGGTGATTAAAGTAACGGGATTACTTGATCATCGTGTACAATACAGCGAAGCCATTCAGTTTTATATTGATATCACTCCTTCAGAAGAAATAGAAAAAATGAAAATGCAGGCTGCTGCTTTCCATACCGGTAAACGCTTAAGCAAGATCGGCAGGCCTACGAAAAAAGAAAGAAGGGACCTTGATGAATTTATGGGTGATTAAGTTGCCTCACAAACAACACGCTTCTATCTCAAACCACTTTATTTCACATCTTTGCAGCATGATGACCATTGATATTCTCACTGTTGCACCTGAATTATTGGAAAGCCCTTTCCAGCACAGCATTATGAAACGTGCCCAGCAAAAGGGTTTGCTCACAGTCCGTTTATTCAATTTGAGAGATTGGGCCATTAATAAGCATGGACAGGTTGACGATTATCAATATGGTGGCGGTGCAGGTATGGTAATGATGTGTGAGCCTTTAGCCAATGCGATAGAACAGTTACAAAAGGAAAGAAAATACGATGAGATCATTTATATGACCCCCGACGGTACAACTTTCAACCAGAGAACTGCCAACAGGCTTTCATTGAAAGAAAATATTCTCATTATTTGTGGGCATTATAAAGGCATTGATCAACGCATTCGTGATACGTATGTGACCATGGAAATTTCTATTGGAGATTACGTATTAAGCGGCGGAGAACTGGCCGCTGCAGTGGTGGTAGATGCTATTGGCAGATTGATACCGGGTGTACTGAATGATGAAACATCGGCACTTACGGATTCTTTCCAGGATGATTTGTTAGCCCCTCCGGTGTATACCCGCCCTGCAGATTTCAGAGGAATGAAAGTGCCTGATATTTTATTGCAGGGTGATCCTAAGAAAGTAGAAGACTGGCGCCATGAACAAGCTATTCTTCGCACCCAGCAACGCAGACCCGATTTACTTGGGGAGGAATAAAATAATTAGAAGCCCTGCTAACAAGTGTTTGCAGTAGTATAATTTTAGCAAACCACTTACGCTGTTTTCATTATTTTTCCAAAAAAACACACTTGAGAAAATTAGTTTTTACGGTTTCGGCATTTTGCCTGTTTACGATTGCAATTGCACAATCCAAAGATCCGTTTGAAGCATTCCAGCAAAACTTTCAACTTCATATCAGCAAAACAAACAGCCCGATAAAAATAGACGGAAGGCTTACGGAAGATGCATGGAAAGATGCTCAAACCACTACTCCGTTTTGGAAAAAATTCCCAAATGATGATGGAAGGCCTACCCGTCAAACTGAAGTAAAAGTTACTTACGATAACAAGTTTTTATATATTGGAATTACCGCATACGATTCGGGGAAAGTCTTCGCACAAACATTAAAAAGAGATTTTGGCCATGATGGCAATGATGGCATTGGTATTGTGCTAGACCCGAATAATCAGCATATCAATGGTTTCTTCTTTGTGGTAAGTGCCCTGAACGGGCAAAGTGAAGATCAACTGCCTCTTTCCAATGATGGCCCGTGGAGTTGGGACAATAAATGGTATTCAGCCACTAAAATTTACAAAGACAAGTGGACGGTTGAGGTTGCCATTCCATTTAAGTCGATCCGCTACACATCCGATAAATTGGTTTGGGGAATTAACTTTATACGTGTAGATCCTAAAACAAACGAGTACTCTACATGGACGCATGTTCCGCTCAATTTCCAATCGCATGATCTGGGTTTTACAGGATCATTAATTTGGAATCAGCCTCCACCCTCACCTGGCAAAAACATCGTTACTATTCCTTATATCACTTCTAATACCAGCCAGAACAAAGAAGAAAATATTCCTACCCAAACGAAGATTAATGCAGGGATGGATGGAAAGTTTGCCTTGTCATCTTCACTAAATCTCGATCTGACTATTAACCCTGATTTTTCGCAGGTAGATGTTGATAAGCAAGTAACCAATCTTAGCCGGTTCAGTGTTTACTATCCTGAAAAAAGAGGTTTCTTTTTAGAGAATTCGGATTTGTTTTCCCGTCTTGGGCAAGGAGATATTCGTCCTTTCTATTCAAGAACAATCGGGTTGGATTCCAATAATAATCCCATTCCTATTTTATTAGGAGCAAGGCTCACAGGTAACATCAATAAATCTACCAGGATCGGCTTAATGAACATTCAAACTGCCAGCCAGGGAAGCTATAATGCAGAAAATTATTCTGCTGCCACCATACAGCATAATTTGTTTCAACGATCCACTTTCAAAGCATACTTCCTTGACAGGGAAAACTTCATATCCCCCATTGAAAAAAGATTAAACCCATTGAGCAGTTTTGGAAGAAATGCAGGAACCGAATTTGATTATTCCAATTTATCCGGCTCATTGAAGGGGTATGCCAGCTTTAATCATTCGTACAAAGAAGGCATTCATACTGACGATAATTTCATCAACGGAGGATTTGGGTATAAAAGCAGGCATTGGAGCGTTAGAAGCGGATTTACTTCTGTAGGAACCAATTATTATACCGATATGGGTTATGCCGTTCGAATCAATAACTATGATGCATTGCGGGATACCACAGTAAGAGTTGGCTATAAAGAAGCATACAATAGCGTTACTTATTCTTTTTATTCTAAAACCTCTTCCATCCACACGCAAAAGATCAATGTATTTAATGATTTTTATTTTAACCCTGACAATTCTCTGAACGAGCATGATACACGGCTGCAATACAACCTGCTTTTTACCAATACAGGAAGCATGGGCTTCTTTGTAACCAATACCTTACTGAATCTTTTGTACCCTGTTTCATTTACCAATTCATCGTATCAACCTTTACCGGCAGCCCATTATAATTTTACGCAGGCTTTTGCTTACTATCAGTCAGATTTCAGAAAACCTTTTAGCTATTATACACAAATTGCAGGTGGTGGTTTTTATAATGGCACAAAGGAAACGCTGGTACTTGCAGGTACTTACCGTAATTCAGCCCACATGAATGTTTCAGTAAATTTTGAATATGATAACTTAAACTTTCCCACTCCTTACGGTAGTGCCGAACTTTTTTTAATTGCCCCAAAAGTGGAATATGATTTTAGCACAAAAATGTTCTGGACAACCTTTCTTCAATACAATACTCAAAATAATAATTTCAATATTAACAGTCGCTTTCAATATCGATTTAAACCTATGAGCGACTTGTTTTTAGTATACACCGATAACTATTATACAACGCCGTTATTACAAAATAAGAACAGGGCTCTTGTATTTAAAATGGATTACTGGTTTAATATGTAATACAGTTTGAAATATTTTTACATCAATCCGTGTGATTATTCAAAAGCAACCTTTACATCCAAAGCATTTTTATCGAAGGTCAAAGGAATAATCAGCTCATTAAAATGCTTGCTTCTTTGTAAAAGATAAATACCGGATTGCATCTCCTTTCCGTTAATTACAATACTTCGAGGAGCAGTTTTCGTAGCCTTTATTACTAAATTCCAGTGATAAGGCCTCTGTTCCCCATAGGTTGTATCACCGGAAACACGGAAAGAAAAATGATAACTTTTTCCACTGGGTGTAACATGAAGTTTGTACAACTGAAACTTGTTTTCCTGCAAGGATTTTTTGGATTTCCCATCATCGTTAAAAAGCACATATTCTGAGGCCTGGTCTGATGGATAATAATTCCATGAAAGATTACGCAGCCCTTCATGCAACGAATCCTCAAAATCAAACATAGGAATTATAGCCCCTGCTTTTATCCAAAAAGGAATGGTTTTTAAAGATACCGGCAATGTGGTTCTACCATTGCCTGCATATACAGTATCTCGTGTAAACCTGTACCATCTCCCTTTCGGAAAATACACTGTTCTTTGCTTTGCATTTTTTTCCACCACCGGCGCCACCAGTATATCATCACCCCACATAAACTCATCCTTTACAGTAGGTGCTATTGTATCATGTGGAAAGTTGTAATACAAAGGCCTGATCAAAGGTTCGCCATACCTGGCCTGCCTGAATGCCAATGTATAGTTGTAAGGTAGCATAGCATAACGCAGTTCAACGATTGATTTGGCAATAGAACGATATGGCGTATCGATCAAAGCGGGCTCACTCGGAAAACTGAACGCATTTTTATCTACTTCATACAAAGCTGTTCCATGCGGACGGAAGATGGGCGTAAAGGCTGCGAACTGCAACCAGCGAACATACAATTCATTATCACCATCTCCTCCGGCAAAACCACCTGCATCGCTGTGAATGTATGGAATACCGCTCATGCTCATGCCCAACAAGTTTTCCAGTTGGGATCTTAGTCCGCTCCAACTTCGACTTACATCGCCTGTCCATGGAAAAATACTGTAGCGCTGACTACCCGAAAAACCGGAACGGTTCAAATGAAATAACCGTGTGTTAGGATACTCTTTTGCATAATGCTCAAATAACATTTTATTCCAGTAATGGCCATACAGGTTATGTATTTCATCTGCTTTCATCATACGGTTCACACCTTCATCCTTCAGGTTATGCCATATCGCCGAAGGATGTTTTTCAGGCTCGCCTAAATCAGTCCACCACCCGGCCACACCATTTTGTATTTGTTTTTTGTAGTGCGTATTCCAGAGCCAATCACCTGCATCTTTTCTAAATACATCCAGTAAACCTCCCACACCAAAATAAAAATCCTGTAACATAAAGGGCTTACCTGCACTGTCTTTCGCCAGGTAAGGCAATGAAGCCTCAAATCTTTTCGTATGTTGTAAAAAGAAGGGCTCTGTGATAAGAATGCTTTGAATATTTTGTTGTTTGAAATCATTGATCATTTCTTTGGGATGCGGCCATTTACCGGTATTCACCCAATCCAAATTACCCAGGGTACCTTTGATGCTATCGCCAAACCAAAATAAATCGAAGATCACCGCATTAAAGGGAATATGTTCCTGCTTCATTTGCCGGGCAATAGACTTTACCTGCGTTTCACTGGTATAACCAAAGCGGCTCATAAAATTTCCCATAGCCCATTTGGGAGGCAAAGGCTGAGTACCAGTTAACTTTTGATAAGAAAGCAGTATGTCTCGATAGGTTTTCCCCAGTATAATAAACACACTCAATTCACCGCTTACAAAACCGGTTTCCAAAATATGAGCGCTGGTTTTGCCGAGGTCTGCATATCCCTTGGAACCATTATCAAAAAATAATCCATACCCTTCGGATGATGTAAAAAAGGGAACAGAAAAATTTAATACATCTGCACCTTCGCTATAGCCATACCATGGATTATTGTATAAACTTAATTTGTACCCTCGCCTGTTCAAAGGCAATGCTCTTTCACCACCGCCAAAAATCATTTCACCATCTTTCAGTAAAAATTGAAAACCACGGTATTCCTGCGTTTGATGCGTACCCACCAAAACAGCATTCCCTATTTTCAACGTATCACCATTTCTCCGCAAGGGAATAGCTGCTTTTACAGCATGCAATACCACAGCATTGGTTACATACTCATTGTTGGAATAGCCTTTGGGCTGAAACCTAAGCTTATACACGTTTTCAGCGTAAGGTGTTATTGAAATGATTCCGTTTTGATAACTAAAGTTTTGAGTTGCATTCTTTATATTCGTTTGTGCAACAACACAGGTACAAAATAAGGAGAGTACCAAAAAGAGCTTTTGTTTCATAACAATGATTAATGGCAATGTGTAAATTTAACACATTGACTGATTCAAGTCTAAAACTTAATTATGGCTGCATCTTTTTCACTGAAAGGACAACTTGTAGATATTTGGAAAAAGTCGATTTATCCAGCAGAAATTCAAATTCAAAGTGGAAGGATCAGTGCTATTCAAAAAATTAATGAAGCCCCTGCACAGTATATTTTACCAGGTTTTATTGATAGCCATGTGCATGTGGAAAGCAGTATGCTGGTACCCAGCGAATTTGCGAGGCTTGCCGTAACACATGGAACCGTGGCCACTATCAGCGACCCGCATGAGATAGCTAATGTATGCGGTATTGAAGGAGTAGAGTTTATGATTGAAAACGGGAAGAAAGTGAATTTCAAGTTCAATTTTGGCGCACCAAGTTGCGTACCCGCCACAATTTTTGAAACAGCAGGTGCTACCATTAACAGTGCAGATGTAAAACGGTTGCTTGAAAAAGAAGAGATTAAATACCTGAGTGAGATGATGAACTTTCCCGGTGTATTGTTCAAAGAGGAGGAAGTGATGAAGAAGATAGCAGCAGCACAATCGCTAAACAAACCTATCGACGGCCATGCACCCGGTTTAAGAGGCGAACAGGCAAAGCAATATATTGAAGCAGGTATCAGTACCGATCATGAATGTTTTACAAAAGAAGAAGCATTAGATAAGCTACAATATGGAATGAAGATTTTGATAAGGGAAGGAAGTGCTGCAAAGAATTTTGAAGCGTTAATTGAACTACTAAATGACTATCCTGACCAAATTATGTTCTGCAGTGATGATAAACACCCCGATAGCTTAGCTGATGGCCATATTAACCAACTCTGTGCAAGAGCGGTTGCAAAAAAAATAGATCTGTTCAAAATTTTACAAGCTGCCTGCATTAACCCGGCATTGCATTACAAGCTGGATGTTGGCCTATTGCGGGAAGGAGAAGAAGCCGATTTTATTGTTGTGAAAGACCTTGTTCAGTTTAAGGTACTGCAAACATATATCCGCGGTGAACTTGTAGCAGATAACGGGAAAAGTCTTATTGGTTCTGTGAATGCAACTCCTATTAATTACTTTGACTGCAATCCTATTACTGAAGAACAGATCAAGTTCAGGTTGCAGCGCTGGGGCTTGCATGAAGAAGAGAATATTGAACAGGTATATGTGATCGAAGCGCTGGATGGGCAACTCATCACCAATAAACTGGTATATCCCATTACAGATTTTCCAATTGCTGATCGCTGCCTTCAATCCAACACAGAAAAAGATCTGCTGAAACTGGTAGTGGTAAACCGTTACCATAATGCCCCCATTGCTAAAACCTTTATTAAAAACTTCGGGTTGAAGAAGGGTGCATTGGCTTCTTCTGTGGCCCATGATAGTCATAACATCGTAGCTGTTGGCGTGGATGATGAAAGCTTAACAAAGGCGATCAATCTGGTGATCCACGAAAAAGGAGGCGTAAGTGCAGTTTGTGATGATGAAGAAAAAGTATTAGGCCTGCCCGTTGCAGGTTTAATGACCACCCAAGATGGCTATGCAGTTGCAGAAGCTTATACGCAAATAGACAGGATGGTGAAAACACAACTAGGTTCTACATTAGCCTCGCCCTTTATGACCTTAAGCTTTATGGCCTTACTGGTAATTCCTCATTTAAAACTGAGTGATAAAGGGTTGTTTGATGGAGATAAATTTCAATTATTGTAAGCGCTACTAGAGTTTTTCAAGCATACCAACCACACCTTCCCGTTTTAAGATGAGGTAGCCCAAGCGATCGTTGCTAATACCTTCTTTTAACTGGTAACTGAATACAAGCTGCTCATCGCTGACCGTTGTTTCAAAATAACGGAACTGGATATTGTTATACTTTTTCAGGTCATCCCCTATTTCATACAAATGGGTGGAGAGGATGAACAGGGCATTCCTCATTTTTAGTAATCCTTCAATTACAACAGTGCTGCATTTCATTGCATCCTGCACATTGGTACCTTTGAATAGTTCATCAATAAGGATAAGCCATTTCTTTCCATCATTGATCTTTTCAATAGTGCTTTTGATCCGTTGCACTTCGTTAAAAAAATAACTCTCTCCTTTCAGAATATTATCCACCACATGAATATTACTTAACAAGCCTTCGAACAAACACAATTGCATGGATGCGGCAGGAACCCCCATACCAATATGGGCCAGGTAAACACAAATACCTACAGCTTTGATAAATGTACTTTTCCCTGCCATATTAGCACCGGTAAGAAAAAGAAAGTTTTTTTCCTGGTTAAGAGATACATTGTAAGAAACAGGCACATCCAGTTGTAGATGATACAACTGTTCCGCTTCTATAAAAGGCGTATTGGTTTCTACAAATGAAGGAAAACAAAGCTTATACTTTTGAAAGGCTAAGGCTAAGCTCAGGTAGGCATCTAACCGGCTGTAAATATCAATGAGCTCAAATGCTTCATGTTTAAAATGATGACGGAGGAAAACACCGAAGGTCAATGCTTTCAAAGGTGATAGTTTTTCTTCCTTTTTCCACTCGAGCATTTGCTGTACTGAGGGTCTGCCCAACAATTGTTTTACTCTTTCTATCCAGGTTTGTAATTGACGGCATTCAATTTCTCCCAGCAAATCAACTATTTTTTTATAGCCTTGTACAAAGCTGATAAAATGCTCAACAGAATAACGTGTAAGCGAATAATCGCCTGCATTCATCAGTTTATAAATAAAACTGTTAAATACTGAAGGATGCGGCGGATAAGCATCTACAGGTGTATCATAAAACCGTTCGATGACCATGATAGTGCCATTGGTAATAGTAGCAGGCCATTGTGCAGAAACCATCATCATCTTCTTGATCAATCGCTGAGAATCTTCAATTTCAGCGATTGAATCAAGAGTATTCGATAAAATATAATGCAGGTAATCCCTACCGCCATTGGTATGGGTAAAATCAAGATGATGGAACGCAGATTGTTCCTCTTCATGATGAAAGATGGAAAGATCCTGCAAAGTGGTTATATCTACGTGCATGCCCTTACGTTATCTGAACTGTAATTTATTTCAATTAAACACTTCCGGCAACCATCAGTAATTCATTTACCTGTTGAACTGTATACGCTGCCCGTATTGAGATTCATTGAATACACCATTTCCATAAACCAGGTGGCCACTTACAAAAGTATGTGTAACCGAAGCCGGGAAAGTAAATCCTTCCAGTGGGCTCCAGCCACATTTATAAAGAATATTTTCTTTGCTAACGGTGGCGGGTTTATTCATATTCACCAGCACCAGGTCAGCATGATACCCTTCCCTGATAAAACCTCTTTCTTTAATCTGGAAGCAAGTAGCAACAGCATGGCTCATCTTTTCCACCACTTTCTCAATACTAATCTTTCCTTCTCTTACATAATGTAGCATCAGCGGTAAAGAGTGTTGTACCAAAGGCAATCCGGCATGGGCTTTTTCATAGGGTTCATTCTTTTCTTCCCAGGTATGCGGGGCGTGGTCGGTAGCAATGATATCTAACCGGTCGTCCAGCAAAGCTTGCCATAGTGCAGCTTTGTTGTGGGGCGCTTTGATGGCCGGGTTACATTTAATCTTGTTACCCAGAGTAGCATAGTCGTCGCTGGTAAAATGTAAGTGATGCACACAAACTTCGGAGGTGATCCTTTTATCTTTTAAGGGAATCAAATTAGTAAACAGTTGCAGCTCCTTCTCTGTACTAATGTGCAGTATATGCAAACGGGTATTGTATTTTTTAGCGAACTGAATCGCTTTGAAAGAAGATTCGAAGCATACATCTTCATTCCGGATAATCGGATGATCCGCCGGTTCCAGCACAGGTTTATGAGCTTTCATCTTCTCCAGGTTTTCTTTAATCATCCATTCTTCCTCGCAATGAGTTGCGATGAGTAATTCACAGCCTGCGAAAACTTTATCAAGCACCAATGCGTTATCTACCAGCATATTACCTGTTGATGATCCCATAAAAATCTTTACGCCACAAACGTCTTTTTTCTTCTCATTGGTTCTCATCACTTCTTCATAATTATCATTCGAAGTGCCCATGAAAAAAGAATAATTAGCCAGCGATGTTTTCTGAGCAATACTATATTTATCCTCCAGTAGTTCCTGCGTTAATGCAGGTGGTTTTGTGTTGGGCATTTCCATAAAGCTGGTAACACCTCCCGCTACAGCAGCTTTTGCTTCTGTATAAATATTCGCCTTGTGCGTTAAACCCGGCTCACGAAAATGTACCTGGTCGTCAATTACGCCGGGTAGTAAATGTAACCCATCGGCATCGATCTCTTCAGCGTTTTCTTTTGTTTCAATAGAAGCAGCGATCTTTTCAATCTTCCCATCTTTTATCAATACATCTGCACTTTTAGTTGAACCTTCATTTACTATTAAAGCCCCTTTAATTAGATATGTTTTCATCTTGCATTACTTTTGATCATAATCAATACAACAAGATTATGAAATGTTTGCGTTTGGCAATGATTTTAATTGTAGGTTTTGGTTTTCAGCGAGTATTAGCTCAATCCGATTTTATTACTTTAAACACCCGACAATACGATTTGTTGGACAGGCTGGAAATGAAACTACGCAAAGATTCTATTCTTAATTTCTCCGCAGTTAAACCTTATGACCGAAAAGTTATTACTGAAAGATTAGAATATATTCAGCAACTTTCCGAGGAAGGAAAAATTGATCTTTCACCGGTTGATAAGTATAACCTGGCCATTGCCCTCAAAGATAATTTTGACTGGAGAACAGGTTTAGGGGATACATCTCTCCAGTTTAAAAGTCTTTTCACCTCACAAATAAAAAAACAACCCGCTTATATTGGTATAAAACGTGGAGATTTTTCGGCATTTCTTTCTCCCGTTCTTGATATTGAGGTTGGCCAAGATAATAATATTAATAATAGTTTATTTCTTAATAAAAGGGGCTTTGCTCTAAGAGGTACTTTAAGTAAAGGAATCGGCTATTACAGCTATTTCACCACTAACCAGGAAAGAGATCCTTTATACGTGCAGCAGTATCAGCAAAAATTTTCAGCTGTTCCCGGAGCAGGCTTCTTTAAAAGATATAACGATGGAGGATATGACTATTTTGACGCAAGGGGAGGATTAATGTTTAAAGCTGGGAAAAATATCAACTTTCAATTTGCATACGACAAAGTATTTATTGGAAATGGTTTTAGAAGCCTGATTTTAAGCGATTTTAGCAACGATATGCTTTTCCTTAAAATCAATGCACATTTCTGGAAATTTAACTACTATAATCTCTTCGCAGAACTCACCTCTTCGTTCAAACCTACCAGTGATTACCTGAGGCCCAAAAAATATATGGCCTTACATTACCTCGATTTCCAGGTAAACAAATGGATGAACATTGGCTTATTTGAAGATGTGATATTCGGCAGATCTAATGGTTTTGATTTGAATTACCTTAATCCTGTTATTTTCTATCGCTCGGTAGAGCAACAGCTAGGTAGTCCGGATAAAGTAACATTAGGGGCAAATATCAAATTAAATCCATTCAAAAATTTTCAAATTTACTCTCAGCTAATTATTAATGAATTTCTCTCCAACGAAGTTTTACATTATAGTCGTGGATATTATTCGAATAAACAGGCATTGCAATTGGGTGCCAAACTAATTGATGTGTTTAATATTAAAAACCTTGATATCCAGGGAGAAATGAACCTCATCAG
>JAGWUV010000023.1 GCA_028875875.1 Bacteroidota bacterium
AATGCTATCTTTTAGTGATGCTGAAAAAGAAACATTATTTTGAGCTGTTGCAACCAATGAAATAAAAATCAAACAAGAGAGTAAAAGCGTTTTCATAAAAAAGATTGTACTGCAAAGATAGGATGAGGCAAGGCCTTACAATAAAAAAAGAAAAGCCCCGCATGAAACATGCAGGGCTTTTAATGATAATTAAAACTAATTATTTAGGGTCTAAAGCTTTTTTAATTCTATCGGCACAATCCTGCAGATGGAACTTAGTTGCTTTATCGCTGGCAGTGGCTGCTGCTGCGTTTATTTCAGATTGTAACGATCTCAGATATCCACGGGCAAAAGAAGTTACATCTGTATTTTTTGTATTGGTGAATGAGATAGTAAATCTTGATGGTAAACCTATTATCACTGGTGTTGAAGGGTTCAGCAAATCAATAAGATTATCGATATAGGCCTTTTGTAAATTCCTTCTGTAAGCATCAATTGGTTTTTTAGTAACCAGTTCACTCCATATACCTTTTTTCACATCGCCCATCATTTCATCAAGCGTGTATGCATTATCTGCACCAAAACGTTCAGTGCTTAATACGAGCCTGTATAATCTTGATGCATCCATAAGGCTGCTAAGTGTTGATGTTTGTGCTGTTTGAACGGCATCATTATTTGTTGGGTAAGAGATTTTATTCAAAATATCTTTATCCAATAACCATGTTGGTGTTTCAAAGAGTTGTTTGTTCAAGAAAGCAACGGCTTCTTTTTGCATAGCTTTCGGAGTTACTTCATACACATCTCCCTTTTGTTCTACACTCTTATAAGTTTGCTGAATACCACCTACGTTTTTAACAACATGACCCATGTAACGGCGGAACTGCATTACAACCTGGTCGTACATATCGGATAGGTTTTCGTATTTATCTGCTTCTTCTTTTGTCCATTCCGGTAAAGCTTTTACAATACGTTTCAGGTTTTTAATGCCATAATCACTTGCTTTCATGGCATTGTCGCCTAAGTCTTCTGTTTGTGCACGAGGATCAACATTCATTCCTTCGCCACCAAACCATAAACGAGGGTTTTTAGTTAGGCTGTCAACGATCCATTTATTGTTTATTTTTTTATCAGCTTCAACATCGTTACTACCGGTGTAAGTATACCCCCATTGAATGGCCCATTTATCGTAATCGCCGATGCGAGGGAATAAGCCAACTTCACTGATATTATCTTCAGGTTGTGCTACATAATTGAAGCGGGCATAGTCCATAATAGAAGCAGTATGTCCGTTGGCTTCAACCCATGCTTTATCACGTAATTTTTCTACCGGTGTTTTGCTGCTGCTACCCATGTTATGCCTTAAGCCGAGGGTATGACCCACTTCATGAGATGAAACGAAGCGTATCAGTTGCCCCATGAGTTCATCATCAAACTTCATTTTTCTTGCCCTTGGATCTACGGCCGCAGTTTGTACCATGTACCAATCGTGAACTAACTTCATTACATTGTGATACCATCCGATATGGCTTTCTAAGATCTCACCGCTGCGAGGGTCATGAACATTCGGGCCATAAGCGTTTTCAATGTCAGAAGCGAAATACCTGATCACGGAAAAGCGGGCATCTTCCAGGCTCATGGTTGTATCATTTTCAGGCCATTCTTTTGCTACGATTGCATTTTTGAAACCAGCTTTTTCAAAAGCTTTTTGCCAATCGTTCACGCCATCAATTAAATACTTGCGCCATTGCTTGGGTGTTGCAGGATCTATGTAGTAAACAATTTGTTTAGCAGGTTCAACCAGTTCGCCTCTTTTGTATTTTTCCATGTCTTCCGGCTTAGGTTCTAATCGCCATCTTACGGCAAAAACCTGGTTTTCTACTTTTTGCTGATCATCGCTATACAAAGTATAATCATCAGCAAAGAAGCCCACACGGGGATCGAATAACCTGCGGCCCATTGGTACTTTGGGTAAAAGCAATAAGGACGTATTAAGCTCAATGGTTACAGCCCCGGCCACCTGTGCTGCTGGTAGTGTTGTTGACATAGGGAAGGGGGAGGATGAGATAGAGAATCCTGCAGGTGAAGGAGTAGAAGAGAATGTTTTTACAGTTCTTATCTCCGTGTTGATGGGATAAGTATGGATGCTTTCAATATAAGATCTGTCTGCCGCAAGCATACTCAAATTATATTGACGCTTAAAAGCGGGGCTTACACTTACTACCTGGTTATCACCTTTGAAAAAGTCTGTAACATCTATTACACTGCTGGTAGAATCTTTTCCAAATGCAGCGATAGGGAAGGCGCTGGCAATAGGATCTAAATAAGAATTTCTAACGGCTCTTGAAATAGTATTCGTGCTATCGGCATAGCTTATCAGGGCAATCACACGCAGGAAAATTGTATTGTTGGGCCCTTTTTCAAATTCAATAGACTGGTTGTTTACAAGCTCACCGCCATAGTTTCTACCGCCACCGGCTGTTTTACTTAAACGTGTAACTGCCAGTATTTCCCGGTGTAATATGGAATCCGGAATTTCAAAGTAATACTTTTCATCAACTTTATGAATTGTGAATAAACCGAATTTACTAATGGCCTTGTCTGTGATAACTTCTTTGTAAGGCTTGGGAGCAGCCGGTTTTTGACCAAAGAGCATTGCCGCAGGGGCAGCTGCGTGGCCATTTCCATTTGTTTGCGGCGTAGGGGATGGAGCAGGTTTTTGTTGAGCCATCACCACTGTACCAGCTAATAAGCCTAAAGCAAGTAGTGTTTTCTTCATAATTGTAATTTCAATTTTTGATTTAAAATGAAGGTATCAACGAAAAAAATGAGAATACTTATTTTCATTGATTATTTGATGAACGGATGAAATTTGAATTTGTTCTAATTTCAAACGTTTGCACTTTTTTGTTTTTTTGATTTTTAAGAAAAAAAATAAACTAAACAGAAAAGTAATTTGGAGCTTTCAATAAAATGCCTAATTTGTAAGCCCTTTTTCAAGGTTTTTTGAAAAAAAATGATTTGCTTTTTTCAAAACAATTTTTAGTAGAATTGCTAACTTAAACTTTGTAAATAAACACTGTAATTTAAAAACCAAAAATCAATTGAATCATGGCTGACATTAAACCAACTGCCCCAGCTGCTGCTGCGAAAGCAAACACAAGTGTGCAACCTAAGAAAAGCAGTAACTCAATTTCATGGATCGCTCCATTAGTGTGTATTATTTTGGGTTATATCATCTGGCGTTTTGTAATTGGTAATCCTAGCAACTTTACAAAACCCGATCCTAATGGCGGATTCTGGCCCGATCATGAAGGAGCAAAAGGTGGTTTAGCTCGTATGTTCTTGGGTGGTATCATCGTACCTATCTTGATTGGCTTGTTCTTAACCGTATTAACTTTCGTAATTGAAAGATTCTTAACTGTATCTAAAGCTGCCGGTACAGGTAACATTGCTGAATTCATCCGTAAAGTGCAATTCCATTTAGCAAACAAAGATGTTGATAAAGCGCTTGCTGAGTGTGATAAACAAAAAGGTTCTGTAGGTAATGTAATGAAAGCAGGTTTGCGTAAGTACAAAGAAATGATTGGAAACGGTGAATTAAGTACCGAGCAAAAAGTGCTGAACATTCAAAAAGAAGTAGAAGAAGCTACCGCATTGGAATTACCAATGTTGGAGAAAAACCTGGTATTCCTTTCAACTATCGCTTCTGTAGCAACCTTGTTAGGTTTGTTGGGTACTGTATTGGGTATGATCCGTTCATTCTCTGCATTAGGTGATAGCGGTGGTGGCGAAGCTGCTCAAAAGCTTTCTCAAGGTATCTCTGAGGCCCTGTATAATACGGCTTTAGGTATCGGTACTTCAGCTATCTCTATTATCATGTACAACGTATTTACTACACGTATCGATGGTATTACATTCGGTATCGATGAGTCTGGTTTCACTTTAACTCAAAGCTTTGCTGCTAACTACAAATAGTTTTTAACTATTTGTGTGGAAAGACCAGAGTTTTGAATCTTAATTAGTGAAATTTAAATTTTAAGAAAATGTCCAGACCTAAGTTGCCACGGAAAAGTACCAGCATTGACATGACGGCGATGTGTGACGTGGCGTTCCTTTTGTTGTCGTTCTTTATCTTAACAACCAAATTCAAGCCATCAGAAGCTATCACGGTAACTACTCCAAGTTCTGTAGCCTCTAAAGTAGCTCCTGATAAAGATGTTGTGTTGATTACTATTGACAAGAATGGTAAGGCTTTTGTTTCTATGGATGATGAAACCATAAAGCAAAATATTGCCACCGTTTTAAATACAACCAAGCACTTGAACTTAGATGTTAATGCATTTAAGAAGGCAGAGTTCTATGGTACATCTTTCTCTCAGTTAGGTTCTTTCCTTGCTTTGCCTAAGGAACAACTTAAGGGAGATCTTCTACCGGGTATCCCTGTGGATAGTACCAAAGGACCTAATGAAATGATCGAATGGATGCAGCTTGTTAAAACAGCTTACGAAGGTAAGAAGATGAACCTGCTGTTGAAAGGCGATAATGCATCTAAATATCCTGCTTTTAAAGCAGTAGTAGATGCGTTTAAGAAGAATGATCTTTTAAAATTCCAAATGGTAACCAATCCTGAATCTGTTCCTATCGGATCAGAATTATGGAAAGATAACCAGGCCAAGGGTGGTAAAGGAGCTTCTTCTGAATAATGTATAAGTAAACCCAATTATTATTAATTAAAATATTGTGCCATGGCAGAAATGGATACCTCGTCCGGTGGCGGTCATAAGAAAGGCCCCGGCGTCAAAAAAGGTAAGAAGCTTTCTACCCGTGTAGATTTAACACCCATGGTGGATTTGGGATTCCTTCTGATCACCTTCTTCATCTTTACAACAACAATGAGCCAACCAACGGCTTTCAAGTTGTTCCTTCCTAAAGATGCAGATAAACCTGAGGATCAGAATAAAGCCAAAGAATCCGGTGCGTTAACTATTCTACTCGGAAAAGACAATCACGTGTTTTATTATGAGGGAATTTTGGATAACAGCAATGCTTCTTCAAAATTCAAATCCGCCAACTTCGGGAACGGAGAAGATGGAATCAGAAATGTAATACTTCAAAAGAAGTTGACCACTCCTGATAAAGATTTCGTTGTGGTTATAAAACCCAATGAAGAATGCACCTATAAAAACGTTGTTGATATTTTAGATGAAATGTCTATTAACATGGTTAAGAAATACGCCCTGGTAGATATTTCAGAAGTAGAAAATCAATTGGTTAAAGTAACTGAAGCTGCAAGTGCCTCTAAATAACATGTGGAATTTAGCTAACACTGCATCTTACATTAAAAACGTTTTATGGAAATAAATAAAATTTTATCTGCCGACATACTTGATATCATCTTTGAAGGCAGGAACAAAGAATATGGGGCTTACGAACTTCGTAAGACTTATAATAAGCGTATCACATACGCTATTATAGGAACCTTAGTTATTTGTATCCTACTTCTGATAGGCAGTATCTTGGCTAATTCAGTAAAAAAGAAAGCCCCTAAGGTATTCGTTCAGGATATGTCTCTTCAGGATTTTAAGCAGGATGAGAAGAAGAACGAACCACCACCACCTCCTCCGCCTCCCAAACAGGAACCTCCTAAAGTGGAGATCACTAAATTCACTCCTCCCAAAATTGTGAAGGATGAAGAAGTGAAACCTGATGAGGAAATTAAAGAAGTAGCTAAACTGGAAGACACCAAAATAGGTACTATCAACCAGGAAGGTGAAAAAGATTTAGGTATTGTAGCTCCCGTGGTTGAAAGTAAAGGTACAGGTGTGGTAGAAGCACCTAAACAGGAGGAAGATTACGATAAAGTATTTACTGTAGTACAGATTCCTGCTGAATTTCCCGGTGGTTTACCCGCTTGGCAAAAATACCTCGAACGCAATCTGAACAGTGATATTCCTGTTCAAAATGGAGCACCTCCAGGTAAATATACCGTGTATGTTACTTTTATCGTTGATAAAAACGGTGGTATTAGTGACGTACAGGCTGAAAATGATCCTGGATATGGTACTAAAGACGAAGCGATCCGTGTAATTAAGAAAGGTCCTAACTGGAAACCAGCTGTACAAAATGGTCGTAACGTAATCTATCGTCACAAACAAGGTATCACTTTCGTTGTTTCTGAAGAATAGTAATACGTAATTTTTTTTATATAATTAATGATTTAATCCCTTCTTTTCAGAAGGGATTTTTTTTTGCTTTGTACTGTCAAATTCAATTTCCTGTAAATATTGTTCCTCTTGCTTCGTGCATCTGCCAACAGGTTTACAGGTGATGTGCTTATCACCTAAAAACTATGTAAGATGGAAATCAATAGAATTCTTTCTGCTGATATACTTGATATTATTTTCGATGGTAGAAACAAACTATATGGTGCTTACGAGCTGCGTAAGACATACAAAAAAAGGTTGCTGGAAGCCTTACTTATCACTGCAGCGATTTGTGTACTGGCTGTTGAAATTCCACAATTATTCTTTAAAGTAAAAGCCAAAGAAACAACGCAATTATTTGTGCGTGATGTTTCTCTTGAAGAATTTAAGAAAGAGGAGAAGAAAGCAGAACCCCTTCCACCTCCGCCACCACCGAAACAAGAACCTCCTAAAATTGAGATATCAAAGTTTACACCTCCGTTGATTGTTAAGGATGAAGAAGTAAAAGAAGAAGACCAGGTAAAAGAGATTGCCAAATTAGAGGACACGAAAATTGGCACCATTAATCAGGAGGGAAGTAAAGATGAGGGTATTATTAGTGCACCGCCTACAGAAATGAAAGGAACCGGTATTGTAGAAGCGCCAAAGCAGGAAGAGGATTACGATAAGATTTATACCAAGGTAGAAATACCTGCTGAATTTCCCGGGGGTATCACTGCCTGGCAATGTTACCTGGAACGTAACCTGAACCAGGATATACCGATTCAAAATGGTGCTCCTTTTGGTAAATATGTTGTAACACTCACTTTTATTGTTGATAAGAATGGAGCAATTAGTGATGTGAAAGCTGAGAACGATCCAGGATATGGTACTAAAGAAGAAGCCATCCGTGTGATTCAACGCGGCCCTAACTGGATACCGGCGGTACAAAACGGGAGAAACGTTATCTATCGGCACATTCAAAATATTGTATTTGTTGTAGCACAAGAATAGGATGGAATAAGCCATTCTTTCATGCATACTTTTTTCAACCTCGGATTAAGGCTATTTTTGGAAAAAAAAGAATGATTGGTAAACTTGGGGGATGGGATGATACTATTGTAGCGCTTGCTACGGCACCAGGTATTGGAGCCATAGCCGTTATACGTGTTAGCGGAAAAAAGGCCATCCCAATTATCAATAACATGTTTCCTTCAAAAGATTTGCCACAACAGGCATCGCATACATTACATGTAGGTTTATTGAAGTATAAAGAAGAGCCTTTAGATGAAGTTGTTATTTCTCTTTATAAGAATCCAAGATCTTATACCGGTGAAGATGTTATTGAGATTAGTTGCCATGGATCTCCATTTATTCAGGAAAAGATCATCAGAGCGATTACTGAAAGCGGTGCACGATTAGCCAAGCCGGGTGAATTTACACAGCGGGCTTTTTTAAACGGAAAGCTGGATCTGGCCCAGGCAGAAGCTGTGGCAGATCTTATTGCCAGTAATACAGAGGCCAGTAGGAATGCAGCACTTAAAAATATTAGAGGGGGCTTTTCTACATCTTTACAACATTTACGGGAGCAATTGATCCGGTTTTCTGCATTGATAGAACTGGAACTTGATTTTGCACAGGAAGATGTAGAATTTGCCGATAGGAAGCAACTATATGATCTGGTGCATGCACTTCAACATAATACGCAACAGTTATTACAATCTTTTGCATTGGGTAATGTTATAAAAAATGGAGTACAGGTGGCTATAGTGGGAAAACCCAATGCCGGAAAGTCTACGTTACTCAATACCTTACTCAATGAGAACAGGGCCATTGTAAGTGATATCGCGGGAACTACAAGAGATACTATTGAAGAAGTATTGAATATAGGAGGTGTTTTATTCAGGCTGATAGACACCGCCGGTATAAGAGAGCATACAGCCGATATTATCGAAAGTATTGGCGTTGAGAAGAGTTATGAAAAAATGCGTCAGGCCGATGTTGTACTTTATTTGTTTGATGTACAGGAAACGCAGGTAAATGAGTTGAAGCTAATCGAAGAAGAACTAAAGAAAAATGCGGTGGAATATCTGCTTGTTGGAAATAAGGCTGATACAAATGAGGAAGCGATCAGGCAGAAATTTGCTTTATTCAATAACCTCCATTTTATATCAGCGAAGAATAACCTTCATGTAGATACCTTAAAACAAAAATTATTAGCCATATCAATAAATGGCGATATCAACACCGAAGCTACAGTGGTTACGAATGCCAGGCATTATGAGGCCTTGCAAAAATTAGCAGGCTCTCTGGAAGATGTATTACATGGATTAGATGAACATGTTACAGGGGATTTTTTGGCTTTGGATATTAGGCAAAGCCTGCATTATTTAGGACTAATTACCGGGGAAATCACCAATGAAGATCAGTTAGATTTTATATTTAGTAAGTTTTGTATCGGAAAGTAAGTTATTGAATTAAAAATGCTCCTCATGCAGAGGAGCATTTTAGTATAAGCTGTTTATTTTCTCATTTTCCAGCTAATTGATACATGGTATATGTTATTGGCTAAACCGGAAATACTATTATTAAATTGATCTCCAACCAGGCTAACTGATGAAGCGGTAACAAGGTTCTTGAATGCATGCTCATAGGCTGCATTCAAAATAACTTGCTTTGATAATTGCAAAGAACCTCCTACAGAAATATGATGTTTTACTACAGCCGGAAATACCGGGAATACTGTTGATTCGGGCACAGGATTATTGCCATATGCATAACCATATCTTAGTGTGAGCTTCTTGGTTGCTTCCCAATCTGCACCTATTCGAATTAAAAGAACATCTTTCCATTGCAAAGGGAACGGCATTTCAATACTACCAATAGTTCCCATCATCCTGCTGATATTCTTGTTTGTTCCACCACTTAAACTAATATTCATGTTATCAAATGCGTTCGCCCAGTTTATCCATTCAGCATCAACAGAAACTCTTAATTGTTGAGTTGCAGAGAAAGATATACCGGCAGCCAATGATTGTGGTAAACCTAGGCTTGCATTGGCATTATATTTATCGCTAGCACCCTTACTTAGATCTATTCCTAAGTCGCTGAACTGAGACATCGCTTGCGATTGAGCTTCGCTGGCAGTAAGGCTCGGATTTTGTTGCATGATACCACTGACTACTCTTGAAAAAGCATCATTCATTTGGGATGTCATATCCATATTTGCCGTACCATTTTTATAGTGAAGTTTTACAGGTAAAGTATAGTTCACGCCAAAAGAAAATTTATTATTGGGTTGATATGCAATGCCAATTTTGCCATTGAATTCAACAGCATTAAGACCGCTCATATTAGCGGCAGCACTTACTTCATTATATCCTAATCCTCCTGATGCCGTTGGTGCTGAAAACATATCTCCAAAGGTGAACCCTGTTGAGGGATTTATTACACCCAGCATCATTTGAGGTGGCATACTCATGGGCATTTGAAACTCCATCATGCTGTATAACACGTTTGCGGTAATACCTAAAGAAAAAGTTTTACTAAGTTTATAAGCTATTGAAACTCCACCTTGCATCACGGCAAATTTGGAATGATAATCTTGCATCATATATTCGTTAGTTTGCTTTTTATACAATGCATGATTTAGTGTGAAATCAGCACCCATGCCGCCTTGTGTGAATATGCCTACACCAAAAGTTAGTTTTTTATTTCCCTTCTTAACATAACTGATACTTCCTAATGGGAACAAGTTATTCTTTCCTTTGGTATCATTGATTGTATTGGTAAAATAAACAGAAGGAGCCATGAGAGACATGCTTGCATCAAGCTGAGATGCTTTTAAAAAAGATAGACCTGCAGGGTTATTCATCATTAATGATGCGTTGTCAAATATTCCTGTTGCTGCACCGCCTCTTCCGGAAGTTATTGCATCATAGCCAATTAACCTTGTTCCGTTCTGAGCAAATCCCTGGATATACATCAGCAGAAAGACTACTGCTGTAAGTCTGAAAAATGTGATTGACTTCATAAAATAATTTTTAAGGTGTTAGTTGAAATACTTCATCAAAACCAGTATCTGTATAAGACTTGTAGAAATAATTAATTTTCTATACTCAATAAATAGGTAGTTGTTACTAATATTTTTCACGATGAATACGATTTTATAAATACAGTTTTCTGCTGCTATTCATTACAAGAAATCAAGTGTTAATTAGGTATTAGTTGGATACTCTTATAATGAGGATTTTACAGTTATAGACGGCTGTAATGTATAATAATTGATGACTTCATTTCGACGAGAATATCAGCAATCACTTCAGGGTTTAGATATTGATTTTGTTTAAAAATGAATCTTTTCAGACCGCTAAATTTTAAAGATTTCTTATGACAAAGAATGATATAAGTCATGCTACACAAGAATAGCTTTCGAAATTTTAATTATGGAAATGCTATTTTTCATTTTAAATATTAATGTGCAATCATTGATTGCACATTAATTGCATCAATAAAAGTATTGCTGGAATTGAGTATGAGTTACACTGATGATTATAACAATTCAAGTTGTAATGTGCGGTATTATGTAATCTGAGTATTCAGAACGATTTTTTCATATCACTATCATTAGTTAGAACCAGTAATTCAAATTGATCTGCCAATAACCATATGGTGTTCTATCTTCTCCACGTAATGGGAAATACATACTTCCTGAAGGTTCAATTGAGAAATTATTGAGGAAGAAAAGCACATGCAAATTCACTTCAACATTACTCAAATTGAAAGTGTTTGTTTCATTAATAGTGTAGGTATATATACTATCGGAAGTATTGTTGCCTCCTTGTCCGGGGTTTCTTCCCCTGCTTCCATATCCTATGCGTTTTACTTTCGTGTTTTGTGAGATATATCCGCTGGTTCGTAAGAATTTAAAATACTTATCCGTGCCTGCATTCAATTGCACACTTGGAATAAAGCCAATTGCATTTTTTTTCTTCGGACCTAAATAATCCTTAAGAAATAAATGACTTACAGCTGTAAATGCATTGATATCACTTACGGATGTATTATTATTTTGCTCATCATTACCGAAGCCGATATCAACACCGGCCCATGAATCGATATACTTATTTTTAAAATGGAGGTGTCCGTAAACTTCATTCTGAATAGGTGAATAGGGAATAGAGGCGTTACTGTTTTCTATATATCTTGTATAACTGATGAATGGCAAAACTTTTCCCGTATACTTAGCAAAATAAAGAGATGTGGATGTTAAGTAAATACCCGAATTTACAGGCGCAGTTAGGGCATACGCTTTTACTCGTAGTCCAAATCCGCTTTTATGATAATAATCTACATAGGGTGCTATAAATAAACTAACACTGTTACTGTCTTTTGTATTTGTATTGATATATGTTGTTGTACTTGTTTCAACACCCGCCCATAAAGAACTGTAGTCTTTTATCTTTCCCACCAGCTTTTTAGAATCCTCTTCCTGGCTGAATAAATTAACTGAAAGCAAAACCAGGACAAAAACTATTAAATTGTTTTTCATACAATATTTTTTTACACTCAGTAGAATTAAACTGAAAGCTACTTTGTATAAACCTTGTATACAATGATCATGGTTAGTGCTACTGCTATATAAAGACAAGGCTGATCACAATCACGGTTCTTGCTAATCTTTATCATTATTACCTGTTTTTTGTCTGAATACTTTTGTTACTGTCAAATTTTTTAATAACAGATAATTCTTTTACTATGAAAAAATTATTGCTAGCATTATTGGCTATTGTAATGATGTCAGGTACGGTTGTATTATCTCAGGATCAAGACAGAGATCGTTTACAGAAGCAACTTAGGATTCATCAGGAAGATCATTTGTACCTGAAAGATGGAAAATTATACCAGGTAAAGGCCGGTGTGCAAACCCAAATGCAGGAACAGTTTAAATTAAAGAACGGAACTGTAGTTAATCCGGATGGCTCTTACCAATTGCAAAACAGGGAGCGTTATCAAATGAGAGATGGGGAATGTATGGATATGGATGGGAACAGGTATAGAAATCAAAACATGTATAACAGGAGAGTAAGGATGACAGATAAACAGCTGGAAAGAGAAAGAACAAGAAGTAATAATCAAAACCAAAACAGGCAAGGCAACAGATCCGGTGGCGGGTATAGAGGCGGCCAGCAATAAAGTTGTAAAATAAAAACGGAACTATCCGTTCAGCACTGCAATACTTAATAACAAAATAAAAAATTTTGTGAAAAAAGTGTTGCAGTTTTCATTATTTAAAGCAGTGCTAATAAACGGATGTGCATTATCTGGTACTAATTTGTAAGTTTACAAAGGCTTCATCGTCATCACCAGAAAATATACACCATGAAAGTAAAATTTCTTTTGGCCGCAGTTGTAATCATTTCTTTTGTAGGTATTTCAGCTTTTGTTAACAGGCATGCTACGCCAGCTTCTACTGATTCTATAAACTTTATAGAACAAGACTGGCAGAAAGCTTTAACAGAGGCCAAGTCGAAAAATAAATTGGTTTTTGTAGATGTGTATGCAACATGGTGTGGCCCTTGTAGAATGTTGAAGCAAAAGACCTTTACTAATAAAAAAGTAGCCGACTTTTTTAATGCCAACTTTGTAAATGTTTCCGTTGATGCAGAGAAAGGAGTAGGTGTAGAGCTTTCTAATAAGTTTGGTGTTTCTGCTTATCCCACATTGTTGGTTACAGATGCCAGTGGCAAACCATTATTATATACAGTAGGTTATATGGAACCCGGAGAGTTATTGTCTTTTGCCAATGCAGCAATCAAAAAGAAAGGTAAATCTTAACTCTCTTTTGGTTCGGTGAATACTTCATGTATTTTCATTAACAACTGGTTTTCAGTAAATGGTTTGATGAGATAGCCATTCATGCCTGAGTCTATATATTTCTTCGCTTCACCAATTAAGCCATTAGCCGTTAAAGCGATGATAGGAATATTTTTTTTCGAAGTATCTTCCAGTTGTCGTATCTCTATGGTTGCAGCGATTCCATCTTTCTCAGGCATTTGAATATCCATCAAAACAAGATCAAACGGTTCTGATTGTATGTATGCTAAAACTTCATTACCATTTTGTGCCAGTTTCATTTCATTTCCCCATTTCCCTAAAATACTTTTTACAATCAACCTGTTAATGTCGTTGTCTTCGGCAACCAAAATTTTTAAATGTTGATATAAAGAAGAATCTAAATTTTTCATGGATAATTATTCTGAATGCTAAATTTAGTTACTTTCATTATTTCAGGGAGATTTATTGTATGAAAGCCCGCTGTTTTATTTTTATTCAATGCTGTTAGTCGAAATTTTTTTCTGGGTATTATTACTCCTATTATGGTACGCTTATATTGGCTACGGTATGGTTATGATGTTGTATCAGCGGCTAAGAAAGAAGCGTTATCACTTCAGTGTTGCTACTGATTCATTTCCCGTAACAATCATCATTCCGGCCTTTAACGAAGCTCAGGTGATTGAAGAAAAAATCAACAATGTATTTGCATTTGACTATCCTTCTCATTTAATGGAAGTTATGGTTGTAACGGATGGATCAACAGATAATACCCTCAACCTTCTAAAAAAATATCCTTCCGTTAAGGTGATCCACGATGGTAACAGGAAAGGAAAAGCAGCAGCTATTAATTCTGCCATGCGGGCAGTAACAACTCCCTTTGTTGTAATAACCGATGCAAATACCATGGCCGATGCACAGGCATTGCATTACATGATGCGCCATTTTATAAATGCTGAAGTAGGTGCTGTTGCAAGTGAGAAGAAAATTGTAATGAAGCAAAATGATTCCGGTATTGCTGCAACAGGTGAAAGCCTTTACTGGCAATACGAATCTTTCATGAAGAAAACTGAAAGTGAGGTAAACAGTACCATCGCCGTTGCAGGAGAATTATTTTCCATGCGTACAAGTTTGTTCAATTCTTTGGATGAGCAGATCATATTGGATGATTTTTTTATTTCGGTGAATATCCTACGCCAGGGATTCAGGGTCATCTATGAACCTGAGGCGCTGGCAGTTGAAAAAGCTTCTGTTTCATTGGCGGAAGAAGCAAAACGAAAAATCCGTATCGGTGCAGGTGCAGCGCAGGCTTTACAATATCTTGGATGCTTTCCGTATCGATCATTATTCCTGAATATGCAGTATGTTGCCAGGCGTGTTATTCGTTGGATAATTGGGCCCATAGCTTTACCGCTTCTTTTATGGCTAAACAGTGTTTTGGTAATGCGGCCTTTCCATTCATCATTTTACCTGTACATATTTGCCTTGCAGCTTTTCTTTTACTGGTTAGCGGTGGCAGGCTTTTTTCTAAATCGTTTGCATGGTATACCGCGGATATTAATAGCCCCTTTCTATTTCCTCTTTATGAATGCTTGTATGTTTATCGGGTTTATCCGTTATTTCAGGGGAATGCAACCTGTACTATGGGAAAAATCACTTCGGGAGCTGTAACCGCTTATAAAAAAATGGCCTTGCCATTGGCTTCAATTCAGTTATTTTTGTTTACTATGGAAGTGAATGATCAATTGATAGAAAACCTTGCACATCTTTCCAGGTTACGTTTCCCGGCAGAAGAGAAAAAATCATTACAGGAAGATCTCCAGAAAATGATCGCTTTTGTAGAGCAGTTGCAGGAAGTGGATACAACAGGTGTAGAACCCTTATTGCACATGAGTGATAACGTAAATGTTTTGAGAGAAGATGAATTAAAAGGAAGCTGTAGCAGACAGGAGGCTTTGCAAAATGCACCATCTCATGATGAGGTATTCTTCAAAGTACCTAAAGTAATAAGGAAGTAAACAATTACCGCTTAACCGATAGCGTATGGAACAACCGATCATCAGTTTGCAAAATATTCAGAAAAGTTATTTCATGGGTTCGCAGGCTATACCTGTACTGAAAGGCATTTCGCTGGATATTATGAAAAATGAATACGTAGCCCTGATGGGACCTTCGGGCAGCGGTAAAAGTACGCTCATGAATATTTTGGGTTGCCTCGATTCGCCTACCGGTGGAGCTTACATCCTTAATGGTAAAGATGTAAGTAAAATGCCTGATGATGATTTAGCAGAAGTTCGAAATACTGAAATAGGCTTCGTTTTTCAACAGTTCAACTTATTGCCGCGTTTAACAGCCGCTGAAAATGTGGCTTTGCCACTTATCTATGCCGGTGTAAGTAAAAAAGAACGCATAGAACGTGCAATGGAAGCTTTGAAAAAAGTGGGACTGGCGGAAAGAAGTCATCACAAATCAAATGAACTGAGTGGTGGACAGATTCAGCGTGTGGCAATAGCGAGAGCATTAGTAAATAATCCTTCTCTCTTACTGGCTGATGAGCCTACTGGGAACCTCGATTCTAAAACCTCTGTAGAGGTAATGGAGATATTTGGCAAAATACAGGAAGCGGGTAATACGGTAGTTTTAGTTACCCATGAAGAAGATATAGCTTCCTATGCTAAACGTGTTGTACGGCTAAGAGATGGTGTTATTGAATCAGATAAGCTGAAAGAAGAATCATTCATGCATATGCACTAAATAAGATTTAATACTGTAAACAAATTGTGGAGAGTGAATAACTCTCTTTTTTTTATTTCTGAACCATACGGGTCTACATTTGTTTTACCATTTGTAACCCGGTATTCATGGCACTAAAAATATATACTAAAACAGGCGATCTCGGCAAAACAAGCTTAATCGGTGGAACAAAAGTTCCTAAAAGCCATATCCGTATCGAAAGTTATGGAACAGTGGATGAATTGAATTCTTTCATTGGCCTACTCAACGATCATCTTACACATGCACATACAAAAAACGTTTTAAAAGAAGTGCAGGACAGGCTTTTTACAATTGGTTCTTCATTGGCTTGTGATCCTGATAAGGAACCATCTATGAAAATTCCGGATCTGAAAGAAACGGATATAACATTACTGGAAAAGGAGATCGATAACATGAATGATGAATTGCCGGTGATGAAGCATTTTATTCTTCCCGGCGGGCATCCTGCTGTTTCAACTGCTCATATAGCACGTTGTGTTTGCAGAAGAGCAGAACGCAATTGTGTGAATATGAAAGAAAATGATTTGTTCGTCGATCCGCTGGTTATAAAATATCTCAACCGTTTGAGCGATTATCTTTTTGTGGTAGCCCGCTACATCGGGCACTTATCAAAAGTTGCTGAAATTCCCTGGAAACCACGTACCTGATTTTTTATATGATCAGCCCATCTTTCATATGAAGCACACGGTCGCTCATATTCGCTAACTCCTCATTGTGGGTTACAATTAAAAAGGTTTGATTGAAATCCTTTCTCAATTGCAGGAAGAGGTCATGTAATTCCCTTGCATGCGTACTATCTAAATTACCGGTGGGCTCATCAGCAAAAACTATTGAAGGTCTGTTGATCAAAGCCCTGGCAACAGCTACCCGTTGTTGTTCCCCGCCACTTAATTGCTGCGGTTTATTGTGTATGCGGTGCCCCAGGCCCAAACTGTTCAAGAGTGCAGCAGCCTCTTCTTCCACCTCCTTTTTTTTTCTACCGGCGATCCATCCCGGAATACAGGTATTTTCCAAAGCCGTAAATTCCGGTAGTAAATGGTGAAACTGGAATACAAAACCTATTTCCTTATTTCTGAAAGCTGCGAGTTTCTTTCCACTTAACTCATGCATGGCTTTACCATTGAGGTATATTTTTCCTTTATCTGCCGTATCCAGGGTACCGAGAATATGCAAAAGTGTACTCTTCCCAGCACCGGAAGAACCTACAATTGACACGATCTCCCCGGTATTAACCATTAGGCTAACCCCTTTTAAAACTTCAACATCCCCGTATTTCTTATGAATATTTTCGGCTTGGAGCATAATAACAGCATAACGTTACTGTAAACATACAACAGGCAAACATAAGGCCTGCCTTTTTTAAAATTTATTTACACATCATTTACAAAAGCGCATTTGGTAATTTCATTTATACGGTTACATTTGCAAAAAATTTAAAGGTATGTTCTGGACATTAGAGTTAGCTAGCTACCTGGAAGAAGCTCCCTGGCCCGCAACAAAAGACGAATTGATCGATTATTCTATTCGTAGTGGCGCACCCATCGAAGTGGTGGAGAACCTGCAGGAACTGGAAGATGAGGGTGAAGTGTATGAGAGCATTGAAGATATCTGGCCTGATTATCCTAGTCAGGAAGACTTCATGTTCAATGAAGACGAATACTAAACCGATTGAACACTCAAAGAAACGAATACAAGTCCTGCATATTAGTGCAGGACTTTTTTATGCTCAAAACTGAAGTAACCTATTCTCCTTTTTTGAAAGTAAGTTTGAAATAGAACAATAGCAGCGATAAAATAAGAACAATCGTATTAGCTGAAATAACCGGCCCGCTGGTAATCGCAAAGCC
This sequence comes from Bacteroidota bacterium, assembly GCA_028875875.1. Lineage (GTDB taxonomy): Bacteria > Bacteroidota > Bacteroidia > Chitinophagales > Chitinophagaceae > JAGWUV01. The sequence continues at coordinate 17,618 of JAGWUV010000023.1, forward strand.
ATATACTAACCACACTATTGTACTGCTAATCACAATTAAGATCATCCAGGTACTCAGGTCTCCTACACTTTTGCTTTGCCAGCTTTTATATACTTGCGGGATAAAGGTGATGGAAGTAAGAAATGAACCGATATAACCAACCAGGTCTATCATATTGGATGGGATCATTGACAGCAGGTTCATCTTGTTGAAATTTAAAGAGTGAACCACTCTTAGGAGAATGGCTCCACTCTTTACGTAATTAATTTTATTCAACTCCCAGTTGCTTCATTACCTCGTTGCTTACGCCGGTAGTGCTATACCCCCCATCGTGGAAGAGGTTCTGCATGGTTACCATCTTAGTGAGGTCTGAGAATAAACTGATGCAATAATTAGCACAATCTTCTGCACTGGCATTACCTAAAGGAGCAATCGCATCGGCATAATCATAGAAATCACCAAAGCCTTTAATACCGGTACCCGCAGTGGTTTTAGTAGGTGATTGAGAAACGGTATTGATACGTACTTTCTTCTTAATGCCGTAATGGTAGCCAAAACTCCGTGCAATACTTTCCAGCATTGCTTTAATATCGGCCATATCTGTATAAAAAGGATAGGTACGTTGTGCGGCTGCATACGTTAAGGCTACAACACTACCCCAATCATTAATCGCATCCAACTTCATGGCAACGGCCAGCATTTTATGAAGACTTAATGCGGATACATCTATACCCTTCTGGAAAAAATCGTAGTTCAGTTCTGTATAAGGGATATTCTTACGTATGTTAACACTCATACCGATAGAGTGTAATACAAAATCTATCTTACCACCCAATACTTCCTGTGATTGGGTAAAAAGTGTAGTTAACTCTTCTACACTCGTAGCATCTGCAGGAATAATTTCGGAGCCTGTTTTTTCTGCCAGTTTTTTAATCTCACCCATACGCATGGCAATAGGTGCATTGGTTAAGACAAAAGTGGCTCCTTCTTCGTGTGCTTTTTCAGCTACTTTCCATGCAATTGAATTCTCATCTAAAGCACCGGTGATGATACCACGCTTTCCTTTTAGTAGGTTGTATGCCATGTTGATATTTTGAGGTTATAGTTTAAAGTGACAAAAATAAAAGAATATCTTATCCATCCTTCAATTTGAGAATGAGCTATTGCATTACCATTTCTCTTGCGTTTTCCAATGCGGCGGCTGTCGGCTTTTCCCCACTCAGCATTTGTGCAATGGCCGTGATCCTCTCTTCCTGCGAAAGAATACGAATGTTGGTATGAATGGCATTGCCTTTACTTTCCTTATACACAAAAAAATGCTGGTGTGCTTTTCCTGCGATCTGCGGTTGGTGTGTGATGCAAATGATCTGCCTTTTGGCTGCCATATTTTTCATAATAAGACCCACCTGTTTAGCCGCTTCACCACTGATACCGGTATCAATCTCATCAAAGATCAGTGTGGGCAGATCGATGGATTGTGCAACTAATGATTTGATGCAGAGCATTAAGCGGCTCAATTCGCCACCACTGGCCACTTTTCGGATAGGTTCGAAGCGATTGCTTTTATTGGCATCGAATAAAAATTCGATCTCATCTTTTCCCCATTCATTCAGTTGCTCCTTCACAGTGATCTGCACTTTTAATCTTGCATTCGGCATACCTACCTGGTGTAATAGTTGGTTTACTTTCTCTTCCAATACCGGAGTTTCTTTCAGCCTGGCTTGTGAAATACGTTCCGCAATTTTATTGGCTTCTTTCAAAAGGTTATTGCATTCTTTTTCCTTAGCTAAAATGGTATCATCAACCTGCAAAACGGCTTGTAGTTTTTGTTCCAAATCCTGTTGAATTTGCAGGAGTTCGTTTGTGGTATGAACGTTGTGTTTCTTCAATAATTTATAACCGTTGGCCAATCGCTCATTGATAAATTCAATACGTTCCGCATCGAAATGAATGGAATCATTAATGCTGTCTAATTCACCGGCAATATCCTGTAATTCTATCTGGGCAGACTGTAGTCGTTCTATCACTGCCGGAAGCTGTGCATGATAGCTTGCATATGCGTTAAGTTGTTGTATAAATTGTTTGATGGATTGAACCAGCGGCTGCTCGCTTTCCTTCAATTCAAAATGTACTTTAGAGAGTGCAGATTTGATGCCTTCGCTATTGGTTAAAAGCTTGAGTTCCTGCTCAAGATCTTCCAGTTCATTTGAAGAGAAATTTAGTTCATTTAATTCATCGAAAAGGAATTGATGATAATCTAACTCTTTATTGAAATCGGCCTTCTTTTTTTGTAATTCATTTAGTGCTTTGGAAGCTTGTATCCATTGCCTGTATTGGGTTTGATAGGATGCTAAAGATGATTGGCTGGCTGCCAGTGCGTCCACTACTTCTCTTTGAAAATCGCTGTCACCTAACTCAAGTGTATCAAACTGCTGGTGAAGATCAACCAGTAAAGAAGCCAAGACTTTCAGTTGCTGCAGGGTGGCAGGGCTGTCGTTAATAAATGCCCTCGATTTTCCATTGGCATTGATCTCCCGTCTTAATACCAATTCCTCTTCTTCATCCCAGTCATTCGCTTTTAAAAATTCTTTTACAGCCTGTTTATCTTCAACCGTAAAAAAACCTTCAATAAAACATTTTTTTTCCGTGTTCAATAATACGCCGGAATCAGCCCTTTCACCCAGTATCAGGTTCAGGGCGCCCATCACAATACTTTTACCGGCCCCTGTTTCCCCGGTGATGATATTGAGTTTAGAAGAGAAGTAAATCTCTATCTCATCAATGATGGCGTAGTTCTGTATATGAAGCTTTGTAAGCATTGCGGGTGTATGATTGCAGCTTGCAAATTAAGCAAGACAAACTTGTATCTGCAATGTAATCGCTAATTAAAATTATTCTCCTTTAAAATTATTCGCCTTTGCAGCGTGCTATGCCGCTTTTAGCTTTTTGATCGAGGGAGTTTTTATAATCATGGTCTTCCATATTAAGACATTTCTGGTAGTAACTGATTGCTCTTGCCCGGTCGCCCCTGTGTTCGTAGATCATTCCTGTTTGTAAAGCAGCACGTGCTGCATAATATTCCGTACTGTGTTCTCCTAATTGAATGGCAGACTGGTAATAATGAATAGCTTGTTCATCATTGTTTAAATCATCATAAATTCTCCCTAAACGATAAATATATTCCAATCGGTCTTGCTCCTTAATCTCGCTAATGCTTTTGGTATTGATGAGTTGCAATGCTTCCCTGTTATAACCGCCATCGCTTAATAACCGTACACGCAATAAAAAAGGATCGGGCCAGGTTCCGCTTTTCGCTTCTTTCAATGCCTGTTTATCCGCATCCGCATTGGTGGCACCTCTTTTCAAAATGGCATTCCTGGCGTTTTGAGCAGCCTGCATATTCCCTTCCAGTAAAAAGCACCAACTGAGTTTCTGGTAAACATCTTTTACATAATACGTGCCTTTGAAATTGCTTACATAGCGTTCAAAGTGACGTATGGCTTCAGGTAATTCCAGGTGATACATCCTGTCGAATCCCATTTCAAAATCCCACACCGGGGTAGCCAAATATTCAGGAGAATTATTTTTATTTATGATGATGCTCTTAGCATATTCTACCTGTTTATTGTTCTTTGAAAGATTCGCCGCCATATACGCCAGCAGGTGATTGTTTACTACATCCAGCTTTCGGTATTGAATGAACTGGAGGGTCTCGTCTTTTTTATTCTCAATGTAAAATTGAAGGTAACAATACACAAAGCTGCCTTCAACATTCATCATCCTTGCCCATGGATCGCTACTATACACAAATCCCCTGATCGTTTTCATCCCTTCAGTTACCGATCCTTTAAAACCAAAAATATTGGCGATCCATTTGTACCCTTTAGGAATCGTACCCAGTGCGGCTTGTATGGAGCCGTATAAAAGGTCGTTGGGCGTAAAAGTGGGAAATGCTTTTTTATTATCCTTGATCATTTGCCAGGCCTTCCTAAACTCCCAGGCACCATTCCACATATCGCCAAATTTTATAGCGGTTGCGGCACGGTGCATATGTGCCTCACTTAAGCAAAAAAGATAAAAGGGAGAGGAGGTAGGGCCTTCCTTCAATTGGGCAATGCGTTCATCAAAATGTGGTTTCCGCATTTTATATTCAGCAGGATCTTCATTTAAAAACAGCACAAAAAAGTCAATATAGCTTTCTAATAAAACCGGGATCAGGTTATCGGGGTTTTGCTGTTTGGCTTTAGCAATTAATGCCTGCCCGTTGGCAATTTTCAGCTTTGTGATCTCATGATAAGCTTGCTGGCATACCGAATTAAACTCGTATACTTTAGCCGCCTGGCTTAACAATGGGCCCAGTAAGAACAGCCATCCAAAAATTAACTTCTTCATCGCTTCGAAAATAAAAAAGGCCATCGATCGACGGCCTTTTTTGTATACAAATATCTGTTAAGTATTACTTGATCTCAATACTGTCATTCAGGTCAGCATCCACTAAAATACGTCCGCAGTTCTCACAAACGATCACTTTTTTGTGCATACGTATTTCGCTCTGGCGCTGAGGAGGAATAGCGTTAAAGCAGCCACCGCAAGCATCACGCTCAACCGGAACAACGGCTAACCCGTTGCGGTAGCTATGGCGGATACGATCGTAGCTGTACAATAACCTGTCTTCAATTTCACTTCTGGCGCTATCGCTTTGTTTTTTAAAATGGTTTTCTTCTTTCTCAGTATCAGCAATGATCTTTTCCAATTCACCTTTCTTATGATTTAACACACCCTCTTTGGTTCCGATCTGCTTTTTAGCCGCATCCAGGTTTTTAACCTTATCAGCCAGCTCTTCATTGGCATCGCGGATATGCTTTTCGCACAATTTAATTTCCAGCTGTTGCATCTCAATCTCTTTAGAGATCGCTTCAAACTCACGGCTGTTCTTTACGTTCTCACTTTGCTTTTCGTACTTTTTAATCAGTGCCTCGCTGTCTTTAATGGCGTTTTTCTTGCCTTCAATAAACTCAGAGATACCGTTGATCTCTTCCTCAATACGGTTTTTACGGCTATGTAAACCTGCGATCTCATCTTCCAGATCACTAACTTCCATCGGAAGTTCACCTTTCAGAATTTTAATCTCATCCAGTTTGCTGTCAATCTTTTGCAGCTTAATCAAACCCACCAGTTTTTCTTCTACTGAGAAGTCTTTGTTAACTGTAGCCATAATACTAAGTATGATTTACTAATGTATGATTTTTGTGTTGTACCGCCTCCCGGTTTTCATAGCATCACCTGTTGCGTCGCAATCCATTCATCGTTCCGTTCTTTATTCACCTAAAAAATACGCCACAGGGTTGGTGCTAACCTCGCTTTTGAGGACGGCAAAGGTAGGGAATTTAGATTGTAAAATGTCAACCAATAAATCCGGCGTAAACTGCTCACTTTCCCAATGGCCAATATCGGCAATCACCAGTTGACCATCGGCGTCAAAAAATTCATGATATTTTATATCCGAACTGATAAAAAAATCAGCCCCTGCAGCTATAGCCTTCCCTAACAAAAAGCTACCGGCTCCGCCGCAAACGGCAACCTTTTTCACTTTTTTACCCGTTAGAGCAGTGTGTTTGATGGCTTGTAAGCCAAATGCAGATTGAATTACAGAAAGAAAGGCTTTTTCTTCCTTAGCTTCAGGTAATTCCCCGATCATACCACTGCCCACTCTTTCAAAACTGTTGGAAAGGGCAACCAGGTCGTAAGCTACTTCCTCATATGGATGTGCTTTCAATAAAGCCTGCACCACTTTTTTCTGCATATAAGCGGGGAAGATAACTTCGAGCTTTACTTCTTTTTCCTCATGCCTTATGCCTTTTTCCCCCACAAAAGGGTTGGCCCCTTCGCTTCCTTTAAAAGTACCCTTGCCTTCCGCAGAAAAACTGCATTCGCTGTATTCGCCAATGTTACCTGCGCCGGCAGCAAATAAAGCATCCTGCACACCGGCGGCATGTGCCAGCGGCACGAATGTGAACAGTTTCATGAGCAAGTTTTCCTTCGGATCAAGAATTGTACAATTTTTTAATCCAAGTTTGGAAGCAATGATATGGTTCACGCCATGCTGTACATTATCCAGGTTGGTATGGATCGCGTAAATAGCAATATCATTTTTAATGGCCGCAATTATAGCTCTTTCCACATAGGAATAGCCATTGATCCTTTTCAATCCCCGAAACACGATAGGATGATGCGCCACTACCAGGTTACAATTCTTACGCTTCGCCTCCAATATTACTTCCTCCGTAGCATCCAGCGTGCAAAGAATGCCTGTACATGCCCAGGAAGCCATTCCGGTGATCAAACCGCAATTGTCGTATTCTTCCTGGTAAACCGTTGGTGCGGCTTTTTCGAGTGTTTGTGTAATATCTCCAATGGTGATCATTTCTTCAACATAATTTACAACAAAATAAAACTAATCTAACTTAGCACGTCTATGGAAGGCTATTTTAATTACAACGGAAAGGTATTAAGAAACGAAAAGAAAGCGGTTATTTCTGTAGATAACCGTTCATTCAGGTATGGCGATGGTTGCTTCGAAACCATGAAGATGACTAACGGAAAAATTTTGCAGTCTGCCTACCACCAGGAAAGGCTTTTTACTTCACTACAAGCATTACATTTTGATAAGCCCAATTTTTTTATCACAGAAGCTTTTGAGCAGCAGATCATTGAACTGGCTAAAAAGAACCAGCATAAAAAACTGGCCAGGGTAAGGGTGACGATATTCAGGGGTGATGGTGGTTTGTATGATGTAGAGAATAACCAGCCGAACTATCTAATTCAAACATGGGACTTGAACAGTGCGAATAACAAACTGAATGAGAACGGGCTGATCGTTGATGTTTGCAAAGATGTTCGCAAAAGTTGCGACAAGTTTTCGAATATTAAAAGCAATAACTATCTCGGCTATGCCATGGCTGCGATGTGGGTGAAGGAACAGAAGATGAATGATGCCCTGGTCTTAAATGCCTACGATAGAATTTGTGATGCTACTATAGCCAATGTTTTTTTAGTGAAGAATGGTGTGATTAAAACACCTGCACTTACAGAAGGCTGCGTGAGCGGTACCATGCGTAAATACTTACTGAAATGTTGCCGGGAAGAAAACCTGCCTGTGGAAGAAACTCAAATTGAAGCAGAGGAACTTGCTGAAGCCGATGAATTGTTTTTAACGAACGCAGTCTATGGCATCCGCTGGGTAAAAGAGTGTGGGGCTACGCATTACAAACAACAGTTGGCTGAACACCTGCATGAAAAATTCATTGCTCCTTTATTTCTGTAGAACTATTTGACAGGTATATTGTTTCTCTTCAAAACAAAGAGGATGAAACCGAGTGTTAATATCATGTGGTTCAGAAGGGACTTGCGGTTGAGTGATAATGCTGCCTTATACCATGTATTGAAGAACAACAGTCCCGTGGTGCCGGTGTTTGTGTTTGATAAGCACATTTTGGATGAACTGGAGAACAAGCAAGACCGTAGAGTGATTTTTATTCACCAGGCTTTGGAGCATATCCAACAACAATTGTTGCAAATGGGTAGTACGCTCCAGGTGTTTTATGGCACTCCTTTAGAAATGTTCCAGTCTTTATTGCAGCGATACAGCATCGAGAAAGTATTCACCAATCATGATTATGAAAAGTATGCGATAGAACGTGATGGGGCAGTGGCAAAATTGCTGCAGGAAAACGGCGCTTCTTTTCATTCTTATAAAGATCATGTGATCTTCGAGAAACACGAAGTGGTAAAAGACGACAGGTTGCCTTACACGGTGTTTACGCCTTACAGTAAAAGATGGAAAGCAACACTTACCCCTTTTCACCTGAAGCCTTATCCTACTGAAAAATATTTTTCTAATTTTTATAAGCAAAAAGAAATTGCCATCCCTTCTCTCCCGGCTATGGGATTCAAAGAGGTGGATGTTGTTTTTCCCATTGCAACAGTGAAAAATGAATTATTAAAGCATTACAAGGAAAGAAGGGATTTCCCGGGTGTACAAGGCACTTCTCATTTGGGTATTCATCTTCGTTTTGGAACGGTGAGCATCAGGGCATTGGCTAACCAGGCATTGGCTGTCAGTGAAACTTTTTTAAATGAATTGATCTGGCGTGATTTTTACCAGATGATCCTTTTTCATTTTCCGCATATCTCTAACGGGCTAGCATTTAGGAAGGAGTATGATTTGATCGAGTGGAGGAATAATGAGAAAGAGTTTCAACAATGGTGTGAAGGAAAAACGGGTTACCCGATCGTGGATGCCGGCATGCGTGAACTGAATGCTACAGGCTATATGCATAACCGTGTTCGCATGATTGTGGCTTCTTTTCTTACCAAGCACTTGCTGATCGACTGGCGCTGGGGTGAAGCTTATTTTGCTAAGCAATTGGATGATTTTGATTTTGCTGCCAACAATGGTGGCTGGCAATGGGCTGCCGGCAGCGGCTGTGATGCAGCGCCTTATTTTAGGGTTTTCAATCCAACGCTGCAAACGGAGAAGTTTGATAAAGAGCTTCAATACATAAAAAAATGGGTGCCTGAATTAAACTCGTTCGAATATCCACAACCTATCGTTCCGCATGAGCAGGCCCGTAAACGTTGCCTGGAAGTATATGGCAAGGTATTGAAGAAAGGATAGCAGGAAAGGGGCTAAGGCACAGAGGTAAAAGGTACTTCCGTGCTATTGTTTTGCAATAATTCTAAAGTGTATGATTTTTTAAATGAATATCCCTTCCTTCTTCAATTCAATCTCCGGGTGTTGTTGATGGTAAACATCCAGCAAAGTATGCACAGCTTTTTTACCTTCTTCTCCCAATTGAATAGAATAGTTGTTTACATATAAATTGATGTGCTGTCGCATTACTTCCTCACTCATTTCCTGTGCATGGCAGGTTACATATTCTGCCAGTTCTTCGTGGTGATGCCTGTAGGCATACTCTACACTTTTACTGATCAACTGATCCACTTTTCTACTGATGTTAGTCTCCATTCTTTTATGCGCTATAATACCTCCCAATGGAATGGGCACTTGTGTTGTTTGTTCCCAATATTGTCCGAGGTCAACGATCTTATGCAATCCTTTCAATTGATACGTGAACCTGTTCTCATGTATGATCACACCTGCAAATACGTCGCCTTTTAAAACAGCATCTTCAATTTCATGAAACACTTTGAAAACCTTATTCGTAGCGTTAGGATAAGCCAGCGAAAAAAGTAAGTGAGCAGTTGTGTTCTCTCCCGGGATGGCTATGAGTCGCTCATCGATATTTTTTATTGCCTCTTCTGCAGACCGTGTAATCAGCAACGGTCCAACTCCTTTCCCCAAAGCACCGCCACTATGCAGCACTTTATAACTATCCACCACAAGCGGCAACACCCCATAACTGATCTTTGAAAAATCAAGCTTGCCCTGTAATGCCCATTCATTGAGGGTTTGCACATCTTCTAACTGTACTTCAAATTCCAGTCCTTCCGTATCTATCTTATGGTTAACCAGTGCATCGAAAATGAAAGTATCATTCGGACAAGGAGAAAATCCCAGTGTGTATTTCAAGGTGATCTGTTTTTTTAATAACAAAATAAATGCTTGCTACTCGTTATTTGGTTTTATATAACTTATCAATGTACAATAACAAAGATTCATTCAGGTTGTTGATGGCTTCCTGCATCAGCCATTTGCTTTTGTCCCTTTCGCCTATGTAATTCGAAATGCTTCTCATTTGCAGAAAGGGTACATTCATTTCCCGGCAAACATAATGCAAGGCGGCGCCTTCCATACTTTCTATTACAGGTTCATATTTTTTTTGCAATTGCTGGATGCGGTTGCTATCCGTTGAAATCTCATTTACTGTTACAGCATTTACAACAGGCAGTTTCAGCAGGTTCAATTCTTTAATGTGCTGATTGGGTAACCGTTTCCTTTCGAAAGGATGATAATTGCTGCGTTCCAGCTTCAGATCAAAAATATCTTTCCATTTCCCATCTTCCTTTACACCAATATCTCCCAGTACTTCTTCATGCACGATCACTACTTTGCCTAAAGGCATTTTGTTATCGAAAGTGCCGGCAATACCCGCCTGTATTACAAGGTCAGGCTTTTCTTCCAGTAATAGCCTTGTTAAAGCAACTGCACTGGCCAGCATGCCTACACCGCTCTGGTGAAAGCTTACTTTCAATCTTTTGCTGTTGCTGGTGTATAAGGGATCAATGCCTAAATAGCAGGGCATCCATTCTCCGGTGGTGGCAGCTGTTATAATTACTCTCATGATGCGTAAAGGTCGGTATTGGCACTCATTTACACAAGCATTGCTTGTTAGCCGTTCATCCATTACCTTTGCCGAAAATTGATTTGAAGCGATGGTGTATCTAACTAGACTGGAGCATTTTAATGCTGCCCACAAATTATACAACCCTAACTGGAGTAAAGAGAAAAATGAAGAAGTGTTTGAAGGATGTGCTAATGAAAACTGGCACGGGCATAATTTCGATCTGTATGTTACAGTGAAGGGGGAAGTGAATCCTGAAACGGGATTTGTGATGAACCTGAAAGACCTTTCTAAAATCATCAGGGAGCATGTGATTAAAAAAGTAGATCATAAGAACCTAAACCTTGATGTTGATTTTATGCAGGGAAAGATGGCCAGTGCCGAGGTATTGATTGTTGAGATTTGGAAAATACTGGAAAAGCAATTGCCTCAGGGCGTATTTATGCATGCCCTGAAGTTGTATGAAACGGCGAGGTCTTTTGTAGAATATTATGGTGAATAGTAAGAACTAATAACTTCTTTTGAAAAATAATCAATAAAAAATCCGAACCAATTGGTTCGGATTTTTAGTATCTGCTCTTAATAAAAGATTAATGATGGTGGTGGTGCAGCTTACTGGCAAAATCTTCTGCACTGATGGTTTCTTCTGTAGCGCTAACAACGGCTTCTACTGCTGCAAACATTTTTTCTGTACTGATGCGGTGGTAACTATCTTCTACAAATTTTCTGTCCTGCATCATGCGGTTTGCATAATCATCTACCCATTGCTGGTTATCACCTAAAGCACCCAACTGGCCGCCCATGTACTGGAATAATTGTTGTTTCGCAAAGTCGCGGATATCATCAGGTAATACTTCAACTTTATGATCGGTGATCAGTTTACTGCTGATCAATGTCCATTTTAACTGGTCTGCAAAAGAAGGGAACTCCTGTTCTGCTTCTTCAGCCGTTTTGGGTTTCTCACCACCGGTTTGTAACCAACGTTTCAAAAAGCTTTGCGGCAATTCGATAGTGGTATGGTCTAACAGGTGATGATAGATCTGGTCGTGTATTTGGTTGCGGCTTTGAGCAGCATAATACGCTTCAATTTCTTCTTTGATAGCGGCTTTAAACTCGTCTTCTGTTTTAATTTCTTTGTTAGGATAAACAGCAATGAACAACTCTTCGTTCAACTCAGCTTTGGTTACCAAGCCCACTTTGGTAATCAACAGTGTAAAGTATTTATCAGCAGCTTTTTTATCTTCTTTATCTAAGCCTAAATCGCTTAAGATAAAATCCAGTTCTTTTTCTTCGAAAGCCTTTTTCAGTTGCAATACAACAGTGTCATCTTTCTTTTTGCCCATTAAATTCTTGCGGAACTTTTCAGCAAAATATTTAACCAGTAAAGAGTTCTCTTTTGTAATGCCGCCCTCTACTTCGTTGCCTTCTTTATCGCTTTCAGTGAATTTTACGTTCAACACATTGTCTTCACCGGTAACTTCTTCAGGCTCGCTCATTTTACCATGACGAATTTGTAAACGATTCAGTTCTTCGCCTACCATCTCATCGGTAACATTCACTTTATAGCGGGTAACTTTTATTTTAGTAGCATCAATTTCAATCGCAGGTTTTAAGCCGATCTCGAATGCAAAAGCGTAATCTTTAGGATCATTCATATCCAATGCTCTTGCATCAGAATCTAAAGGCAGAGGCTGGGCAAAAATTTCCAGTTGTTCCTTGCTCAGGTAATCGTTTAAAGACTTTTCTACGTTACGCAATACTTCATCAGTAAACACGCTCTGTCCGTACATTTTCTTTACCAAACCTGCAGGCACCATTCCTTTACGGAAACCGGGGATGTTTGCAGTTTTAGCGTATTTTTTCAGGCTTTGTTCAAAGCCATTGAAATAATCTTCTTTCGATAAAGTAACGGTCAGCTTATCGTTCAGCAAACCAATGTTCTCTCTTGTTACTGTTGCCATAGCACACGTAAAATTTTAAATAAAAGTGCGGATGATAGGAATCGAACCTACATGGATTGCTCCGCTAGATCCTAAGTCTAGTGCGTCTGCCAGTTTCGCCACATCCGCAGTTAAGGGCTGCAAAAGTAGGGGATTTATAGCAATAGTATACAATGGTTTTTTTGGGGGCGGCAAATGTAGCTTTGGGCAGCTTGGGTTGTGTCACTCACTTCAACGCCTTGTTCTCTGGGCATCATTCTTCCACATACACTCTTTTCACCCGTTGGCTAATGCCCGTCATGATCTCATATGCAATCGTGCCACAGTTGTCAGCCACCTGCTGAATGGGAATATGTTTGCCGAATATTTCTACTGTATCGCCTTCTTCAATGCCAGCTAATCCTGTAATATCGATCATACACATATCCATGGCCACACTGCCAATAATAGGGGCCAACTGACCTTTGATCCAAACCCTGCCTATATTATTTCCCATCCTTCTGCTTAATCCATCAGCATAGCCAATACGAATGGTAGCAATGACACTGTCTCTTTCCAGTTTGCCTTTCCGGCTATAACCTACGGTTTCTGTAGCGGGTACCTTTCTTATTTGTGCTATCGTAGTACGCAGCGTGGCAACGGTTTGCAGCAATAGGTCGTGTTCCCCGGTACTGTCAACACCATACAGGCCTATGCCTAATCGCACCATATCAAATTGCAGGTCGACATGCCTGAAAATACCTGCTGAGTTTGCAATGTGTTTGATAAAAGGGTAAGTGATGTGTTGTGTGAGGTCATTGCAGAACTGCCTATATCTCTCGGCCTGTTCTTTTGTGAACGCATCAAACTCCGGTGCTTCGCTGGCGGCTAAATGACTAAAAACAGATTGTACCACCATCGTATTATCAGCTTGTAATGCTGCTCCTACGGTGTTTCCTTCCGTGAATTCAAAACCCAAACGATTCATGCCGGTATTCACTTTCAGGTGCACAGGAAAAGCAGTGATGCCTTGCTGACTAAGATAGTGATGAAACGAACGATACATGTTCCAGGAGTAGATCTCCGGTTCAAGGTTGTATTCAACCAACGCATCAAAACCTGCTTCGTCGGCGTTCATTACCATGATGGGTAAACTAATGCCCGCTTGCCTCAGTTCAACGCCTTCATCCGTATACGCCACTGCGAGGTAATCTACTTTGTGAAACTGTAAAACCCTTGCTACTTCTGCACTTCCGCTACCATAGCTAAAGGCTTTTACCATGGCCATGAGCTTTGTTTGGGGCAATAACTTTTTCTGGTATTCTTTTAAATTGTGTGCAATGGCAGAGAGGTTGATCTCTAAAATGGTTTGATGCACTTTTTGCTCCAGCCAGTTGCTAATACGTTCAAAGGCAAATACACGTGCACCTTTTAACAACACAAATTCATCTTTAAAAAGATGGGTAGTGTTAGACGTAATAAATTGTTCGGTGCCCAAATAAAAACTTGTGTTGCTTATGTTGGCAAACAGCGCTGCGTGCCTGCTGATACTTTCCCCAATACCAACCATCCTCTTGATATTTCTTTGCACTAATTCAGCCGCTACTTGTTGATATAACAGATCATCAGGAATACCTGATTGTAAAATATCTGAAAGAATAACGGTGGTGCTTTTTCCTCCTGCCTGTTGTTTTAAGTAATCTAACGCAATACCTAAAGAAGAAAGATCATTACTGTAACTGTCGTTAATAAGTGTACAGTTGTTGTTGCCTTTTTTCAACTGCAAACGCATTTCAACGGGTTGCAACTGAAGAATTCTTTGTTGTATCGTTTCAACCTGATAATTCAGTAGAAGCATCACACTGCAGCAAGTAAGGCAATTATCTACCGAAGCAGCGTCAACAAAGGGGATGGTGAGTTGATAGGGTTGACTTTTATAAGTAAAATGAACTTTGGTAGCATTATGTTCTTTCTCTTCTTTCGAAATAAATAAACTGGCATTGTTGTCTTTCCTGCTCCATGAAAACAGTTTTACATTCAATTGTACTGCAACGGGAATGTAATCAGGGCAATACACTACCTGTTGGCAATGTGTAAAGAGCCTACTCTTTTCTTTTGCTTTTTCATTATCATTCGCAAAGCCTTCGCGGTGTGCTTCACCAATATTGGTAAGAATGCCGATGGTAGGCTGAATGATCTTTTCCAGCTTTTCCATTTCCCCAGTGGTAGAAATACCTGCTTCGAAAATGCCCAGTGTATGCTGATTGTTGATCTGCCACACACTTAAAGGAACACCCACCTGGGAATTATAGCTACGCGGACTTCTTACAATGCGATGATCTTCCTGTAATAATTGATTCAACCATTCCTTTACAATGGTTTTTCCGTTGCTGCCCGTAATGCCTATAACAGGTAGATTGAATGTGGCTCTATGATGAGCGGCAAGTTTTTGTAATGCCTCCTGAACATCATCCACTAATAAAAAATTAGCATTAGGAAAGGGATTGTAATCAAAGTTTTTTTCAACTACAAAATTTTTAACGCCGCGGTCATAAACATCTTTAATAAACTGGTGCCCATCTCTTCTTGGCCCATGCAGGGCAAAAAACAAAGAAGATTGCGGAAAAACGATACGCCTACTATCAATCAATAAATGTTCTATCACTGCATCTGTGTGAATGATGCTTGTTACTTGCAGCACAGTGGCTATATGTTGAATAGAATAGGGCACTATTTATCGCTTAAAGGTTTTGGTTTTTCTTGTTTTGAATCATGGAATACAATACGGATCCGCCAATGCAAACAACGATCAATACCAACGATATGATCACTTGTTGCGTATTGGTAAGTATTTGATTTAGGTAATATTCGCCTAACATCTTCAAACCTATCAACACCAGCACAATGGCAATGCCCTGCTGAAGGTGTGCGAACTTATTAACGGCTCCTTTCAATAAAAAGAATAAACTGCGAAGACCCAAGACCGCAAAGATGTTGGAAGTGTAAATGATCATCCTGTCTTGCGAAATACCCATAACAGCAGGGATTGAATCCAATGCAAATACAAGATCTACACTTGCTAAAATGATCACCACCACAAACAGAATGGTGTATTGAGGTTTGCCGTTCACCCGAATTACATATTTACCATGGCCATCACTATCTGTTAATGGTAAAAAGCGGTTCAGAAATTTGTATACTTTGTTCTTTTTCGGATCAAATTCTTTTTCTTCTTCCTCTGCAAACATTTTAAAACCTGTGTATACAAGGAATACGCCGAATACATACAATATCCAATGGAAGTGTTCTACCAGTTCAACCCCCAGTGTAATAAAACCGATCCTGAAAACAATGGCCATTAATATACCAAGCAGTAATACCCTTGAATAAAAGACGGGCTTTATTTTAAAGGAGTTGAAAATAAGGATGAACACGAAAATATTATCAATGCTTAAACTCCATTCCATCAGGTAGGCACTAAGGTATTCGAGTGCGGGCTTTTGCCCTTCTTCTATAAAAAGAAACACACAAAATGCTGATGCCAGTAACACCCAAAATAGCGTTTGGCGGAGTGCCGCTTTGATAGTAACGGCTTTGTTTCGCTTGCTGAGTAAGCCTAGATCCAATATCAATGCCAGCAGGATCACAATGCCAAAAACAATCGATACAACCTGGTGTGGTGCCATGCAGAAAGTTTATATGTAAAGATACAGGGTTATGACGCATACTTTTTCCGCCGTTGCCATTGCATCAGCAGCCCAAATGCAATGATCAAAACAACCGGAACAATAATGTTAATAGCCTGCCAGAAGGTCTTTTGTTCAGCTACTTTATTCTTGTCCAGTAAACGTAAAGTAAGGTCTTTGTTGCGTGTTTCGAGAATAGCATCATTGCCTACTAAATAATCAACACAATTCATAATAAATTCTCGGTTGGCAAACTGGTAGTTTTCAAATTGTTGTGTACCCATAGCCAACGGGCCCTGGGTTTGTGTAACAACATTCGTAGCCAGGTCAGCATCGCTGATCACAATTTGTTTTGATTCCTTTATGGCTGAGGGAAGGAAAGGAACGCCTGTAAGTTTTTGAACAGAATCCTGCATTTCCTTGGTAAACCTGTTGGCATAAAGCGAATGAAACTTTCCTTCAAGCAGTACAGCAATGGGAATATAACTCTTGGTGAAGGTTTTTAGGTCATCGTCTGTTTCAACGCTTTTCAGTTTTACCCAGGCCGGTGTACCAATGGTTCTGCTATTAGTGTCACTTGATAGCAAAACGGTTTTAGTAATGCCCGGTGCTTTCACCGTATCAATCGATGAAGGGAAATAACTTAGCACCTGGTCTAGGTTTTTGGATATAGCATGATGCGTGGCAGGTGGGGCTGCCAGTAAAGGATAATACGGAAATGGGATCCGTTCGATCTGCGGCTGCCCGCCTGCATTACCTACCACCAAAGGTTGTTTAGCACAGGTAAGGTCTTGCACCAGGTCCGGATTGATTCTTACACCATATTTAAACAACAGGTCATCAATATTCAAACCTTTGTCGTAGGCAACAAAATCGTTTTTTGCCCGAAGTAAACTATCAAATTCAGCGTACAACTTATCAATTAGCCAAATTACTTTGCCGCCCTGCATCACATATTGATCGATCTTTATCTTCTCATCCTCTGTAAATGCAGTAGCCGGTTTAACAATCAATAAAGCTTTAATGGTATCGGCGTTTAAAATACCATTCTTCATATCCATCACACCAAAGCGGTAATTGTTCCGCATCATATCAAACAGATCCCTTATGGTTGGGTTCAAAGGTTCTCCATTGCCTGCCGCATAAGCTACTACCGGGAAGGTCGTTTGCGTAAGTTTATGAATAGCATCATCAAACTTAAATTCTAATAATGCTTCTGAATAATTGAGTGTACTTTCTTCATCCATACCGCTCTTCCCGCTCATCAGGTCCACCGGCAATAATTTGCCTTTGTATCTTACTATCGCAGAAGGAAAAATCAGTCTTTCCGTTTTTTCATCAGTATTTTTTTCATTCACCTGGTTGTTGAACACTTTTACACCGATGCGAGTAAGACTATCATACAACAATACTTTGGCACTATCACGTAAACCCTCACCGGGTTTTTTGAAATAAAAATGCAAGTGGCCATTCGAATAATCCCTGTAGTTCTCTAAGAGTTCATCCGTAGCAATACTTAACTTTTTAAAGCCTGAACTGAGGTTGCCGGTAAGATAAACTTCTATCTCAATATCATCATTCAGATTGCCTAACAGATCTTTGGTTGCATGGCTGAGCGAATATCTTTTTTCAGCAGTTAAGTCCAGTTTGGTATGATACAAAGAAGAGATGCTAACAATGCCAATGAACAGGGCAATCAATATTGCCCATCCGTATTTTTTATCTAATAAATTCTGCATCCATTTCATTTGGTAACCAACATTTGTTTTTCAAGGAAGCTTCGTTGCGTCGCACCCTTCAACTTCCTGTTCAATAAGCAGCGCTATCTTTTCCTGATATTTCTTTCCGTGATCAATAAAAAGAAAACAATCATTCCTAAGAAATAAATCACATCTCTTGTATCTATAACACCTCTGCTTAAATTCTTGTAATGAAAATCAATGCCCAGCATCTCCACATAATAATCCATACTCCCTTTGAATACGGGTAATTTACTGATCGCTCCAAAACCATTGAATAAAATAAAACAGGTAAATGCGCCGGTGATAAAGGCTACCACTGTATTATTGGTAAAACTACTGCTACAAATACCTACGGCTATGAATACCAGTGATAATAAAAGCAAGCCTATATAACTGCCAGTCGTTCCTGCAATATCAATGCCGTCTGTGCTGCTTAATTGCTGGATGGAATAGGTATAGATTACAGTGGGTAAGAGTGCTGCAATGATGATGAGGGCAGCACCTGAAAATTTACCGTTCACAATTTGTTTTGGGGTAAGCGGTAAAGTTTTTAATAATTCGAAAGTGCCGGATTTGTATTCATCTGCAATGCTACGCATGGTAATGGTGGGAATGAAAAAGATCAGTATCCAGGGTGCCATATTAAAAAAGCCGGATAGGGTAGCATAGCCAAAATCGAGTAGGCTGGTATCGGGGAAAACGAAAAGAAATAATCCATTCAGCAATAAAAAAATTACCAGGGCTATGTATCCCGTAAGACTGCTGAAAAACTGTTGCCATTCTTTTTTACAGATCATCCACATATTTCAAAACTAAGCGTTAGTTGTATTGGATGAACAATGGTTGAAAATTTTACCATCCTCACAACAAAAAAGGCTTCAATATATGAAGCCTTTTCAATATCACACTCACAACAAATTTATACTGCGAAACTTTCTCCGCATCCACAACTTCTGCTGGCGTTAGGGTTGTTGAAATAAAAACCTTTGCCATTCAATCCATCGGAGAAATCGAGTTCAGTATTTACAAGGTATAAGAAACTTTTCAGGTCTGTAACTACTTTCACACCATTGTCTTCAAATACCTGGTCCATCGGCTTTTGCTCATTGTCAAAGTCGAGCTTGTAACTTAAACCGGAACAACCTCCGCCTACCACACCCACTCTTAAAAAATAAGAGGGATCGTTGGCAATGCCTGCATCCTGCATCAATTGCGCAACTTTGGCTTTTGCCTTATCACTCACATAAATTCCGTTATCTGTTGCTACCATAATTTCCAATTTAATGCTTAAAGGTTTTTAGTGCCTTTAAGTATTTAATCTTTAAAACAATTAGTGAATCCTTTCTTCAAAAACCAACTCTTCCAAACCGTTTTTCTTTCTGTAATCGTTAATAGCAGCCTTGATCGCATCTTCAGCCAGTACAGAACAGTGAATTTTTACAGGAGGAAGGTTTAACTCTTCTACAATATCCATATTATCAATTGCCACTGCCTGGTCAAGTGTTTTTCCTTTCAACCATTCTGTAGCCAATGATGAAGAGGCAATCGCAGAGCCACATCCAAAAGTTTTGAATTTAGCATCTTTAATAACGCCGGTAGCATCATCCACTTCAATTTGCAAACGCATTACGTCACCACATTCAGGAGCACCTACCAGGCCTGTACCTACATTTTTGCTGCCTTTGTCCAAAGTTCCAACGTTCTTTGGGTTGCTGTAGTGATCGATTACTTTTTCTGAGTATGCCATTGTATAAACTATTTAATTGTTAAGTAAAAATTGTTGATTACGCTTAGTGGTGAGCCCATTCAATAGTGTTCAAATCAATTCCTTCTTTGAACATTTCCCAAAGCGGACTCATTTCTCTCAATTTTAATACAGTTTGAGAAATTTGTTCTATCGTGTAATCAATTTGTTCCTCTGTAGTAAATCTGCTTAAGCCGAAACGAAGTGAGCTGTGTGCCAGATCATCACCTAAACCTAATGCTTTCAACACATAGCTTGGCTCCAAAGAAGCAGATGTACATGCAGAGCCGGAGCTCAAGGCGATATTTTTATTAAAGCCCATCATTAAACCTTCGCCTTCCACATATTTGAAAGAAATGTTGCTCACATGTGGCAAACGATGTTCTTTGCTTCCGTTCACATATGCTTCTTCTAATTGCAACAAAGCGTTTTCCAGCTTGTCTCTCAACTTGCTGATATATTCAGTGTCTTTAGCCATTTCCAGTCTGCATAATTCGCAAGCTTTACCAAAACCTACAATGCCGGGAACATTCAGCGTACCACTACGCATGCCTCTTTCGTGGCCACCGCCATCCATTTGAGCGGTTACTTTAACGCGAGGGTTTTTACGACGCACGTACAAAGCACCTACGCCTTTTGGTCCGTACATTTTATGTCCGGTAAATGCCATCAGGTCAATACCATCTTTTTGAACATCTACAGGTATCTTACCTACAGCTTGAGTGCCATCTGTAAAGAAAAGAACACCGTGCTTTTTAGCAATAGCAGAAATTTCTTTAACAGGTTGTATAACGCCCACCTCATTATTGGCGTACATAATGGCGATCAGTATAGTAGTTGGCTTGATAGCTGCCTCCAGTTCTTTCAGATCTATCAATCCTTCTGCATTCACGGGTAAGTAAGTAACTTCTCCACCTAATTTTTCAATGTGTTTGCATGTATCTAAAACAGCTTTGTGTTCAGTAACCACGGTGATGATGTGATTGCCTTTTGAAGCATACATTTCAAAAACACCTTTGATAGCAAGATTATCGCCTTCTGTGGCGCCTGATGTAAAGATGATCTCTTTGGGGTCTGCACCAATTAATTGAGCTACTTGTTCACGGGCATAATCCACCGCTTCTTCCGCTTCCCATCCAAAAGGGTGGTTACGGCTGGCGGCATTTCCAAAGTGTTCTGTGAAGTACGGCAACATAGCTTCCAGCACCCGTGGGTCCATGGGAGTTGTAGCATTATTGTCAAGGTAAATCGGTAATTTCAGCATAATCTTATTGCAGTTTTTTACTTACTAACAACACAAATGTACTGGAATAGGTTTTATTATTTTGTGAAGCAAACCCAATAGGGGATTAAATTCCAGATTTCGAAAAGCTATTTTAAAAAGAGAAATTATGTTGAAAGTAGAGCATATTGGTATTGCAGTGAAGGCCCTTGAAACCTCTGTTCCCTTGTTCGAAAAACTACTTAATACGGCATGTTATAAAACTGAAACGGTAGCATCTGAACAGGTAAAAACTGCTTTTTTCCGGCAGGGGGAAACCAAGATTGAGCTATTGGAAAGCATGGATGAACAGGGCGTGATTGCAAGGTTTGTAGAAAAAAAAGGAGAAGGGGTGCACCATATCGCTTTTGAGGTAACGGATATTTTGGCTGAAATGAAAAGGTTACAGCAGGAAGGTTTTGTTTTACTGAATACAACGCCTAAAAATGGGGCTGACAATAAACTGGTTTGTTTTCTTCATCCTAAGCATACCAATGGTGTTTTGATAGAGTTATGTCAGGAGATTAAATAACCGCCTATACTGCCTAATTGTAGTAGCGCAGGGCTTAGTCTGAGCTTTGTTTTCTAACTTACAAATAGAAAATATTCGCTCTATGAAAAGCTTTAACCTACTGCTTGCTATTTTGCTGTTAGCAGCATGTACTTCTACAAGAATCACCAGTAGCTGGAAATCTGCCGATAGTACGGCCAGTAAAAGTTTTAAAAAAATACTGGTAGTGGCTGTAATGAATGATAAAGACCGCAGGATCAGGGAACACATGGAATCGCACCTTGTAGCTTCACTCATCGATAACGGGTACGATGCCATTAGTTCAATGGAGGAATATGGACCTAAAACATTCAGTAAAATGAATGAAGAAGAAGTTTTGCAGCAATTGCATAGCAATGAAATTGATGCAGTAATTACAATTAGCCTGCTTGATAAATCCAGGGAAAGATCGTACGTGCCGGGCAATGTAACCTATCAGCCCAGCTATATGATGTACAATCGTTTCTGGCCCTATTACCACGCTTATTACGGCCGGGTGTATACGCCGGGATATTATACCGTTAATACAAAGTATTTTTTCGAAACCAATCTATACGGATTAAAAGGTACGGATAAGGATCTCATCTATTCTGCACAATCAGAAGCTTTCGATCCGGCAAGTGCCGATGAAATGGCACATGGTTATGCAAAAGCCATTATCAGGAATATGAAAAGCAAAGCTTTGCTTGCTGCGAGTAAGTAAGGGGTATATTAATGGGAGAAGAATAAGATGGCCGCAATGCCCACAAGTAAAAGGGCCGTAAAGAGTGTCAATTTTTTGATCAGCTGAAACTTGAATTGATTGTCATTCATCAGAGACCAAGTTTTTCAATGGCTAGTTGGGCGGCTACCTGACTTGCATCTTTTTTATTAAAACCCTTGCCCTGGGCCAGTACCTCGCCGTCTAGTACTGCATTGATGGTAAATACCCGCCTGCCGCTCTCTAATTTTTCTTCTGCCAGGTCGAACAGCAAATTCTTCCCGTTTTTGCTGGCCCACCCAATTAGTTTGTTTTTCAGGTTGATATCTATGGCTTCAAGGTCGTCTACAAACATATGCGGAATAACGATCTGCTTTAACACCCATTTTTGGGTTTGGGCGTATCCTTTATCAAGGTAAACGGCACCTACAACGGCTTCCAGTGTATTCCCGAATATCTGGCTGCTTTTCAGCGAGCCATCGAATTTATTGTAAAGGGTGATTTTTTTCAAACCCATCTTCACAGCAATATCGTTTAATTGCTGGCGGTTAACCATTTTACTGCGCATTTCAGTAAGAAAACCTTCTCCTTTATATGGATATCTTTTGAAGAGGTAATCAGCTACAATGGCACTTAGCACTGCATCTCCCAAATATTCCAGCCGTTCATTGTTTTCATCCGGTGTATCTCTTACAGAGCGATGGCTTAACGCAGTTCGGTATAATAACAGGTTCCCGGGTGTTATGCCAAGAATGTTTGTTAGGTCTTTCTCGAATGTACTTTTAGGAGCTGACTTGAAAAATTTCTTTAGTATCTGCACGAAGGTCAAGCTACGAATTTTTTTACAATAACGCAGGCATTATGACCGCCAAAACCGAAAGTGTTGCTCAATGCTGCATTCACTGTTCTTTTCTGCGCCTTATTGAAAGTGAAGTTGAGTTGGTTATCGAGTTCGGGATCGTCAGTAAAATGATTGATGGTAGGTGGAACAATATCGTTCACCACACTTTGAATACAAGCAATGGCCTCAATAACACCGGCTGCACCAAGGCAGTGGCCTGTCATTGATTTGGTGGCACTGATATTTAATTTGTAAGCATGTTCTTTAAACACATTCACTATCGCCTTTACTTCGGCAATATCTCCCAACGGGGTAGAAGTGCCGTGTGTATTGATGTAATCAATATCCTCGGGCTTCATACCGGCATCATCCAATGCGGCCAGCATTACATTCTGAGCACCCAGTCCTTCCGGGTGAGGGGCAGTGATATGGTGAGCATCGGCTGTTGCGCCACCACCTGCAATTTCACAATAAATCTTAGCGCCACGGGCTAAAGCATGTTCTAAAGTTTCCAGTACAACCACACCTGCCGCCTCTCCCATCACAAAGCCATCACGTTCTTTATCGTATGGGCGGGAAGCAGTTTTAGGATCATCATTCCGCTCACTCATCGCTTTCATCGCATTGAATCCGCCTACACCGGCTTCACTGATAACGGCTTCACTTCCGCCGCTAACAATAATATCGGCCTTGCCTAAGCGAAGCAGGTTATATGCTTCAATAATGGCATTGGTACTGCTTGCACAGGCACTCACAACGGCAAAGTTGGGGCCACGCAGGTTATGCCTCATTGAGATTTGGCCTGCAGCAATATCCAATATCATTTTCGGAATGAAAAAAGGGTTGAATCGTGGTGTACCATCGCCTTTGGCAAACTCCATTACCTCCTGCTGGAAAGTAATTAATCCGCCAATGCCGCTGGCAAAAACAACTCCAATTCTGTCTGGGTTGATGTTTTCTTTATTCAAACCTGCATCAGCCATTGCCTGATCGCTGGCAACCAGCGCAAATTGGGTGAAGCGATCTATTTTGCGGGCTTCTTTCTTATCCAGGTATTGCGTAGGATCAAATCCTTTTACCTCGCAGGCAAATTTTGTACGGAACTTTGATGCATCAAAATTTGTAATTATATCGGCACCTGAGACGCCGTTAATTAAGCCATTCCAATAATCCTCTAAATTATTTCCAATTGGAGTTAAAGCGCCAATGCCTGTTACAACTACTCTTTTTAATTGCATAATATAGAACCTGTTTTAAGTGATAATCCGCCTTACTTGTGGCAGGGAGCCTCAGAAAGGCGGATTAAATATTCCGTCAATGGAGTAAGATCTTACTTAGCATGTTCTTCCAGGTAAGCTACAGCCTGACCAACAGTTGTGATGGTTTCAGCTTGCTCATCAGGAATAGAAATATTGAATTCTTTCTCGAATTCCATGATCAGTTCAACGGTATCCAAAGAATCGGCACCGAGGTCGTTAGTGAAAGATGCTTCGTTGGTTACCTCAGCTTCATCTACTCCTAACTTGTCGACAATAATTTTCTTTACTCTTGTTGCGATGTCTGACATTGTTAATTAGTTTTGTTACAGGCGCAAAAATATACTTTTTGACAAAACTGCAAGTAATTCTATAAATTTTGTTTTCACACCTGTTCATTACCGGGTAAAACAACCTCAAAGAATTGTATCACCGGAAGAGGCAGGATTTTCGTAAATGATTTTTATCTTGTAATCCCTAAACGATTGTAAATGGCATTAAAACTCTTAGATCACGGTAGTGAAGAGTACGAACAAATGGTAGATCTGCGTTACCAGATTTTGCGAAAACCTTTGGGTTTAACTTTTAGCGAAACGGATCTGGATAAAGAAAAAGATGATATTCTGATTGGATGTTTTGAAGACGATAAGTTGGAAGGATGTTGTATTTTAACCAAAATGGGCGAGGATGCCGTCAGGCTGAGGCAAATGGCCGTTACTCCTAGTTTGCAGGGAAAAGGCATTGGGCGGGTTTTGATGGTATTTGCCGAGAATGTTGCCAGGGATATGGGCTACAGGAGAATATTAATGCATGCCCGTAAAACAGCCCAGGGGTTTTATGAAAAACTCGGCTACCGGGTTTGCAGCGATGAGTTTCTGGAAGTTACCATCCCGCATTATGTTATGGAAAAACAACTGTAATTATTTCTTCCGATCCCCGATTTTAGTGTTCAATAAACCTCTTAATTCATGACGGAAATCCTCCGTCATGTTTTCTTTTGGTACGATGAAGAAAGATTTTTCAGTGAAATAGAGATGAAAAAAATGAGGGCTCTCCAGGAATTTTACGAAATCCTGCCAATTCCAGGTAGCTCTTCCAACCTCATTCTCCAAACGAATTTGCGAAGGAGTGAATTCCATGGAAAAGGTTTGTTTGAAAGTGGGCGACTTTTTGAAAATGCTGTAGGGCAGGATATACCAAACAGCCACCATCATTCCTATCCAGATAAATGAGCCAAGAAAAAAAGGTTCAGGGCGTATCTTTTTGCTGTAGAAAAGTACCGCAGCAACTATGGCAAAAACGTTTACCAGTATCATCATAAGCCTGATTTCCTTGCGGGAAATGAAATGATAACGCAATGCCTGGATGACCTTTTTTTTATCGTACGAGAAGCGTATTTGCATAATGTGGTAAAAGTAGAAAATTATGAGAAGTGCAGGTAAGAAGTTTTTGATATCGAGTGCGTACTTCTTCAACAATCTTGGGGGTATTTGTAAAAAAAACCGCCCCGAAGAATCAGGGCGGAGAGTTCTAATTTATACCTATGAAAACTCTAGAAAACATTAACTGCAACCCATGCTGTTACCACAGTTCAAACACTTGTAACATGTACCACTGCGAATGGTAATATGACCGCAGGTATTACAGGCAGGTGCGTCGCTTTGCATATTCTTAGCTGCGGCATTCACCATATCCAGTCCTGTATCAACTTTAGCTGCAGTGCGTTGTAATTTTTGTGGTTGAGCAGCAGCAGTGGTATTGGCTGAAGGTGCTGTTACCCTTACGCTGCTTAATTCCGGCTTGCCCAGCAATGTAACATCTCCTTCTTCACCTGTATTTTCTACTTCCTGTTTATCAATTACATGCACTAAATCTGTCCTGTTCAGGTATTCGTAAGCTAAGGCACGGAACACAAAATCTACCAGTGAAGTGGTTGTTTTGATATTCGGATGGTCTACCATGCCGGCCGGTTCAAATTTGGTGAATACAAATTTTTCTACAAATTCTTCCAACGGCACACCATATTGCAGGCCAACAGAAACCGCGATAGCAAAACAGTTGATCAGGCTGCGCAGTGTTGAGCCTTCTTTCGCCAGATCGATAAATATTTCACCCAGGGTACCATCGCTGTATTCACCCGTTCTCAGGAACAATACCTGGCCATTGATCTTGGCCTTTTGTGTAAAGCCCCTGCGTTTGGCCGGTAATGATTTCCTTTCCACAATTCTTGACAGTGCCCTTTTTAATTGGGTATCTGTTGAAGCGGTCATGCGGCGAGTAACTTCCTCCAATAACTCATCAACTGATAATTTGCTCAGGTCGACGATATTGGATTCAGCTGCTACCGGTGCTGTGGCGGCGGCTTCAGCAGCTTCTTCTTTGCTTTCTTCTGTTTTTTTCTTTTTATCAGACTTGTTGCTTAATGGCTGAGACAGTTTAGAACCATCACGGTACAAGGCACAAGCTTTCAGGCCTAATTTCCAGCTTAGCATGTAGCTGTCTTCAATTTCTTCTACGGTAGCTTCGTGTGGTAGATTAATCGTTTTAGAAATAGCACCGCTTAAGAAAGGCTGGCAGGCTCCCATCATTTTGATGTGGCCATGAGCGTGAATATACCTTTCACCTTTTTTGCCGCATTTATTGGCGCAGTCAAATACAGGCAAATGCTCTTCTTTCAGGTAGGGTGCACCTTCTACAGTCATGGTACCGCAAACGTAATCATTGGCTGCATCAATTTCTTCATCTGTAAAACCTAATGCTTCGAGCATGTTAAAGCCCCAATCGCTGTATTGTGCTTCAGTGAAGCCAAGGCGTTGCAAACAGGCATCACCCAATGTGAAACGGTTGAATACAAAACCTATTTCAAAGGCCGACTTAGCTGCATCATTTAATTTCTTGATCTCTTCAGCAGTAAACCCTTTTTCGCTTAAAGAAGTAGGATTGATATGAGGAGCGCCTTCGAAAGAAGCGGCACCTACTGCATATTTAATGATGGCTTCAATTTCCTTCTCGCTATAGCCCAATTTTTTCAATGCATTAGGAACAGCCTGGTTAATGATCTTGAAATAACCACCGCCGGATAATTTTTTGAATTTCACCAATGCAAAATCAGGTTCTACACCTGTGGTATCACAATCCATTACCAGTCCAATGGTTCCGGTAGGTGCAATTACGGTAGTTTGGGCGTTGCGATAACCATATTTCTCGCCTAACTGCACGGCATCGTCCCATGCTTTGGTGGCAGATTTGAGTAAGTAATCCGGGCAATATTTTGCTTTGATGCCCTGTGGTTTAAGACTCAGGCCAACATAAGCCTCTTCTGCATCGTAGGCAGCAGCACGATGGTTGCGCATTACACGCAGCATATCTTCTTTATTGTCCTCGTATTTAGGGAATGCACCCAGGAAGGATGACATTTCCGCAGAGGTCTTGTACGCAATACCGGTCATGATCGCTGTTACGGCACCTGCAATGCCACGGGCTTCTTCACTGTCATAAGGAATACCACTTAACATCAGCACTGTACCGAGGTTAGCGAAACCTAAACCTAATGTTCTATAATCGTAGGATAACTGGGCTACTTCTCTAGAAGGGAACTGGGCCATTAGTACAGAAACTTCCAGTACAACGGTCCATAAACGGCTAATGTATTCTAAACCTTCCACATCCAGCGTACTGGTTGCTTCATCAAAGAATTTACGAAGGTTGATAGAAGCGAGGTTACAAGCCGTATTATCCAGGAACATGTATTCGCTACATGGGTTAGAAGCATTGATACGGCCGCCTTGTGGACAGGTATGCCATTCATTGATAGTCGTATCGTATTGTGTACCCGGATCGGCACAACGCCATGCAGCATAAGAAATTTGTTTCCATACTTCACGGGCAGGAATTTTTTTCATCACACGGCCATCCATTCTCGCTTTTAATTCCCAGTCTTCATTATTTTCTAACTTTTCAAAGAATGAATTAGGGATACGAACGGAGTTGTTAGAGTTCTGACCGGAAACGGTTAAGTAAGCTTCTCCTTCATAGTGAGAATCGTAACCGGCAGCGATCAATGCCCCCACTTTTTTCTCTTCCTCCACTTTCCAGTTGATGAAGTCCATTATTTCAGGATGGTCCAAATCAAGACAAACCATTTTAGCAGCGCGTCTTGTTGTTCCGCCTGATTTGATGGCTCCAGCAGCACGGTCACCTATTTTCAGGAAACTCATCAAACCGCTGGAAGTACCGCCACCACTTAATTTTTCGCCGGCACCACGTATTTGAGAGAAGTTGGTACCAACACCACTTCCATATTTAAATATTCTTGCTTCGCGAACCCACAGATCCATAATACCACCTTCATTCACCAGATCATCATTCACACTCAAAATAAAGCAGGCATGTGGCTGAGGGCGCTCATAGGCATTTTGCGATTTTTTCAATTGGCTATCAACCGGATCAACATAATAGTGCCCCTGTGGTTTTCCTGTAATACCATAGCTTTCATGTAACCCTGTATTAAACCATTGCGGAGAATTAGGAACGCAAGACTGGTTTAAAATGCTGTAAACCAACTCATCATAAAAAATCTGGGCATCTTTGGAAGATGCGAAATAACCATAACGTTCACCCCAAACTCTCCAACAGTTGGCCATGCGGTGTGCTACCTGCTTTACAGAAGTTTCTCTTCCCAAAGAACCATCCGCTTGGGGTACGCCGGCTTTACGAAAATATTTCTGAGCAAGAATGTCTGTGGCAATCTGGCTCCATTGTTTGGGTACTTCAACATTATTCATTTCAAATACTACCTCTCCGGTAGGATTTTTAATAACGCTGGTGCGATAGTCATAATCGAACAGGTCGAATGCGCTGATACCTTCCTTGGTAAAGCGGCGCTGGAACTGCAAGCCTTTGTTAGTTTTTGGGTTAGCCATGAGCACTATTGATTTTATGGTTGATGAGATTATTTAAATTCCCGTTAAATCAGAAACGAAGTGAGTGATTAGCGGTAGACGAAAATATCTTTTGCTATTTAAAATTCAATACCAATTAAATTCACAATCTGTGGAAAAGGAATGGTAAAAATTTCATTCTTCCGACCCCCATTGATTTTGCAAAGATACCCACATGTGTAGAAAAGAATTTTTGGGTTTTCAGGCTGTTAAATGAAATAAATTGTTTATTATCTCTTTGCTTAACGAATAGTAGTTTTACGACTGACTGCTAACTACTTATAGTAATTTATAGGGTTGATAGAAATATTTATACAACAAAAGGGTTTTCCCTTTATTATCGAAGAGCCATTTAATTCACATGATAATTGAATGAATCGCTTAAATTAGCATTTGATATTATAAGTAGAAGATTAACTATAGTGTAAACAGAAAAGTTTTCGCATTTTTGCAGTAGTCACTTATTCCTAATTCATGAAGTCATCCATATATCAACAGTTAACGGAAAAGAAACGAGCGGGTAAGAAGTCCTTCACGGTTTTAATTGATCCGGATAAAGTAGACAGTGCTTCCATTGAGCAATTAGTGGGATTAGCAACTGATGCCAGGGTTGATTATTTTTTCGTTGGTGGCAGCCTCGTTATTTCTAATCATTTGGATGATTGCATCAGGCAGATCAAAACATCCTGTAATATACCGGTGGTATTATTCCCCGGTTCTCCTTCACAGGTGAGCAGGTATGCAGATGCGTTGTTATATCTTTCCTTGATATCAGGAAGAAATCCTGAACTATTAATAGGCCAGCATGTGGTGAGTGCTCCGTTTGTTAAACAGAGCGGCCTTGAAATCATGCCTACTGGTTATATGGTGATTGATGGAGGTGCACCTACAACCGTTTCTTATATTTCCAATGCTACACCTATTCCTTCCGATAAAAATGATATAGCGGTTTGTACTGCAATGGCCGGTGAAATGTTAGGTATGAAGCTGATCTACATGGATGCCGGTAGTGGCGCTAAAAGACCGATCAATGAATTAATGATTGAGAAAGTAGCGAAGAATATCGACGTGCCATTGATCATTGGAGGTGGAATTACTACCGCCGAAAAAGCGTACCTGAATTGTAAAGCCGGAGCTGATGTGATCGTGGTAGGCAATGCTATTGAAAAAGATGCATCGCTTATCCGTGAAATAAGCGATGCAGTGCATAGTGTTGCCGTTAAGGCCTGATATTCTATTTTAAATCGGATGTATCTACTCTTGTAGGCGTATCTTTCCCGCTAATTATACTGGATGAACTGATAGCTATGGCTTTGATGATCTCTGCCATGTTACTCATATTTAGCGTAGCGATCTCATCACTGGGTTTGTGGTAGTTGGGTTCACTATCCATTTTTGAAGTTGAAATAGTATGGGCCGGAACACCTTGTTTGGCAAGCGTTGTATTGTCAGACCTATAAAATAATTGCTGATCGGGGTATGGATCGGGATAGAACTGGAATGCTGAACCTTTTAAATTCTTTTGCAGTATGGTACCCATATCTGTTTTTTCAAAACCGGTGATATACGCACTATTCTTTCCCCATTTACTTTCCGTACCTATCATCTCAATATTGAACATGGCTTTTACCTGGTCTGGATTAAACTGGTGAGAGAAATAAGCCGAGCCATATTCGCCAATCTCTTCTGCTGTGAAAGCTGCAAACACAATACTTCTTTGGTTATTGTGCATAGCTTTGAAATAATTGGCAAGTAAAATCACGGCAGTTGTTCCTGCTGCATCATCATTTGCACCGTTATAAATAGAATCATTATTTACAGCCTTGCCAATTCCCAGGTGATCGTAGTGCCCGGAAAAAATCACATATTCATTTTTCTTCAATCTTCCCGGCAACAAGCCCACAATATTGGCCAGCTTTTGTGTAGTAAGGCTTTGTGTTGCGTTGATGGAAAAACTGTTGAAATGGTCTTTGGATGTAAGCACAAAAACAACATCCGGTGCAGTAGAAAAAAGCTGCCTGGAAAAGTATTTAAAGCGAGGGAACATTTTGCTTAAGCTGGTATCTACGAGTACCAGTTTATTACCTTTTGTTTCCATGGCTTTCATCGCAACAATAAATGGATTCTCCTTCTTATCAATTTTGATAACACTCCACTGGTCTTTTTCAGTACCTGAAATTGTTGCTTTTGCTGAAGCAATGACGATATTGTTTTCATTAATAGGCGCTCCGTCTATTGAAGCCTGCAATGATACAAGCTGTGGTTTCACCATTTCGAATTCCTGGCGATAAGAATGGGCATTGCCTAAAGGCTGTAATCCTGCTTTTTTAAATTCTCCTTCTATAAATGTGGCGGCCTTCTCAATACCTGCAGTGAATACACGCCTGCCTTGCATTTCATCGGATGATAAAATCTTTTCTACCCTTTCTGTTTCTTTGGCATTAATAAGGGTATTTATGTTTTGTGAGAAAGCTGTTAAGCTGCCGAAACATATTATACCGGTAATAAAAATTTTCATGAGCTGTTCTTTATGAATTATTTAAAATCTTTAAGGATAAATAAAAATCCCCGGTCTAACGACAGGGGATTTATGAAGCTGTTTATAAACTCATCATTTCCTTGAACTTAACCGTTTGCCTGCGGCTTACTTCAATTTTTTCACCTCCTTTCAGTTCTACCAATAAGCCCCCGTTGAAATAAGGTTCTATTTTTTCTATCCATCTTAAGTTGATGATATGCTTGCGGTTGGCCCGGAAAAACATACGGTCATCGAGCCTTTCTTCCAAGGAATTCAGTGATTTTAAAATCAATGGTTTATTGGTGCTGAAAAATACTTTTG
Source organism: Bacteroidota bacterium (assembly GCA_028875875.1). GTDB lineage: Bacteria > Bacteroidota > Bacteroidia > Chitinophagales > Chitinophagaceae > JAGWUV01. Next base: position 49,379 of record JAGWUV010000023.1, read on the forward strand.
CATAATTGCCTACGCTTTCAAAAAGGCGTATCTCGCCGAGTTTCACAAACCAGCATCGTTCACCATCTTTCACAAATACTTGGTCGTGTTCTGTAAGCGGGCCACGCCCAAAACCATTCAAACCGGCTTTTTCTTTTGCAATCTCTTCCTGCAATTTATGAATGGCATCACCCAGGCGCTTGGGTTCAATGGGCTTCATCAGGTAATCAAAAGCGTTTACTTCAAAGGCCTTGATGGCATATTCATCATAAGCAGTAGTGAAAATTACACGGGGTGCTTTTTCAACTTCTGCCAAAAGATCGAAACCTGTTTTACCCGGCATCTGTATATCAAGAAAGATCAGTTCAGGATTGAATTGTTCTATTTTCTCAATGCCATCGTCAACATTGGCAGCTTCCTCGATCACTTCGATTTCCGGGTGATTTTGTAATAATTTTTTTAACTCATTCCGAGCCAATCGCTCATCATCGATGATAATGGTTTTAATTGCCATACCAATTGTTTTATATGTATTATACAAGGTGTTTTATCCGGCATATTCCCTGGCAACAGGCATTACCACTTTGGCTTCTACTATTGATCCGTTTAATTCTTTCAGCTCAAAATGAGCCTGCTGGCCAAATAAAAGGCTTAACCTGTTCTGAGTACTTGTAATTCCAAAACCTTCGGATCTTTCAGCATGGGTAATCCTGCCTGTATTTTGTACGATCAGTTCATGATTATCCCCTCTGAAATCTGAAATTATTTTTATCAACCCGCCGCTGATCTGTTTGCTGATGCCATGCTTGATTGCATTTTCCACCAGCGTCTGCAGCATCATAGGTGGAACGGGTTGGTCTAAAGTATCTTCATCAATATCATATTCCACCTGCAACCGGTCTTCAAAACGTATGTATTCCAACGCCAGGTAATCTTTAACAATATTCAATTCTCTTTCAAACGGAGCCATTTCAACTTTTTCTGCCTGCATACTGCTGCGTAAAATGTTACTCAACTCTGTAATGGCAGTTCTGGCCCTTTCCGGGTTCTCATCTACCAAAGCCCTGATGCTGTTCAGGGCATTGAAAATAAAATGCGGGTTGATGTGCGATTTAATTGTTTTTAATTCCAGCTCTTTTACCATGCTTTCCAGCCGGATTTTATCAAATTGGGCCTGCCTGCTTTTTTGAATGTAGTGATACGTGAAATAAATAAGGTTCCAGATCAGCAGGAAAAGAAAAGTACCCACTGAAGAGCGGACTACACGGTTTAAAAAGGGATATTTCTGAGCATCGGGTATATTCCATTCGAATAATGTTTCTATGGAAACCAGTGAAAAGGAATAAATAGAAGCGAAGAGAAATGTTATGAGTAAAATAGAAAAAATTTGTTTTTGAAGTGATTGATTAATGAGGTTAAAGCCCCTTATGGCCAATCGCATCAGGTGGGTAATCACCACTCCGCAAACCGCATCTGCAAATAAGGTTTCAAAAAAATGCGGCTGCTCTTTGGTACGAATGGCAAAATAGAAGAAAGTCCATACTAAAATGTATGCACTCCAACCACCGAGCTGGCATAACCAGTATGCAGAAATTTTTTTACTCATGGGAAAGCCAAAATTAAGTGCCCTAAACATGATGAACGGATAAGTATGTGATTAATGGTAAATAAACTTGGTGTTTGGTGTAAAAGATACAAAAAGCAGGCAAACTCTATCAACAATTTACCAAACAATGCTGTTTTGCTTTATGTTCTGAATAGGAATATCTTATTTTTACATTTAAATCGTTTCGCATGGAGATCTTACCCGGAAAGCTGTTGCAGAAAATCAATTCTCCTGAAGACCTTAAAACGCTAGATCGCAACCAGTTACATCAGTTATGCGATGAACTTAGACAATATATTATTGACGTTGTAAGTGTGCATGGCGGTCATTTTGCAGCCAGCCTTGGCGTGGTGGAATTAACCGTTGCCCTTCATTATAGCTACAATACTCCTTATGATCAGCTTGTATGGGATGTGGGCCACCAGGCTTATGGCCATAAAATTCTCACCGGCAGAAAGGATAATTTTATTACCAATCGTAAATACAAAGGATTAAGTGGATTTCCTAAAAGATCAGAAAGCGAATACGATACATTTGGCGTAGGCCATTCTTCTACTTCAATCTCTGCAGCTTTGGGCATGGCAATGGCGGCTAAATATAAAGGGGAGAACAGGAAGTCGGTTGCTATTATAGGAGATGGAAGCATGACTGCAGGTATGGCATTTGAAGCGATGAACCATGCCGGTGTTGCCGACAGCGACCTGCTTGTGATACTGAATGATAATTGCATGAGTATCGATCCTAATGTTGGTGCTTTGAAAGAATATCTCACCGATATTACTACATCTCCGGCTTACAATAAGATGAGGGATGAAGTATGGAAGATGCTGGGCAAATTACCTGCAGGAAAAACCTTCAGCCGCGAAATGGCTAGTAAACTCGAAGCCGGACTGAAAGGTATGGTAAGCAAAAGCAGTAACCTTTTCGAATCCCTGAAATTCAGGTACTTCGGACCGATAGACGGGCATAATATCACCAAACTGGTGGATACTTTAAAAGACCTGAAAGATATTCCCGGTCCCAAATTGTTGCACGTGGTAACAGTGAAAGGAAAGGGCTATGAGCTGGCCGAAAAAGACCAAACCAAGTGGCATGCACCGGGTTTGTTCGATAAAGTAACAGGTGAAATTTATAAAAAGAAACACGATGTTCCGCAACCGCCAAAGTATCAGGATGTATTCGGTCACACCATCATAGAGCTGGCAGAGAAAAATGATAAGATCATGGGTGTTACGCCTGCCATGCCTAGCGGTTCTTCCTTAAAATTTATGATGGAGAAAATGCCTCACCGGGCTTTTGATGTGGGCATTTGTGAGCAGCATGCTGTAACCCTCAGTGCCGGCTTGGCTACACAGGGGATGAAAGTGTATTGCAATATTTACTCTTCTTTTATGCAAAGGGCTTTCGACCAGGTAGTGCACGATGTTGCTATACAGAAATTACCTGTGGTATTTTGCCTCGACAGGGCCGGACTGGTGGGAGAAGATGGCCCTACACATCACGGATGCTATGATATTGCCTTTTTCCGTTGTATCCCCAATATGATTATCAGTGCCCCGATGAATGAACAGGAACTACGTAACCTCATGTACACAGCTCAGCTGGATACAGTGGAATATCCTTTCGTTATCCGCTATCCAAGAGGAGAAGGTGTGATGCCGGAATGGAGAACAGCTTTGGAGGAAGTGAAGATCGGTAAGGGAAGAAAACTGAAGGATGGAGAAGAGCTTGCTATATTATCTTTCGGTCATCCCGGGAACTTTGTACAGGCTGCTATCCGTGAACTGAGAACGGAAGGTATCAACCCGGCCCACTACGATATGCGTTTCGTAAAACCTATTGATGAAGAATTACTGCATGAAGTATGTGCTAAATATAATAAAATAATCACAGTGGAAGATGGCACTACCGTTGGTGGGTTTGGATCGGCTGTATTGGAGTTTATGGCCAAACATCACTACCAGGCAGAAGTGAAAATGTTGGGGATTCCCGATAGGCTCGTAGAACATGGCACTTTAAAAGAATTACATAAGGAATGCGGATTTGATGCTTCCGGTATTGCAGAAACAGCCAGGCAATTACTGAAAGATAAAGTAAGTGTTACTATAATGGCCGGTTGATCTTTACCGGTGGATATATAGAACTAAAAAAGCTCATCTTCGGATGAGCTTTTTTGTTGAGGCAGCAATGGATTTTTATCAGTTTAACTGAGGATCAATGCCGTTTTCAATATCAGTATCGTTTTCTGTTAGTGGTTCTTCGTATCCTTCGGTAGCTCTCTCCACTTCATTGCCTGCATTTTTTAAATCTTCTTCCCGGTTATCATTCCATTCGATGATAAAGTTGTTCCGTCCTTCGCCTACCATCAGTTTCATGTATTTCTGCTGTGTTAATTCCAGTAAAGACAAGAATAGGAAAAGTGCATGGATACGGTTCTCCACAATTTCAAAAACCCTTTCAAAGGAAACCGTTTTTTCCTTGTGTATATAATGCATCATATAGTCACGGCTACCCTCCATGGTATAGTTGTAGCGTACTACCGTATGTACCGGTTTATTTTGGCGGTCGTGTACCCGCTGCATTACCTTTTCAAAAGCTTTCATCAGCTTGAACATGGTAATCGTTTGTATCTCTGTTCCTTCGCCTGCCTCCTCCCCAATCTCTACGATTTCTTTTTGCAGGTTACCTCTTTTCACCATCAGCATCCGCATGGCTTCCATTTCTGCCATCTCTACGGCCGCTTCTTTAAATTTCTTGTATTCGAGTATCTTATCAACCAGTTCCTGCCTGGGATCAATTTCGTTTCCCTGGGCATCCAGTTCTTTTCTGGGTAACAACAGTTTGGCTTTGATACGCATCAGTGTTGATACAAAGAGGATGAATTCGCTGCTCAGCTCGATATTCAGTTGTTCCTGCTGATGTATATAATCAAGAAAATCTTTAGTGATCCTGGTAATAGGAATGTTATAGATATCTAGCTCATCCCGCTCAATAAAGAACAGTAGAAGATCGAAAGGTCCTTCAAACTGATCGAGTTTAATCTGGTAACTGGTGGTATTCACGCCTCAATGCTTTACTGCAAATAAAGCAAAACGGCGGGAGAAAAGAACTTTTAAAGAAGATAGTTATCCACCAAATAAACATCCCGCCGGGAGGGGCGGGATGTGGCAGGGAAGTTATTTTTTAAGGGCATCTCGTATTTCCATCAATAATTTATCGGTATTGGATGGTTCTGCAGGTGCAGCCGGTGCAGCTTCCTGTTTTTTCTTCATCCGGTTAATGGCTTTGATCACAATAAATACGGCCAGTGCAACAAGAATAAAGTCTATCACATTGGTAATAAAAGTGCCATATTTCACCGAAACTTCAGGTATTGCTTTTTCTATCACTTTACCGGCGCTGTCCTTTACTTCTGCAACCGCCTCTTTCAGTATCAGTTTCTTATCATTAAAATCAACTCCACCGGTTAGCATACCCACCAGCGGCATTACAATCCCATCCACAAAAGCAGAAACTATTTTTCCAAAAGAAGCACCCATTACAAAAGCTACAGCGGTGTCTATCAGGTTGCCACGCATGGCAAACTCTTTGAATTCTTTGATAAAGGACATACAATAATTTTTGGTTGATAATAAAAGTAAAAAAAATATGGCATGTGTTGCATGCTTTAGGGCAGTGATCCCTGTTATTTTTTTATGGTGTATGGCTATGGAAAAAAGCAGACATTTGTTATAAACTGGTAGCTTGAGAGAAAAAATTATTAACTGGCTTTTGTTTGTTGGATTGTCTTTTATCTGGGGCAGCTCCTTTATGCTGATGAAAGAAGGAATGCAGGTCTTATCTCCTTACGAAGTGGCTACCATAAGGATTTTAAGTGCAGGCTTGGTTTTATTACCTTTTGCACCCAAAGCCGTCAGACAAATACCCCAAGGTAAATGGGGCCTGGTTATTCTCTCTGGTTTATTGGGGAGTTTCTTTCCTGCTTATTTATTCTGCCTGGCAGAAACAAAGATCGATAGTTCCCTTGCCGGAATATTAAATGCACTAACACCTTTGTTCACCATTGTGGTAGGTGTTTTCTTCTTTCTCCTGAAAGCGGGTACTCAAAAAATAATAGGTGTATTGATAGGTTTTGCAGGCTTATTGTTGCTGTTCATCAGCAATGGCCATATCGATTTTAAAAATTTATTTTATGCGGCCTTCGTGCTACTCGCAACTCTCTTTTACGGGATTAACGTAAACCTGGTGGGCAGGCACTTGAAGCAGGTGGGCTCATTAAATATTGCTACAGTTGCCTTTGGTGTTTTAATCGTTCCCTGCCTTCTTATTTTATATGCAACGGGTTATTTTCATTTGAATATCATCAATGGCAAAGTATTGTGGTCAAGCACTGCCAGTGCAATTCTGGGGATCATGGGTACAGCCGTGGCTTCAGTATTATTTTATATGTTGTTGAAAAGGGCGGGTGCTTTATTCGCTTCAATGGTAACTTACGGGATACCCTTTGTGGCGGTAATGTGGGGATTGATGCTGGGAGAAAAAATTGTACCAATGCAGGTAGTGAGCCTCGTAGTTATATTAACGGGTGTGTACCTGGCCAATACCAATAAAAATCCCTTCTCCAAAAAAGATTAGTGGGAGAAGGGATTGATGTATAATAAGATCAAATTTACACGCTCATCATTTCCTTTTCTTTGGCAGCAAGGTGCTTATCTACCAGGACGATGTATTTATCGGTAATATCCTGAACAGACTTCTCCGCATCTTTGGCAGCATCTTCGCTTAACCCGTCTTTCTGCAGCTTCTTAATTTGTTCGATGGAATCCCTCCTGATATTTCGGATGGCTACCTTACTGTGTTCGCCTTCCCCACTGGCTTTTTTAAACAGTTCTTTTCTTCTTTCCTCTGTTAAAGGAGGCATGAATAAACGGATCTGGTTACCATCATTTTGTGGGGTGATGCCAATATTGGCCTGCATGATAGACCTTTCAATAGCCTGCAGCATATTTCTTTCCCAGGGTTGTATGCTAATGGTTCTTGCATCCAGCACACTTACGTTGGCTACCTGGTTAATAGGGGTGGGTGCGCCATAGTATTCTACGTTGATTCCATCCAGCATAGACGGATTTGCCTTGCCTGCCCTTATCTTCACTAATTCTCCTTCCAGATGACTGATGGCTTTTTGCATCAGGTCTTCCGTTTCTTCCAATATTAATGATAACTCTTCTGACATATTTCTTGTTTTAAAGTGCGCAAATCTAATAAATGATTGTAAAATGGCTGCTAAAGAAAAAGCCCTTTAAAGGGCTTTTATATAAAAGGGAAAAAGTTTTTTTATTCATTCTCTGCCATAGCTTCTGCCGGATTACTTACCAGCCGAACAATATGGCTTTTAATGTCAGCTGAAATCTCATCGGCACTACTAATAGTTTTGATCGCCTTCATTTGAACAGGCCTTGCTTTACTCATTCTGATCACCAGTATACCGGCAAAAAATAATACTACTTGTGCCGCGATCACTTTCGTAGTTCCCATAGATAAAGTTAGATAGGAGAAGCCTATAAAAAATAAAGTGGCAGCAGAAAGCAGTAAGGTAATGGCACGGTGAGAATATCCTTTGTCCAGCAGCAAATGGTGTAAATGGTTCCTGTCCGGAGAAAACGGTGATCTTCCATGTGCGATGCGAATGGCAAACACCCTTAGCGTATCTAGTAAAGGCAGGGCCAAAACGCCAAAGCCCATGGCAGGTGAGGCCAGGATCGGGAAAATATGCGAATCTTCTGCTGTGGAAATAAACCGGATAACGAGGATAGCATTGATGATACCGGTAAACATAGAACCCGTATCTCCCATGAATATTTTGGCGGGCGAAAAATTATATAAAAGAAAACCGATAAGACTTGCTGCAAGGCAAAAACCCATCATCGAAAAGAAATAATCTCCGTTGCTGTAAAAGAAAAAGCTGAAGAACGAAGAGGTGATGATTCCAATAGAAGCAGCCAGGCCATCTACTCCATCAATCAGGTTATAAGCATTCATAACCACAATGATGGTGAAAAGCGTAAGGCAATAGCTGATAGGCAGGTTGATGGTAGTGATATTCAAAAAACCATGCATGTTGTGCAAAAGCAAGTTGCATTTGAACATCAGGATCACTGCCGCCAGTACCTGTCCCAATAACTTTTTCATCGGCGTGATCACCAGTACATCGTCTTTCATTCCAAAGAAGAAAACAATAATAAATGCACCGATGAAATATTGGAAAGAATCCACAGCTGTTGAAATATTGGCCAGTAAGAGGAATGCAGTAAGGAAACCACCGAAAATACCCAAACCGCCTAAAGATGGAATTGGAGCCGCATGAATTTTTCTTTCGCCTGGATGATCATACAGCTTTGCCATATCAGCAATCCTAATAATGATAGGAATGGCATAGAAGGTGATCGCAAAAGAAAGTATAGCCCCAATCAGAACATTTTCCATAAATGGAATTTATTTTATAATTCGGTTTATATAATCAAACTTCAAAAGTGGGGTTAATAGGGTCCGGCAATATAGTCACTTTTTGTTAAAAAGCACTGAATATGAGCAATTTGATGAAAAGTTAATACGGGTTCACCTATATTTTTCTCTTCTCTGAGAAATTTTGATGCTTAACTTCGCAGCCCAAAAGCAAAACAATTATGGCAGAGGCTGCACAATTAAAAGCGATCGCTTCACAGGTAAGAAGAGATATTGTTAGAATGGTTCATGCGGTACAAAGCGGTCATCCCGGAGGTTCTTTAGGGTGCACAGATTTTTTAACAGCACTGTATTTTCATACCATGGAATATAAAACAGCTCCTTTCTCAATGGATGCTGTGGAAGAAGATGTATTCTTTTTATCCAATGGTCATATCTCCCCGCTTTTTTATTCCGTACTGGCCAGGGCGGGTTTCTTTGAGGTGAAAGAATTGGCTTCTTTCAGGAAAATTAATTCACGCCTGCAGGGCCATCCTACTACACATGAACACTTGCCCGGTGTACGTGTGGCCAGCGGTTCTTTAGGCCAGGGTATGAGTGTGGCAATTGGTGCTGCGGTGGCTAAGAAAATGAATAACGATCAGCACCTGGTATATTCTTTACATGGCGATGGTGAATTGCAGGAAGGTCAGATATGGGAAGCCGTACTGTTTGCTGCGCATAATAAAGTAGACAACCTGATCGCTACCATCGATGTGAATGGTCAGCAGATCGACGGTCCTACCAGTAAAGTATTAAGCCTGGATAGTTTAAGGGCCAAGTTCGAAGCATTTAACTGGACTGTAATGGAAATGAATGGTAATGATATGGATGAAGTGGTTGCCGGGCTGGATAAGGCCAAATCTTTAACAGGACAGGGTAAACCTATTTGTATCCTGATGAAGACAGAAATGGGTAAAGGTGTTGATTTCATGGAAGGCAGTCACGAATGGCATGGTATTGCCCCCAGTGATGAACAACTGGCAAAAGCATTGGCACAATTGCCGGAAACTTTGGGTGACTATTGATTAAAGTATTGATGATAAAAACTTGTAGAGAGAAGCCATGGCTTCTCTCTTTTTTTATGATGTTCTGTGAGGATGTTGAATATGTAGACAACCTATTGTAGCTGCAATAGGTAACCTGCTGCTATTAATTACGTGGATAACCCTATTGAAAACTGGACATCAGCGGGTTCGGTTCCGGTTTGCCGGAATTGAAAAAATGCGAAGCTGATGTATTCAAAGAAGCCGTGTAGGCCATGTTTTCAATAAGACGGCCAACCCGGCCTGAGGGAAGAAGATGGTAAAAGATGTACTGGACTAAATCCAGTAAATTGCTTACCTAAAAATGCTGCTGCTATGATTTTAATACCACATGCTGTAATCCTGCTTTACGTGCCGGGATCCAGGAAGCAAAAGCTGCGATGATCAGTACGGTACTGGTAACAAGTATAAAATCTGCAACGTGTAATTGAACAGGATAATAATCAATGATAAAAGTACCCCCCGCCAATTTGATGAATTTAAATTTCAGTTGCAGCCAGCAAACCAGCGAGGCCAGTGCAATGCCTGCGATACCGCCGATGCCCGCTAAAACAAAACCCTCACTTACAAAAATCTTTTGAATAAAGCCATTATCTGCTCCCAGGGCTTTCAGAACGGCAATGTCTTTTTGTTTTTCCAGGATCAGCATGGTTAATGCACCGATCATATTAAATGCGGCCACAACAAGTATCAGGGATAAAATAACATAGATCACCCAACGCTCTACATTCATCACCGTAAATAAACTCTTGTTTTGTTCATAACGGGTTTCAACAATAAAATGCGGACCTAATAAATGATTGATGCGTTTTTTTACCTCATCGGCCTGCCCGGCATTTACAGTTTTTATTTCAACGGAAGAATATTCATTAGGCAGCATATTCAGCATGTACTTCACAAACCCCAGGTTGCTGAACACATATTTATTGTCAAAATCCTGCTGCACCATAAAAGTGCCGGAGGCTTTCAGGCTGTACGCATTAAGTGCATCCAGCGAAGCCAGGTTACTGGCATTCCTGTTGGGCACATATAGCGTAGTGGGGTAGAGACTTTTATCAATATCTATACCTACTGCATTTTCAATCCCCGCTCCAACAATCAGCTTGGGCTGGTCTGCCGTGCCTACATCAAAGTTGCCGCGAATAATATGCTGTGTGATCTTATTGGTATGCGTATAGGCTGCATCCACTCCTTTCAAAAAAACAATACTTTGGTTCTCGCCGTTGGTCAGAACTGCTTTTTCCTCAGCTATTAAACTGAGTGCAGCTACTCCCTGTATACTTTGCAATTGTTTGATCCGCCCTTCATTTAACAGCATGGTTTTACCGGAGGCGGGTGCTACCCGTATATCGGCATAAAAATCGGCATACAAACTTTTTACCAGGTCTTCAAAGCCGTTGAACACACTCAGTACAATGATCAGTGCGGCCGTACCAACGGTAATAGCGGTTACGCTGATCCATGCAATGATATTGATGGCATTGGTACTTTTCTTTGACTTAAAATAACGCCAGGCAAAAAGAAAATTCATGTGCGGAAAATAAGAATGGTGTTTACAGCTGCATAAAAAGCTTATTCTTTGTCCTTCTCGTTTCTTTCATCTTCAATTTTCTTAAAAAGCTCTTCCATCTTGAATACATAATCCAGCGTATCATCCATGTAATATTGTAAAACGGGTATGCGTCGTAACTGGTGTTTTACTTTATCTGCCAGGTGTTTTTTTATTTCCCAGGCTTTGTCTTCAATAATCTTCATCGCCGCATTGGGGTTCTCTACCTTAAAAAGGCTTAAGTATATTCTTGCTTCCAACAGATCTGGAGTTACTTTCACGGAAGAAATAGAAACCATGCCGCCATCGATCATGGTTAAGCCCAGTCTTCTGAAAATCTCATTTAATTCTTCCTGTAAAACAGCTGCAACTTGTTTTTGGCGTTTTCCTTCCTGCATATAACTTACTTTTACAGCCGTAAAATTAAGCATGATTACCCGTAGCGTCAGGTATTTTATTGAGGCTGCACCTTAACAGATTTATTACATGAAGAAATACGCCAGAGTTTTCAGGTATCTCCGCTCTCATGAATTAACCATTTTTCTCTATTTCATTTATACGGTTTTATCCGTTGTATTTTCTTTACTCTCAATTGGTACTTTGCCTTTCTTTTTAAAACTGATCTTTTTAAAAGAAAAACTGGTACTTGTAAAACCACAGGGCACTTTTGATATTGTTCAGAACATCAATTACCAGATCAGCCTGCTGATACAATCCAGCGGCACCAACGGCTATATCATAGCACTGGGATGGATTTGCATTGCCGTAGTGGTTTCTACCTTGCTGAAAAATGTGTTTTATTATTTGTCTTTGTACATTCTATCCCCCCTGAAAATATCCATCATCACCAGGCTACGGGAAGAATTGTATAATAAACTGCTGCAATTGCCCATTGGTTTTTTTACCGACCAGCGCAAAGGAGATGTGATGAGCCGTATGACCAATGATATTGCAGAAGTAGAAGCTTCTGTAGTGGGAGTGCTCGAAGGCTTTATCAAAGACCCGCTGAACGTAATCATCATTTTAGTGGCATTGATCTGGATCAGCCCTACCTTATCACTCTTCCTGCTTTTGTTTTTACCTGTAACAGGTTTTATCATCGGGAGGATCAGTCGCTCTTTAAAAAAGCATTCCAATGCCTCTGCGGAGAAACTGGGAGAAGTGCTCTCGGTGCTCGACGAAACCCTGGGTGGCCTGCGTGTGATCAAAGCTTTTAATGCAGAGCGTTTGCTGCGTAAAAAATTTGTAGCTACCAATACCGAATTGTTTCACATCCGCAACAGTATGCAGCGCAAGCGTGACCTGGCTTCTCCCTTAAGTGAATTCCTGGGGGTGCTGGTACTTACCGGCATTCTCTGGTTTGGCGGTAAGCTGGTGTTGAATGGCGCTCATGGCATTGAAGCTGAAGGATTTATTTTATACATAGGATTGTTTACCCAGATCATCAATCCGGCTAAGGCGCTCTCTACTTCTTTCTATAATATGCAGAAGGGTAGTGCTGCCATCGGCAGGATCGAAGAGATCTTGCAGGCGAATATTAAGGTAGATGAAAATGAGAACGGATTGCAGATCACTTCTTTCCAAAAGTCTATCGAGTTTAAAAACGTGAGTTTTGCTTACGAGGATAAAGTGATCCTGAAAAATATCAACCTCACCATTGAAAAAGGGAAAACCATCGCCCTGGTGGGTAGCAGTGGTGCCGGGAAAAGTACTTTGGCTGACCTGGTGCCCCGCTTTCACGATGTAAGTTCAGGGGAGTTATTGATTGATGGGATAAACATCAAAGAATATGCACTGCAAAGTGTAAGGAGTTTAATGGGGATTGTTACCCAGGAGCCGATTCTTTTCAATGATACCATTGCCAACAATATTGCATTGGGCGTAGAACATGCATCGCAGGAAGCAATTATCAATGCGGCAACAATTGCCAATGCCCATAACTACATTTCACAAAAAGAGCATGGGTACGACACGAATATCGGCGATAGGGGTAATAAACTGAGCGGTGGCGAACGCCAGCGTTTAACCATTGCAAGGGCTGTATTGAAGAATCCGCCGATATTGATTTTGGATGAAGCCACTTCTTCTCTCGATACTGAAAGTGAACGGCTGGTGCAGGATGCCATTAACAATATGATGCAGAACAGAACCAGTATTGTCATTGCCCACCGCCTTTCCACCATCCGCCATGCAGATGAGATCATTGTATTACAGAAAGGAGAGATTGTGGAAAGAGGGAACCATGATAGCCTGATGGAAAAGCAGGGTATTTATCATAAACTCATAGAAATGCAGGAAGTGAAATAAACTGTATTTACGGTTTTAACAGGATAGCCCCGGTCCTGGGGGATTGCAACAATAAAAGATAAAGGCCACCGTAAAGTGGCCTTTATCTTTTATTTAAGTAGAAGAGAATATCTTCTTATTGTTCGCTGCTGGGCTTCACCAAACCTAATTTGGCTTCCAGGCTTAATGTAGCATGTGGTACAGCACGTAACCTGGCTTTATCGATCAGTTTGCCGGTAACGCGACAAATACCATAGGTCTTGTTCTCGATCCTGATCAATGCCTTCTCCAGGTGATCAATATAAGTGATCTGCCTGCTGGCCATCTGGCTTAGCTGCTCACGTTCCATGCTCATACTGCCATCTTCCATGGTCATGTAGCGGTTTTCACTTTCATCACCCCCCATTTCATCTTTGCGGGTGATCATGCCCTGTAAATAAGCCAGTTCTTTTTTAGCTGCTTCTAATTTTTTATTGATGAGTTCTTTGAAATCATTCAATTCTGTATCACTGTATCTCACAATCGGTTGTGCTGGTTTTTGAGTTTCTATTCTTTTTTCTAAAGGTGTATATCCTGGTTGGTAAGGAACACTTGATTTGGTAGATGTTTTTGGAACTTTTACTTCCTTGATGGGCTCCGGTTGTTTTTTTGCCGGTTTGGCAATAGGAGCCGGGGTAACGGATTTAGGTTGTACGGGTTCTTTAACCTCCACCACTTTCTTAGTCACCGGTTTTGCTTCCGGAGCAGCAGGCTTTTTTACCGGGGCCGCTTTTTTGGCGGGTGCCGCCGGTTTAGCTACTGCCGCTTTTTTAGCAGGAACCGCTTCTTTTTTTGCGGGAGCTGCCTTTTTTACCGGGGCCGCTTTTTTGGCCGGTACCGCCACCTTTTTAGCCGGAGCGGCTTTTTTTGCAGGCGTTGCTTTTTTAGCCGGAGCTGCTGCTTTCTTAGCAGGCGCAGCCTTCTTGGTTACTTTTGCCACTTTTTTGGGTGCAGGTTTTTTTGTAGGCATACAACGTTATCCTTTTTTGGTTACGCGAAGTTTCAACAGACTGTCGTTTACCTCTATTTCAGTGCCGTCCTGCAATTCAGGCACCCATTCCAGACTATCTGCCAATATTTCGGCGCAAATATAGTTTTTAAATTCATTTATAGAGGGCCTGATAACCGGGTTATCAAGCACTGCTACGAATATACGGTCTGTTAATTCAAAATCGCTCTCTTTTCTAATATTTTGTACACGATTAATGAACTCCCTTGCATTTCCTTCTTTTTGAAGGGCCTCGGTAATGGTAATATCCAATGCTACCGTTAAACTGCCTTTGGAAGCTACACTCCATCCCGGGATATCTTCTGCGGTAATTTCTACATCAGTTAATACTATGTCGTAAGTGCTGCCTTTTATCCCGATTGCTGTTTTGCCCTCTTTCTCCAGTTCAGAGATCTGCTGCTGACTGAAATTGGCGATCAAAGCGGCGGCTTCCTTCATATTAGCGCCGAGTTTCGCTCCCAGGCTCTTGAAATTGGCTTTTACCTTCTTCTTGATTACGCCTTCTGTTTCGGTAATGTATTCCAACTCCTTTACGTTCACTTCCGATTTGATCAGATCTTCTACTTTTTCCAGCTGTAGTTTCATTTCCGGGTTCAATACCGGTATCAGCACTTTCTGCAGAGGCTGGCGTACCTTGATATTCACCTTTTTACGCAGTGACAGTACCAATGAACAAACATCCTGTGCCAGCTGCATCCTTTCCTCCAAAGAACTATCAACAGCAGCTTCGTTCACTTTGGGATAATTTGCATGATGCACAGAGCTTACGTTAAACCGTTTAGTCACGGCTTCAAGATTCCTGAATACAGCATCGCTAAAGAAGGGTGAGATAGGCGCCATCAAACGAACGATGGTTTCCAGGCACTCGTATAAGGTTTGGTAGGCACAAATTTTATCATGCTCGTACTCGCCTTTCCAGAAACGGCGGCGGCAGAGGCGTACATACCAATTACTTAAATGTTCATCTACAAACTCTTCTATCAGCCTGCCGGCAACGGTGGGTTCATAATCATCCATCGCTTCGGTGGCTTTCTTCACCAGCGTATTCAGGGAGGATAATATCCAACGGTCTATTTCCGGGCGATCCTGCAAAGGCACATAGGCCTGTTCAAAAGCAAACCCATCTACATTAGCATAAAGTGCAAAGAACTGGTAGGTATTGTACAAAGTACCAAAGAATTTACGCTGTACTTCCTTAATACCGTCGAGATCGAACTTCAGGTTATCCCAGGGAGAAGCATTGGTAATGAGGTACCAGCGGGTAGCGTCCGCACCAAAATTTTCGATGGTTTCAAAAGGATTGACCACGTTGCCCAAACGCTTACTCATTTTGTTGCCGTTCTTATCCAGCACTAAGCCGTTTGATACCACGGTTTTATAGGCAAGGCCGGGATATTTTTCTTCCGAAACTGCCAACCCGGAGGCTTTCAGTTCTTCCTGTATGTCTTCTTTGATCAAAGAACCCAAAGCGTGTAAGGTATAGAACCAGCCACGGGTTTGGTCTACCCCCTCGGCAATAAAATCTGCCGGGTAGTTCTGTGCGAAAATCTCTTTGTTCTCAAAGGGGAAATGCCATTGGGCATAAGGCATGGCGCCGCTGTCGAACCACACATCCACCAGGTCGGGCACCCGTTTCATCAGTTTGCCGCCGGCACTCACCAGTTCGATATCATCTACAAAAGGTTTATGCAGGTCGATCTCCAGTTTCGAATTTTGAATTTTGAGTGTTGAATTTTTATTGAAGCCTGCGGCTACTGCTTTCTCATATTCCTTTGTTAATTCTTCTATAGAGCCGATGCAGATCTCTTCACTGCCATCTTCTGTTCTCCACACCGGTAAGGCAGTACCCCAATAGCGGCTACGGCTCAGGTTCCAGTCCACCATATTCTCCAGCCAGTTGCCAAAACGGCCTTCGCCCGTGCTCTTAGGTTTCCAGTTGATGGTCTTGTTCAGTTCCACCATCCGGTTCTTTAGTTCGGTGGTTTTAATAAACCAGGCATCCAAAGGATAGTAGAGAATGGGTTTATCCGTTCTCCAGCAATGCGGGTAACTATGTTCGTATTTCTCTACTTTAAAGGCACGGTTCTCTTTTTTCAGCTTCACGCAGATGTCTACATTCACATCTACATAATTCGCATCATCCTTATAATTCTTCACATAACGGCCGCTGAACTCGCCCAGGCCATCCACAAACTTACCCTCACGGTCTACCATGGTGAGCATCCCGATATCGTATTTCCTGCCCACTTTATAGTCGTCTGCACCAAAAGCAGGGGCCGTGTGTACGATACCGGTACCGTCTTCAGTGGTAACGAAATCGCCGAGCAACACTTTAAATGAATTCGGATTGTCTGTTGCATTGGCCTCGTAAGGCAGTAATTGTTCGTAGCGACAACCTTCTATATCGCTGCCTTTGAAAGCAGTGATGATTTTCCAGGGAAGGATCTTTGCTTTTTCATTATACCCCTCAAAGTCGCCGTTCTCTCCCTCCGGTTTAAAGTATTTGCCCAATAAAGCTTTCGCTAATACTACATGCACGGGCAAATGTGTATAGGGGTTGAAGGTTTTCACCAGCACATACTCAATATTGCCACCTACGGTTAAGCCGAGGTTAGAAGGGAGTGTCCATGGCGTGGTGGTCCAGGCAAGGAAGAAAAACTCATCGCCATGAATGGCATCATGCAGGAACTTGCTTTTCTCATCCTGTACCGCCCTGAACATGGCCACGGCTGATGTGTCTTTTACATCTTTATACGTGCCGGGCTGGTTCAGTTCATGAGAACTTAAGCCAGTACCGGCAGCGGGTGAATAAGGCTGAATGCTCACACTTTCGTAGAGTAAACCCCTGTTGTATAATTTCTTCAACAACCACCAAAGGCTTTCGATATAGTTATTTTCGAAAGTGATATAGGGCTGGTTCAGATCCACCCAATAGCCCATTTTTTTGGTGAGCTCATCCCACTTATCCTTGTAACGCAATACCGCTTCCCGGCATTTGCGGTTGTATTCTTCTACAGATATTTTCTTACCGATATCTTCTTTGGTAATACCCAGTTCCTTCTCCACGCCCAGCTCAACCGGTAATCCATGGGTATCCCAGCCGCCCTTGCGTTTTACCTGGAAACCCTGCATGGTTTTGTAGCGGCAAACCAGGTCTTTCAGTGTTCGGGAGATCACGTGGTGAATGCCCGGCATACCGTTGGCACTGGGTGGCCCCTCGTAAAAAACGAATGGGGTATCCCCTTCGCGAAGGCTAACACTTTGTTCAAATGCCTGGCTTTCTTCCCATTTGGCCAGTATTTCTTTTTCTATCGCAGGCAAATGAAGCCCCGAAAATTCTTTATAGGTAACGCTCATAGCAACTCCTTACAAATCTTTAGCTGTACTGGTTTTAAAGGTTGCGAAGGTAAGGAATATACAAATCTGATAAGATGAGCAGGTGGGACGGTTGGGTTTTAAATAAATGGGAAGTAGTCAGGCAAGAGCTACAATTTTCAGCGGTTGGGTACAAGCCTCTACTTTTTAAATGCAATTGGTTGTACTTGTTTTGAAGGTGAGTGGCAGTAATAAGTTGTTAAGATACGTACAGTATCTGGTAGGAAAAGCATGCCGAAGGTTGGGGGGTATTACTCCTTGCATTAAAGAAAATGATTCAGTATTTTACCAAATATTGTATCGCTGCTAAAAGCTTTGCTTTAAAGCTCCCCAACTTAGAAAGCCCCGGTGATGGGGCTTTATTGTTTGTATAAAACGATATTCCCGGGAAATTGAATAAGTATTTGGGTAATGGCGTGGAAGCTTGTGCTATTGAGGAACAATACTTCATTTAATTATCGTCATCGAATCTTTCTTTAAAGCACCATTATACCATATAGAATCATACAATGCTCCATATTGAGTATTCTTTGTTAAATGAATTTTTAAGGTGTCATCGACCCCGGCTTTCAGATGGATGATGTTATAGGTATAGTGATTAACTACGTGGTTGTTTATAGATCCGTCTATTACGATGGTACTGGCTGCCCAATCTGCGAAATAATATTTTTGAGAAGAAATTGGTAACGGTATTTCAATACCAGTGCTTATATCAAACACATTGACACTATCCTTTATGTACCCGTTTTGACCATTACCGAATAAGTCGTACCCATTTTTATCTATATAATGTATTTGAACAGAGGAATAAAAATCTCCGGTACCGGTATTTTTGGAGCATGAATATATATTTAGAATGCATATAGTAGTTAGTAATATAGTTATCGTTTTCATAGTTTCATTTTTATGGATGAGTACCAATAAAAGAATGAATATGCTTAACTTTTTTATGGTATTCTAAAATGTTAAAAATATTTGCGAAGGCAAAGTGAAGCCTTATGCGCAACGTCTTTAATTGAAGAAGTCGATGGTAAAGAAAATACAATAGCTTAATGCCTTGTTAGCTTTTCTTTATAAAAGTTTGCTTACAACACCCTCACTTGTCCTCTCAGTGTAATTCCAATAAATATTATTCAAATTATCCTTCTCTCCATCGGCTATATTATCTATTACGGCTTTTTTGCCAATTAAAATCAGTTCAAACATTGCAGCTTTTGTAAATGTTAATTTACTTAAAGAAACCTCTGGTCTCAAAACTAGATTGTATGTTCTGAATTGTGCTCTTACTGTTGGATAAAGTATTCCATCAAGATTATATTTATCAAAAATAAATTCACTTAAATATGCTGAAACTGTATAATCATAATGATTCATTATTTCTTTTAACGAATAGAAATAGCTTATAAACCTCAATGTTTTTTTATATATCATTCTTTGTTCTTCACTAAAATTATTTATTATTTGATAAAATTTATTCGAATGAAATCCAATTTCCTCATTATAGAGAATAGCGCTTTGATTAAAAGGGAATACTGCTACTTTTAGTATAGAATTTGTAATCCATTGCCCGGAAGTAAACACCTGTCTTTTCTTAATTACTTGCTTTTGTCTGAACTCTTTGTTGGTTTCTAAAACATTTACAATTCTTATGTCTTTAACGTATTTCGATGCTAAGGAGCAGTAAAATTTAGAAGAGCTTGGAAAGTTTGCCCTTCCAAATTCTTTAATATTCCAATAATCTTGCCTAAAGGAAATATCAGCTTCTGAATGAAAGATTTCTCCTTTATAGTTATTTCGAAGTCTTTCGAGTGATACGTTTTCACTGATCTCAACGACCGGAATAGGTGAAATAGTTAATAACTCATGAATTAATATTTCTAGCTTCGAAAGGTCTCTCCGTTTATGTGCTAATTGTATGTCTCTTAGAAGAAAATCAATCATAAAATTATAATCAACGCATGTCTTCACACTTATAATGCCAAATTATTACATTAATCATATCAAATATATTTCATTTAAAAGCAAAAACAAATATTTAACTGAAATCTAATTTCTTAGTTCAGCGGCATAGAAAGAGAGTACAGCGATACAGTACAAGTGAGGGTTCAATCTAACAAATACTTAGCGACTATTAATTGCAGAACACTACCGAAGAAAGCGAAGTTTAAGGCACCAACTCCACCGCCTTGCTCAGGTTATTGTTCAGGTCGATGGCGCAAACAAAGAGCCGGTCTTTCGGCGTAGCGATCGATTTGCTCCGGTCGAACAAAGCTGTTTTGTCGCTGGTAATAATATCGATCATCGTTACATATTCAAACTTCACATCTACCAGTTCCGGGAGGTCGAGAATGGCAAAACCTTTTATTTTTTCTTCTCCGTTATAAGTAATGGCAAATTGGCCATTTTTATTCTTTTCCACCACGGGTGCTGCCGGGGGTATACTATCTATCCAGGGCATGGGTGGCACTAGTGCCGGTAAGGCATAATAGTTCCGGTGCAGGCTATCACTCCACCCATTGGGGTTGCTTTCAAAATTCTTGCTGCTGAAATAAATACTTCCCTGCGTAGTGCTGTAGGTTCTGAGGTCTTTGATCTCTTCCGGAATTTCTTCTTTATTCCTCCAGGCAGTATTAGAGCCGGCACGGTAAACAGCATGTCCAATGTATAAATGCCTGCCGTAAGTGTGTTTGTTCCACCAGTCGAGCAGCACATCATAATCGCATAGTTTATGGCCGCGTTCCCAATATAATTGAGGGGCTACATAATCGATCCAGCCTTCCTTCAGCCACAACAAAATATTGGCATAGAGATCATCATAACAGGTTTGCCCCGCCCTGGTATCGCTACCTTCCGGGTCCTGGCTTTTGTTGCGCCAAACGCCAAAGGGACTAATTCCGAATTTTACCCTTGGCTTGATGCTTTGTATGGTATTGTGTAATTGCAATATGATGCTGTCGCAATTGCTTCTTCTCCAGTCATCTTTGCCCAGGCCCTTCCCATATTTGCGGTAAGTAGCTTCGTCGGGAAATTCTTTACCAGTAATGCGGTAAGGATAAAAATAATCATCCATGTGGATGCCATCGATGTCGTAACGGGTTACAAGGTCTTTCACGATCCTGTTCACATGGTTTCTTACTTCGGGCAGGCCGGGATTGAAATATTTCTTTCCCCCGTACACCAAAAACCACTCCGGGTGAATTTTGGTAACATGCGAAGGCGCTACGGAAGAACTATGCATGTTGAACACAGCACGGTAGGGATTGAGCCAAGCATGAAACTCCATACCCCGCTTATGCGTTTCTTCGATCATGAATTGCAGTGGATCGTAATAAGGTGTTGGTGGTAAGCCCTGTCTCCCGGTAAGGTATTCACTCCAGGGTTCGTATTGAGAAGGATAGAAAGCATCGCCGGCGGGCCTTACCTGTACAAACACAGCGTTAATGCCGTTATGCTTGTGCATGTCCAGTAATTGGATGA
This sequence comes from Bacteroidota bacterium, assembly GCA_028875875.1. GTDB lineage: Bacteria > Bacteroidota > Bacteroidia > Chitinophagales > Chitinophagaceae > JAGWUV01. The sequence goes on from JAGWUV010000023.1 coordinate 70,246, forward strand.
ATTCTGCTTTTTGTTGGTCAACCGGTAAGCCTTTTCTGCTTGGCCAGTCGATATTCTCCACGGTTGCCACCCAAACACCACGCATCTCAAACTTAGGCGCCACCTGGCTTTGCGCAGGTTGAGCGTAGAGAAGAAGGAGGGTAGAGAGTATAAAAAATGCAGATTTCATCAAACTAAGATAGTCAGATACGGAGAAGTGCAGGGAGGATGTGGATGAATAGGAGGTAAGGCGATGATAATCCACATTCGCAGCGTTCTTAGTAAAATTCTGAAATCCAAAACTATCTAACCTTTCTTCGATGTCTTATTCGGGTTTTCTTATTACCATGTTCGTACCATAGAGGTATCTTGTTCGGGTCACGTTCGGCAGCTCCCGAACATGTCCCCTATCAAATACCTACAAGACCCGAACAAATCCCGAAGAA
>JAGWUV010000069.1 GCA_028875875.1 Bacteroidota bacterium
GATGCGATAGGTATGAGCATGTATTTACAAAGGGAAGATAAAAAGCAGAGTGTGATCAATAACCATGGCGAAGCCAAATGGACCAGCATGGTAGAACAATTACAAGACCCCGATAAGATATTATTCACCTATAGCCATGTGTTACCCAATTTTTTGAATCATGCAGTGCCAGTTGATTGAGTGGAACAATTATCTTAATAATCACTTCACACTTCAAACACTAAACGCTAAACACCCTACTAGTGTCCTTCCTGGTTTCTGATAGCCTGTATCTCTTCGGTAAATTGTTCAATACTTTGTGCATCATCTACTGAAAAGTTGCCAATGCGTGTTCTTCTTAAACTGCTTAAATGAGCGCCTACACCAAGGGCCTGGCCAAAATCGTTGGCTAAACTTCTGATATAAGTTCCCGTAGAACATACCACCCTGAAGTGTACAACAGGCATTTCGATCTTTATAATTTCAAAAACACTGATGGTTACGGGCCGGGGATCTACCTTTACTTCAATACCTTTTCGGGCTGATACATACAAGGGTTTGCCATCTTTTTTTATTGCAGAATGTTGCGGGGGCATCTGCAAAATATTGCCGATAAATGAGTGGGTAGCAGCTAATATTTTTTCATCCGTAATATGTTCAGTAGAAATAAAATTTTCAGGCTGACTTTCAAGATCGTAAGTAGGTGTTATGGCACCAAGTGTAAAAGTACCGATGTATTCTTTTTCCATCCCCATATACTCATTAATCTTCTTAGTGAACTTTCCTGTACAAATGATCAAAAGCCCTGTAGCTAAAGGATCCAGCGTACCGGCATGCCCTACTTTGGAAACTTTTGTAAGTATCCTTATTTTTTTAACAGCATCGAAAGAAGTCCATTGTAAAGGCTTATCAATCAATATTACTTCACCTTCGAGAAAACGTTGAATGGGTTGCATGGCGCAAATGTAGGGGCTAATGGAGAAACAGCATAAATCCTTATGCTCCAGTTGTTATCTTTGCCGGATGTTATCGATCAGTAGACGCGGACAAGAGATGCCGCCATCACCTATTAGAAAACTGGTGCCATATGCAGATGCTGCGAAAGAAAAAGGCCTCAAAGTATATCACCTGAACATCGGGCAACCCGATATTGAAACGCCTGTAATCATGATGGATGCAGTACGTCATAACCACCTGAAAGTGCTTGAATACAGTCATAGCGCCGGAAATGAGAGCTACAGAAGAAAACTTACAACTTATTATAAGAGTGTAGGAATTGACGTTGATGTAAACCAGATCATTGTAACTACCGGTGGTAGTGAAGCGATCCTGTTCGGATTTCTCGCCTGCTTAGATCCCGGTGATGAGATCATCGTTCCTGAACCCTTCTATGCCAACTATTATGGTTTTGCTGTTGCAGCAGGCTTAAAAGTTGTGCCCATCACTTCTTACATAGAAACAGGTTTTGCATTACCGGCTATTGCCGAATTTGAGAAGAAGATCACGCCTAAAACAAAGGCGATCATGATCTGTAATCCCAATAATCCTACGGGTTATTTGTATTCTGAAGAGGAATTAAATGCACTGAAAGAGCTTATCATCAAATACAATTTATACCTGTTCTCCGATGAGGCTTATCGCGAATTCTGCTATGAGGGAAAATATTTCAGTGCCATGCACTTAAAAGGCGTTGATGAGAATGTGATATTGGTAGATACCATTAGTAAAAGGTATAGTGCCTGCGGTGGCAGACTGGGTGCATTAATTACAAAGAACAAGCTGGTCATTGATGCTGTGATGAAATTTGCTCAGGCAAGATTAAGCCCGCCGTCTTTTGCACAGATCGCCGCTGAAGCTGCACTTGATCTTCCGCAAGATTATTTAGACACCACAAGAGATGAATATAAATCACGCCGCGACCTTATTGTACAAAGGTTAAATACCATGAAAGATGTGTATTGCCCTAACCCGGGCGGTGCGTTCTATGTAATGGCTAAACTGCCTATTGATGATTGTGATCTTTTCTGCCAGTGGCTACTGGAAAAATTCAATTACAACAATCAAACAGTTATGGTGGCGCCTGCCAGTGGTTTTTATGACAATGAAGCGCTGGGTAAACATGAAGTAAGAATTGCTTACGTATTGAACAAACAGGATCTTTCCATTGCGATGGATTGCCTGGAACTAGCATTACAACAATACCCCGGAAGAACTAATCAATAAATCTTTTTCTGCTGAAAGCAAAAGGTTTATTTTCGGTTGTAGTGTTCACCCGAAAGTTGTAACCCCGTATAACCCCCAATACGCAACATGAAAGTTTCCCACAAAGTAGTCCTGCACTGGCTGTTACTATTTTGTCCTTTTATGGCATATACACAAAATTATCATGCCCTCAATGGTTCTTCCTTTGCGGGCATTTTTAGTATGTACAATAATCCGGCTGGCATTGTTAATTGCGATTACAAATGGGATCTGAATCTTTTTTCAGCCCAGGGTACCATCACCAACACCGCCGCTACATTAAAAAATTTTTCCCTCTCTAACTATGATAGTGCTTATATAGATTTTACCAATGGACGAAGAAGCCGTTTCCTGCACACAACGGTGGATATAAATTTGTTCAATTTCAGAATAAAGCTGGATGAAAAAAGTGCCTTAGGCATTGGCTTCCGGGCAAGAAGCTATAATCATTCTAAAATGGCTTCTTTTTTTTATACTGATACTGTAACAACCTTGCCAGGCTTCCTTCATATCAATACAAATACCGATTACCTCTCAGGTTATGTTACGCATAGCGGCTGGTTGGAGGCTGATATTGATTATGCAAGGATCATCAGTTCTAATGATCACCAACGTATTTCCGCAGGTGTAACATTGGGCATCTTAAAAAGTATTTCAGGAGCCGAGGCCCAGGCCAACAGGTTTACTTACCAGGAAACACTCAATGCCAATAATCAGTACAATTACTACGCTAATGGAGGTAATGCAATGGCTGCGTATTCTTCTAATTATGATCTGCTCGATGGAAATAGAAGTACTGCAGCCAACGCAAAAACTTTCTTGAAGAATACAACTACTCACCTGAGTTTAAGTTTAGGTGCAGAGATTTTACTGAAAGATTTTAGTCCTTATGCAGAAGAAGAAATTTCTTCTACTAATTACGACTGGAAGATCGGAGTAAGCATTATGGATATTGGAAAGAATACATTTACACCTAATGGCGGTGCGTTTTATACGGCAATACCCGATTCTGGTGTAAGCGCTGCAAGGCTCGAAAACATCGTTTCTAATGCTACCTCTATGAAAAGATTCCGAGATTCCATGCTCAATGTATTTCAAATAACAGATACGATAACAGATCCTTTTGCCATCAGCCTTCCTACTAGATTATTGTTATCTGTTGACAGAAATCTCGGTAACCATTTTTATATAAACGGGCAACTGAATGTGAATTTTTATTCTACACAACAGCCTTCTGGCAAGATCAGAACAAGAGAATTAAACCTTTTAACCATAACACCGCGTTGGGAAACAAGAACATTAGGTTTTTATTTGCCCATTCAATACAATACGCAAGGACAACTATGGATTGGCTCTGCTATTAAACTGGGGCCGTTTTTGTTAGGCTTTCACAATATTGGTTGGATATTAGGTAAGCAATTCAAAGATTTAAATGGAGGTGGTTATTTTGCATTCCATTTCACACCTAAACCTAAACAAGAAAAAACAAGACTAGATTGTTTCAACTGATGCACTAGTTATTGACCTGACGTATCTTTTACATTCAGCACTTTTTCATTAGCCAGTGAGTAACATAAATTAGCATTCAATAAGCCATAACGCCTGTCACCCTTACGAACATAATTCATGAATAACTTACCTGTTTCCCTCCACCCTTTTCCACTTGTATCTTCTCCGTTGTTGTACCAAATTTGTTTCAATATTTTCCCGTTGACATAATATTCAGTTTGTACCCCATCGTAATTACCATTCCTGTAATGATGCACCAGCCTCATATTACCATTGGGCCACCAGGCAGTATG
>JAGWUV010000024.1 GCA_028875875.1 Bacteroidota bacterium
TCTGTTTCCCTGCGTACATCAACTACCAATAAATTCTCATCAAAGGGAATATCCATGGCAAGTTCATCGGCCTCAACATTCACAATCATATCTGTTCTTTCTCCAGCCTGTTGCCAGGCTTCAAAACTACCCTGCAGGTATCCTTCCAGTTTTTCAAAGCCCACTCTTGCCAGCCTTATGATTGATTCTTTTTCCTTTCCCGATTCTGTTACCAGTAAAATATGCTGATCGAACGAGAGCAAACTACCTGCCCATTCTGCAAAACGACCTTCCAGTCCTATAAATATAGAGCCGGGAACAAAACCATTCATAAAATCAGTTCCCCGCCTGGTATCGAGGATAATGGTATTATCTGCTTTTGCTTTCTCTTTAAAAGCAGCAACAGACAGAGCGGTCAGTCCTTTTTCCAACACTGCATTCAAGCTTTCATAGCCTTCTTTATTGATCTTGGCATTGATAGGAAAATATTGGGGCGGTGTTGTTAAACCTTCCGTAACTGCTTTAATAAACTCTTCCCTAGTTTGTTGTTGCAGTGCATAATTGGTTTTCCTCTGCTCCCCGATGGTACTTTGTGTTTCGTTACCCAAACTTTTACCGCAACTACTACCGGCACCATGGGCAGGATAGATGATCACATCATCAGGTAAAGGGATGATCTTATGCTGAAGACTATCATACAACATACCCGCCAGGTCGTTCATAGTGAGTTCTTCTCCTTTCTGAGCCAGGTCGGGGCGACCAACATCTCCTACAAATAAAGTATCGCCGGTAAATACCGCATAATCTTTATGCTGCTCATCTTTTAATAGATAACAACTGCTTTCCAGCGTATGGCCGGGAGTATGCAATACCTGGATGGCAATATCTCCAAGCTTAAATATTTCATTGTCTTTTGCCACATGCACCGGAAACTGCGTAACTGTACCAGGCCCATAAACAATGGTAGCTCCGGTAGCAGCTGCAAGATCTAAATGGCCACTTACAAAATCAGCATGAAAATGGGTTTCAAAAATATATTTAACGGTGGCTTTTCGCCTGGTAGCCAGTTGCAGGTATTCATCAATATCCCTCATTGGGTCTATCACTGCCGCTTCACCATTACTCTCAATGTAGTAGGCGGCTTCACTTAAACAGCCGGTGTATAATTGTTCTATATACATACTTGTGGGTTTAGTACAAAGATAGTGCTGGGAAAGACTTGCCTGCAAGGGGTGAAAGTGTTAAGATTTTCGGCAGGCGAAAAAAAACCTGCGGCAATTGGCCGCAGGTAAATAAGAAGGTTGTAATGGTGTACCTTTTGTACGGTTGAAACTAATCAACCAGGTCTGCAACAATTTTCATCACCTCGTTAATACGGGAATAATTAGGTGAATAGAAAATGAATTTTCCTTGTCTGACTGTGCTAACAAGGCCGGCACGACGAAGGATAGCAAGATGCTGAGATGCTACAGACTGTTCCAGTCTTAGTTTCACATACAGCTCTGTTACTGTCATCTTCTTGTTGTCGTCAAGAACTTTAATCATCTGCTGACGAAGCTTATGATTAATGGCTCTCAGGATGAGAGCAGCTTTCTTCGTCTGAAGAAAGTCGACCTTAACAGTGGACCTGCCATTGTTAAGTGTCATTGAATTTTGAGCACTACTCATAGTTACTGATTGGGGAGTTAACAAAACTTATTGGCTATAAAGTTACAATATTTGTTTATTAATATACAAAAGAATTTTAATTAAAATTCTAATAACCTCATTTAGAAGGCTTTGAGGTATTAAAAAATTCTTTTAAATAAACAGGTTCAGCATACGCAAGGGACGCAAATTGATTTTTTTGAAAGTGTTGTGCAGCTAACGCTGAAAGGTGTGTTGCGTTATGACTTACTTTGCTGAATACGAAACCGGCTGCTTTTATAAGCCCGGCAAGCTTTTCACTGCCGTTCCCGCTAAAAACGATACGCTGTTTTTCAGCCTCTGTTGTAAAGCTCTTCTCATCCAGAATCATGGCTGCCGGACTGAGTATTTCTTCTAATAATGAGGAATACATAGCAGTAAAAACTTCCATTCGTCTGGCGTCAATCATAGGACAGTAATATGTAGTAATATTACTAGTATTAGCCATGAGTTGATCCTGCTGAATCGCTGCCAGCGCCATTACTTCCAGGGTATTTACCGTAATCAGGGGCTTGTTCAGTGCATAGCATAAGCCTTTGGCAGACGCCATTCCCACACGCAGGCCCGTATAACTTCCAGGCCCCGCTGTAACAGCCACAGCATCAATCTCCGCGAATGTTACTCCCGTATCACCCAGAAGTTTTTGTATGGCAGGCTGTAGGAAAGCAGCGTGATTTTTCTGATCGGCATTTTCTGCTATCCCCAATACAATATCCTCTTTTGTAATACAAACAGAAGCATTTTCCGTGGCCGTATCTATGTTCAACAATATTGGCATGTGCAAAAATGTATTAAATTAAACTGCATTATGCTTCAGCTTCTTTCACCAATAAATCACAAGGTGAATACCTGGCATCGGTTGCAGCAAGCGCTTCCAAAAGCTTAACAATTTTTTTTAACCCGATTTTCTCAGCCCATTCAAATGGACCAAAAGGATAATTTGTTCCCAGCCTCATAGCAACATCTATCTCTGCTTTCGAGCTGATACCATCCTGTAGTCCGAAATAAGCTTCATTAATAATCATTGCTACTACACGAGGAGCGATCATACCCGGTTCATCTGCTACCCAATGATATTTCCATTGCAATTGGTTCATGATATGATCGGCAACAGTTTTCATGGAGGTGTTTCCGCATATCTCCATTTTTTCATTCTTTAAAAATCCTCCCCAACCATTAATACGAATACAATTAAGGGGTAACATTGTAGCCGTATTAACTACTGCGTTTACCAGAACGGGTTTTTCAGTAACAGCAGAAAATGCATAGCCTTCGTCTTCATACATCAGGTCTACATATACATCTGCTTCGGGCACAGATTCTGTTACCCATTCATAAGAAACAGAAGAAGGGAATTGCTTCTGCAGCCACTCCTCTTTTTGTAAGGCTGATGCTTTAACGGCAAGATGCATATCGCTGGTTATGAAGCTGCAAAAATAGGTTGGAGAGTTGATGGAAATACAGTTATTTGCTTTTCAAAATACAAGCATATGTCAAAAGAGGTAATCAATACCGCCCATGCCCCTGCTCCTATCGGCCCTTATAACCAGGCCATAAAAGCAGGAAACCTGCTGTTCATCAGCGGTCAGATTCCTATCAATCCTGCTACTAATGAATTGGTAAGTGGTAGTGTGCAGGAAGAGGCCAGGCAGGTGATGAATAACCTGAAAGCCATACTGGAAGCAGCTTCACTCACATTTGAACATGTGGTAAAAACTACCATTTTCTTAAGCGACATGTCGTTATTCGCGGAAGTAAACGAAGTGTATGGCTCTTATTTTACCAACGCCTACCCTGCCCGGGAAACAGTGGCTGTAAAAGGATTACCCAAAAATGTGAATGTAGAGATCAGCATGATCGCTACCGCTGCTTTATAAAGCCGCTAACACATAACTGGTGGTAAAACTTACCTGCTTATTAGGTTCAATAAGCAGTAATCCCATTTTATTATTAAATGCATCTGGTGTAGCACTAAGGTTTTCAATAGCAATGCTTTTACGGTGCGGTGGTGTATATACCTGTAGGTAAGGATAAGAAGCATCGGGCTGAATACTCAGCCTGATATGCTCATCCTGTAACACGCAGGCATCTTCACCAGCTTGTTGCAATACAAAGCAATTATCAAGGAAGATATCTTTCAATAATGCACCTTTTTCAAATCTTGCATCCTTGATAGTTTTGCCGGTCGGTAATAAGGTTTCATCAAACTCAACCTGGGTATCACTTTTGAATTGAAGTGTGGCATTATCAATAGATTCACCCAGTTTAAAATAAGGATGCCATCCATCTGCAAAAGGGATAGCAAAAGCATTATGATGGAACACGGTTGATTTTACTGTTAACCTATTACCGGCTTCCAACTTCCAGTTTACCAGCATTTCGAAAGAGAAAGGATAACCTGCATCCGAACCTTCATATTTGTAGCGCAGCCCCACGGAAGCGTATTGTTCATCAGCATGGGTAGTTAATACTTCATACACACCATCGTAAATAATTCCGTGGATCGCATGTGGTGGCAGGAAAAATTTTTCGATCGTATATTTTTTTTCATTGAAACTGTACTGCCCATGATTCAGTCGGCAAACGAAGGGAGCCAGTTTCGCACTTTTGAATCCATTAGTAATTTCCTGTTTGGCTTCTTCTGTTGAAGCAAAGCCATCTACTACATTTTTATTTTCCCCGTTCACCGGAATTGAGAAAGCATTGAGCAAAGCGCCGAAAGAATATACTTCTGCTGAAGCGCCGGCCTCATCTTTCAAAACAATTGATTTTCCATTTGCTGTTTCGGTTATTATGGTGCTGAATCGCATAGCCTGTCTTTTAGTGAATTAATTGATTGAGAAACTAAATTAATCATTCAACACTTATTAAATACTGCAAATCATCATTCATCAAAAACTAACAATCGTTCGTATCAAACTTGTACATTTGTTTTTCTGAATTTTGAACCATGACAGATACGCCACAACGGAAGATCAGAATTGTTACAGCAGCCAGTTTATTCGATGGGCATGATGCCGCTATTAATATTATGCGCCGCATTATGCAGGCCAAGGGTGCAGAGATCATTCATCTTGGCCATAACAGAAGTGTTCATGAAATTGTAGAAGCTGCCATTGAAGAAGATGTACAGGGCATAGCTATTACCAGCTACCAGGGCGGACATGTTGAATTTTTTAAGTACATGAAAGATCTGCTGGATGCCAATGATTGCGGCCATATTAAAATTTTCGGTGGTGGCGGTGGTACCATTTTACCGGAAGAGATAAGAGAACTTCATCAATACGGTATTACGAGAATTTATTCGCCTGATGATGGAAGGGAAATGGGATTAGAAGGAATGATTGAAGATGTGATAAGACAGTGTAGCTTTCAACTCAACGGGCAAGGAAACTATAAAACACCTATGAATTTAGGAGAGGTGAAGGATGTTCGAAAAATTGCAAGGCAAATTACCAATGCTGAAAATGGTATACCTCATACAACATCAAATCTTCAGAATTCAATTCCTGTTCTCGGCATCACCGGAACAGGTGGTGCCGGTAAAAGCTCGGTAACGGATGAAATTGTACGCCGTTATTTACACAACTTTACCGATAAAACCATTGCTGTTATTTCTGTTGATCCTTCAAAAAAGAAAACAGGCGGTGCTTTATTGGGCGACCGTATCCGAATGAACGCTATTTCTCATCCAAGAGCTTACATGCGTTCACTGGCTACAAGAGAGGATAATAAAGCATTGAGCAGTGCTATGCAGGAAGCCATTGATATCTGCAAAGCAGCAGCCTTCGATCTCATTATCCTCGAAAGTGCAGGTGTGGGACAAAGCGATACCTCCATCCTCGATTTCTGTGATGTGAGCCTTTATGTGATGACACCCGAATACGGTGCAGCTTCCCAATTGGAAAAGATCAATATGCTTGATTATGCAGATGTGATCTGCATCAATAAATTTGATAAAGCCGGCGCTTTGGATGCTTTGCATGATGTGCGCAAGCAATTCAAACGCAATCACCAGTTATTCACGGCAAAAGATGAAGACATACCTGTTGTGGGCACCATTGCCGCACAGTTCAATGATTCCGGAGTAAATGAATTATTTGAAACTTTACTGGAAGTATTGCATCAAAAAACAGGCGTTTCTTTTGGGGAACATCATGCAAAACATCATCATAAGGAAACTTCTACCAAATCTCAGATCATCCCGCCTAAAAGAGTACGTTACTTAAGCGAGATCTCCGATGCCAACCGAACATATGATGAGTGGGTAAATGAACAATCTGCTATTGCTTCTAAATTATACCAGCTCAATGGCGTATTGCAGGAGCCGGAAGCAAAACAGGTGCAGGAATTAAAGAATATACAAAACAAATACGAATCACAACTACATCCCGAATGTAAGCACCTTATTCAAAATTGGCCCGCTGTAGTTCAACAATACAGTAAAGATGTTTTTGAATACAAGGTTCGTGATAAAATATTTTCACAATCATTAACCAGCACTTCATTAAGTGGCACAAAAATTAAAAAAGTAGTATTGCCTGCTTATAAAGACTGGGGAGATATTCTTCGCTGGCAGTTACAGGAAAATATTCCGGGCTCTTTCCCTTACACGGCAGGTGTATTTCCACTGAAAAGAGAAGGCGAAGACCCTACCCGTATGTTTGCGGGAGAAGGCGGGCCGGAGAGAACCAACAAACGTTTTCACTATGTTTCTTTAGGTCAGCCCGCGATACGGTTAAGTACTGCCTTTGATAGTGTTACATTGTATGGTGAAGATCCTGCTCACAGGCCAGATATTTACGGTAAAGTGGGCAACAGCGGCGTAAGTGTGGCCACCGTTGATGATGCTAAAAAATTATACAGCGGCTTTGATTTGTGTGATCCTAAAACCTCAGTGAGCATGACCATCAACGGCCCTGCTCCTATTATCCTGGCATTCTTTTTAAATGCCGCCATCGATCAGCTTTGCGAAAAATATATACAGGAACATCACTTATGGAATGAAGTAAAAGCCATTCGAAACGCAAAATTCAAAACAAGCAATACACCTGTTTATTACAATCCCTCTTCCCCCGAAAGATTACCGGAAGGCAATGATGGTTTGGGTTTACAATTATTAGGATTAAGTGGTGATGAAGTGTTACCAAAAGAAGTGTATGAAAAAATTAAAGCAGAAGCCCTCTCTCAAGTAAGAGGAACCGTACAGGCGGATATTTTAAAAGAAGACCAGGCACAGAATACCTGCATTTTTTCAACAGAATTTGCTTTAAAAATGATGGGGGATGTGCAGGAATATTTTATTCATCAAAAAGTAAGGAATTTTTACAGCGTTTCTATCAGCGGCTACCACATTGCAGAAGCAGGTGCCAATCCTATAACGCAGTTAGCCTTTACGCTGGCCAACGGCTTTACTTATGTTGAATATTATTTAAGCCGGGGGATGCATATAGACGATTTCGCTCCCAACCTTTCCTTCTTCTTTAGTAACGGCATGGACCCTGAATACAGCGTGATCGGAAGAGTAGCCCGGAGAATATGGGCCAAGGCCATGAAATATAAATACAAGGCTAATGATCGTTCTCAAAAATTAAAGTACCATATCCAAACATCGGGCAGGAGCCTGCATGCACAGGAGATTGATTTCAATGATATCAGAACTACATTACAAGCGTTGTATGCCATTTATGATAATTGCAATTCGCTCCACACCAATGCTTATGACGAAGCTATCACTACGCCTACAGAAGAAAGTGTAAGAAGGGCCATGGCCATACAGCTTATTATCAACAGGGAACTTGGATCTGCCAAAACGGAGAATTTTATACAGGGAAGTTTTGCCATTGAAGAACTGACCAATCTTGTTGAAGAGGCGGTATTGGCAGAGTTCGACCGTATTACTGATCGAGGCGGTGTATTAGGTGCCATGGAAAGAATGTACCAGCGTAATAAGATACAGGAAGAAAGCCTGCATTACGAAATGCAAAAACATACCGGCGAATTACCGATTGTTGGCGTAAACACTTTCCTTAATAAAAAAGGCTCTCCTACTGTGATACCAGGTGAAGTGATCAGGAGTACCACGGAAGAAAAAGAACAGCAGATACATAACCTGCAAGCTTTTAAAAAGCGGAATGAAGAGAAGGCTGCACGTATGTTACAAAAGCTGCAACAGGTGGCAGTAGAAAACGGGAATATTTTTGAAGAACTTATGGAGACTGTAAAATTTTGCAGTTTAGGACAAATTACACACGCCTTATATGAAGTAGGCGGCCAGTACCGAAGAAATATGTAACAACAAAAAATCCCTTTTCATAAAGGGATTTTTTGTTACTGACACATTGGGGTTAGCAATGTTCACTTAACTGTTTTACCTGCCGTATCAATCTCCAACCATTTATCTCCTACCATTACACGGGCCTTACCATCGGCAAATTCATCTGCATAATTATACTTATACGGAATGATCAGCTTACCATCCATATTAATATAACCCCACAATTCCTTGCTGTTCTTAACAGCAGCAAAGCCTTCTGCAAACGGATGGGCATAACTAAAAGAAAAAGGAATGACAGCTTTACCTTCCTTATTTATGAAGCCATATTCGTTATCAATAGCAGCCACGGCGAGGCCATTATTGAATGAAAAAGCCTCCTTGAATTTTAAGGAGATCATCTGTTTTCCCGTACTGTCGATATATCCCCATTTCCCATTTAAATAAACGGCCGCATACCCTTCTGAAAAAGACAATGCATCATCATACATCAAAGGAATTACCAGCTTGCCTTTCATATTTACAAAGCCATGCTTCTCGTGTTTGCCAACCAACGCCATACCACCTTTAAAATCATCCACATGATCGTACTCCTTCATCCATGCCTGTGCTATAACTGCGTTCATAGCCAGCATGCTAAGCAGAAAAAGATATTTTTTCATAACCATTTTTTTTGCCGGTGAACAATGAATTTCGCTTGGTTAAGCTACAGCATCAAGCATGAAAATACAATGATATATGTCATATCGCAGCCACTCACTACATTCAGTAATAGCAAAAAAGTGCAGCCTTCGCTGCACTTTTCTAATTTTTTTATTGAAGTGGAATTATTGCACTTTATACATACGGTAAATGGAGTTAGTATAATCAGATGGTTCAAAAGCCTTATCGAATGTATCTTTCAGCGTATTTAATTTAGATTCAAGCAGATCCATTCTTGAAGAAAGATTCTTATCATTCTTGAATTTCTTGATCAGCAATTCATATTCAGTGATATGCCTGCTGATACGTGAAGTGATATCACCATACTTAAGTTTAAGGGTTTGTACATCTGCTAGTTCAAAATAGATCTTCTCTTTCCATTCTTTGGGATTACTGTTTTTAAAAGCACTTACCACCTGTGCCGTTTTTTGGCGAATGGCAGACAGGTACAGGTAACGTTTATCAGCATCATTTTCCTTCGAGAATTTATCCATAAAATCATTCTTATCAATGCTGATGATAGAAAGATTTCTTGTTAATGTTTTATCATAATACTCCTGTAACTGCTGTAGCAATTTGGTGATCTCTTTCCATTCATATTCAATCTTATCTTTTTCTTCCGTAAACTGGCTGAGAGAAAGGGTTAATTCAAACATCTTCTCGCTTTCAGTCTTTAGTTCCTTTTCTTTCTTACTGATTGAATTAATATAATTCGACATTCCGGTAAACATTACCTGCGAAGCAGCTCCTGTTAAGGGTAAAGCAGAAGAAACAGTTTCAGATATCTTAATGAAATTATCCAGTGCATTCAGATTTACATCGCGTTGCTTGTTTTTCTGAATATACTCTTTGAATTTTTTAAACCATTCCTGGTAGCCGGGATAAGTAGTAGGATTACTTACGGAAGATAACTCATCAAAAAAATTCTTGGTAGCATTGAAAAGCACTAAAGGCTTTATCTCTCTCTCCATAGAGAGGAGATTGATGATGGCAGACTGGTAATTGGCCTGGTAAATATTCAGTTCATTTTCTTCCAATGCTTTTTGCTTGTCTTCAACTACCTGCACACGCTCTAACAGCTTTTCAGCCTTCTCTTTAGCACTGGTAGTTGTTTTTAGCATGCTGTCTATCTTATCTACCCTGGTATCTATCTTCCTGATGGTAGAATCAATAGCATCGTTTTTCTTACTCAGGTTTTGTTGTATATCATTCAGTAATTTTTCTTTCAATTGTTTTTCAGAAGCAACAGTATCAGTTACTGCAGCCGCTGTTGTTACATTGGTTGTTGCTGAAGATACCGGCGTTGTAGTTTGAGAAAAAAGATGGTTCGATAAGAAGGTGCATGTAAAAATCAAGCCAATCCATTTCATATTTTTAAGTTTGATGAAACAATCAGGCAACCGTTGCCTGTACATTCCTGGTTATTTGATAATACCCTAACCGGGATTAAAAGTATAAGAATATCAACATAAAATTATCTGATTCAGTAGCACCAGCAGTGATAGGATTATATTTTATAACAAAACCCTTACAAATTATCATTGCTTTTTAAGCTTCCTATAATATAGAACAGGCATTTCAAACAATTTTCCTGTAAAAGTATTATACATAATATGCAACATTTTACTACTTCGGCCATCCAGCAATGGGAACGCTTTTATAGGGCCAATCTCATCAATTCATTAAGCGGTTTTAAAAGTGCTTCTTTGATTGCAACTGTGAACAAAGATGGTCTACCTAATGTGGCCATCTTCAGCAATATCGTTCATATTGGTGCAGATCCTGCGTTGATAGGTTTTATTAACCGACCCAGGGAAGCTGCTCCTCATACAATTACTAATATTGAAGCTACCAAAGTTTATACCATCAACAGTATTCATGCTTCATTCATAGATAAAGCCCATCAAACCAGTGCAAAATATGCAGAAAGCGAAAGTGAATTTGAAGCCACAGGTTTAACACCATTATATCGCCCAGCTATTAAAGCGCCTTTTGTAGCTGAAAGTAAGATACAGTATGCATTAGAGTTAAAAGAAATAGTTCCTGTTACATACAACAATACATTTCTGGTGATCGGTGCTATTACCGATATTTTTTTAGAAGAAGGATTGATAATGAAAGATGGATTTATTGCAGCCGAACAGGCACATACCATAGCTACTCTTGGCATAGATGGCTACTATGAACCTGTACGCCTGCAGCGGTTTGCGTACGCAAAGAAAGATAAACCGGTAAGTACGCTTGACAGGTAAAAGAAAAGCCGGGCATGTTTACCCGGCTATCTGAACTGCTTATGTGCATGCTGCATTTATCCTCTTCTATCTCTTCTGATATTGAAATTGCCGCCGCCACCTCTGTTTCCTCCACCCGGTGCTTGTGAAGGCCTGAAAGCCGGTACTGAAGGAGCTTGACGCATCATTTGAAAATTTTGTGTCCTCATCTGGCCCCGGTTATGCATTTGTTGTTCCCGGTTGAAGTTTTGAAATACGTCATTATTCCTTCTATTGTCTACCGGCCTCCAGCCACCTTGCCTGTTTTGTTGTAACTGCCCATCGGGAGTACGCTGATATACGTTCCCTTGGCGGTCAGTCATGATTGAAAGATTTCTGAATTGCCCATTATTCTGACGGGCAGGAGGATTATTGGGCATCACGGAAGGCCTCCTGATATTCTCTATTCTTCCATTATTGATCACGGTATTGTTGCGGTTGTTGATCACCACATTATTCCTTGTAACCACATCCCTTCTTAAGTTGTAAATATTGTTAGAATAGTTATTTACACGAATATTATTTACAACGGTTGTATTGTTAAATGGCCTTCTTCCATAATAGCCATATGAACGATATGCCGCATTAAAACCGCCATACCAATGATAGGGCGGACGATATAAAGCCGGCCCCCACCAACCACCACACCAGCCAGACCATACATTCACGCCAAAACCCATATTAAACCATCCGGCACTATAATTATATCCAATGCTCCAGCCATACCATGGATTGTAATGCATGCGGAACCCCCACGTATATGGCCTTGGATAATAATACCTGCCCCACCAGGGCCTGTAATAAAAGCCTGTACCATATACTACAGTTGGCCCATATATAAAAGTATTCAGGTAACCAGGTGTATAGCCCATATATACCCAATCGGGTGTTACATCATAGATATATACATACTTCATATTGTAAACAGGATAGCTGGGGGGAATGATATCTACCTCAGCAGGCCTTTCAGTACACACTACCCATGGGCCATTAGGGTTATACGATTCAAACCATACACCATTATCTACTGTATAATATTTATCCCGGTAACGGATAACTGAGTTCCTGGCGTTAACAGCATACTGCATATGAGTGCCATCAATATCTTCAAACCGGGGAGAACCATCATAGGTAACACTGGTGTTCGCTTTATTTCGATCTACCTTAGCGGTTTGTGGAATCTCAGCATCCATTACTGCTTCACGAGCTGCTTGCGTACCTGCAACGCTGGCCAAAACATTATCTTTTGGAGAACCTTCAGGGATTTTTGAAAAATCGGAAGGCAACTGATCTGAAGCTACATAATTCCACGGTCCTTTTAATGTATTGCCCTGATACCATCTTCCGGAGAGCAGTACATAATACATACGTGATGACTGATCAATAAAAAGATCATTCTCCGAATTACCTGCATACATAAGATTAGTACCCTGAATGGTTGACCAGTCAGGCTCTCCGTTCGTTTGTATCAATTCTGCCGGTTCCGTACTTACAATGATATCAGTGACAGAATTCATTTTTGCTGCCGCAGAATCACTTGTAAAACCCGGATCATTAGCAGCTGCATTATCAATTGAAGTCTGAACCTTAGTAAGATTGGAAGGGGTATTGTTTACATAAGAATAAGGCCCTGTTGCTGCCGGTGCACTGTACCAGTGTTTTCCGCCGTACAGATAATACAAGCCATTGGTGTTTTTAACAATGGTAAAAGGACTGTTTACTACCACGTCCATTCCCCAATCGTTATTATGTTGCAACTTGGGAGCCCCGTCAATCAATACCAGCGTTGAAGGTTTAGCCGTGTAAATGATTTTAGGCGGAGCAGTATTTAAATTTTTGGATAATTTCTTCTCTTCCGTATTGCTTTGCAACATAGATAATACTTCATCCATCGGAAGGTCTATCCTTAACTGAGGTATCTGCGTTTCAAGTGCTGTTTTGATATAGCCAATCTTATTATTATCAAGTTCACTACCAAATTTCAAATTGGGCACACGAACACCCACGATACTTATCTTCCTGTTATCACGGTCGGTTTCTACGGTATTTACACTCCAAAAAGTACCAAACACAGGATCTGTTTTACCCGCTTCAGTAACAGAAACGGCTGAACGCAGCTTCAGTACATCACCCGAAAAAGATTCAGGTTCCGGATGATATATTTTAATTGTCATCCCGTTATCTGCGTTGATTACTTTAGGCCAATCTTCCTGAGCCCGGGCAAAAGAAGTGCCGAGCATAGCTGTTATCAGTAAGGCGATAGATTTTACTAGTTTGAACATACAATACAATTTTTCTAATCAATACGATAGATAATACAAAGGTATCAAGGGTTTAATCCGTGCTATTGTTAAATGAAAAGACTATGCCAGAATTATCATAATGCTAACAAATAAAACCTCCACTACTATTAATTAACCTTGCCTTACAAAGCATTTACCGAAAACTCTTTAAAAAATCATTAAGCGACCAATATGGTAATGCTGCAAATCCTTCTTAAGCCAACAAAAAGGAGCGGTTAGTGTTTTATCTGTGTAACTTTAAACCTATAACTTAACTCCTATGCAATTTGGCCGTGTACCGGAACATGAACTGGATAATATTGATTTTTCTTTACCTGAAGAACCTGTATTCAACAGTAAAATACTGACCGGCAAACCTGCTGATGATTGTAAAATTTATATTGGCTGCGCCAAATGGGGAAGAACGGAATGGGTAGGAAAAATATATCCTCCTAAAACCAAAGAAAAAGATTTCCTTCAGCATTATGTGCAGCACTACAACTGCATTGAACTGAATGCCACTCACTACAAAGTTTACAATGAAGCTGCCATAGCCAAGTGGGCTGAAAAAGCCAAAGGAAAAGATTTTTTATTCTGTCCGAAGATGTACCAGGGTGTTACACATTTCGGCAGTTTAAAAGGGAAAGATTTTGTTACTTCAGAGTTCTTAAAAGGCATCCTTGCATTTAAAGAACATCTCGGACCGGTTTTTGTACAGGTAAGTGATTCCTTTTCACCCAATAGAAAAGAGGAATTGTTTACCTATCTCGCTTCTTTACCAACAGATATGCAGTTCTTCCTGGAAGTGAGGCATCCGGATTGGTTTGGAATAGAAGTGATAAGGGAAGAATTTTTCAGCACACTTAACCAGCTGAATATTGGCGTTGTAATTACCGATACTGCGGGAAGGAGGGATTGTGCTCACATGTATTTAACTGTTCGAAAAGCCTTTATACGTTACGTAGGGAATAGTTTACATCCTTCTGATTTTACACGTACCGATACATGGATCAACAGGATGAAATATTGGATAGATAATGGCCTGGAAGAGCTGTACTACTTTATGCACATGCATGATGAAGCACAATCACCGGAGCTTACTGTATACCTCGTAGATAAAATGAATGCCCTATATGACTTGCAATTACAAAAGCCTGTATTCGTATCTAACAGCAATCCGCAGGTGAGTTTATTTTAGCAGGAGAACATTATTTCCTGTTAGTATGCTTCCCGTTTAATTCTGTAATGTAACCATTAAAAGAGATAGGTTGCCTGTTGGTACTTGTGATCTGCAGAGAACCATATCCTGAAAAAGATACGCTAAGCATATAGGTAATCTGCTCTTTAGCATCTTTTATTGTAATAACAATATCCCATCCCCCTTTCTTTTTTGCAGTTACCACATAATCAAACCTTGTACTGGTGAAATTGAAAGGAGATTGTGTTGCTCCATATTCAACATTATATGCCCTACCGAAATAAGGCAGATAGCTCATAAGCGTATCCTTGTTAATCGTGAGATCAAAGTCGGGTGTGAGTTGCCGAACATTACCGCTCATAGGCATCGCGGTTTGCGGATAGAACACAAACATCTTAGTATCAATCCAGTTCTTCACCAATAAAGCTTTATCCGTTTTTTTGTTTTGTGCCAGTCCTGCTTGTATACTTGAGAATATTATCAAAATGGCAATTATCTTTTTCATAATAATGCTTTTAAAGCCGCAGCTTAAAGTTAGCACAGTTATTTCACCTTACACAGGTCTTCCCAACGGGAGGTGTATTTAGGACTGTGAAAATTTTGTTGCATTTTCCAGTTTTTAGTGGTTCCTGCCGTTGCAAACTTTAACACATCATCCCGCATAGAGAAGTTTACGTTGTCTATCATCTCCATCAAAAAGCGTTCCCTGTTTTTAGCTGGGGGTGCAAAAAGATTGCCTTGAATATTTTCATCAGGTACAATACCACTCAGGGTTACACCGGCTTTTTTATATAATCTCCCTTCTTCAAACAATCGTTCTGCCAGTTGAACTGCAGGCTTAATAAGTTCATGCGTTAACGAAGTTGCAACAGGCAGTGTGGTATAGCTACTAATAGTGGGCCCATGCCTGAACCGGCTGCCAGAAGAAACTTCTTTAGGAATGATAAATACACTAACTATGCTGGCAGCACTATGTTGCCTTCGTAATTTTTCGGCGGCCCTTGTGGTGTAAGTGGCAATCGCTTCTTTAATATCTTTCACATTATTTACCGGCGTTCCAAACATACGGGTAGTGGCTATCATTTTCTTTTCGGTTAATTCCTCTTTCATATCCAAGCTTTCTATTCCGCGTAATTCCCGTAGTAAACGGGCTCCCGTTATACCGCCTAATTTTTTACTGAGCCAGTCAAAGTTTTTGATACTCAGGTCGAACGCTGTATGAATACCAAAACGTTTCAACATCTCTGCATATTGGTAACCGATGCCCCAGACATCTTCTACGGCTGTTTTTTGTAATGCCTGTTGGATCTTCACGGGTGTATCCAGCACCCATATACAACGGGTTTGTTGCTTGCTTTTCTTGGCGAGGCGGTTGGCCACTTTAGATAACACTTTTGTAGGAGCAATGCCTACAGACACTTTGATGCCCGTCCATAATTCTACCTTTTCCCTGATATCCAATGCCACCTGTTCCCAGTTATCTGTAGCAATAGTATCCAATTTCAAAAAAGCTTCATCTACACTATATACTTCTACATTATCGTTTCCTACAATGGCACGAAGCGTATCCATCACCCGACGGCTCATATCGCCATACAAATTATAATTGCTGGAAAATGTGGCTACTTTATACTGTTGAATGATCTCCCTGTTTTTGAAGAACGGGGCTGCCATGCCCACGCCTACCGCCTTGGCCTCATCACTCCTTGAAATGATACAACCATCATTATTGCTTAGAACGATAACGGGCTGCTGTTCCAAATCGGGCCGGAACAATCGTTCGCAGGAACAATAAAAACTATTACAGTCTACAATAGCTCTCATACTTTTTATTTACGGTTGAAAGCGATCAGTGCAGGATCGAGTAAATGGATCACACAGGTAACCACACCCCAGGTTTGAAATTCTG
This sequence comes from Bacteroidota bacterium, assembly GCA_028875875.1. Taxonomy (GTDB): domain Bacteria; phylum Bacteroidota; class Bacteroidia; order Chitinophagales; family Chitinophagaceae; genus JAGWUV01. The sequence goes on from JAGWUV010000024.1 coordinate 16,301, forward strand.
AGAATTCGTTTAGTTCCACATCGGCATATTTTTTATTCTCGGCACATAGCATCGCTTTGTTAAACTGCTGCCAGTAGCGGCGTATCAGCAATTCACCATTCACAGCTGCAATAATGATCTTACCATTGGCGGCTTTGATGCTTCTGTCAACAATCAGCACATCACCGGCATGAATGCCTACTCCTTCCATAGCATCACTGTTCATGCGAAAAAAGAAAGTAGCAGGCTTGTTCATAATGAGCTGTTCATTCAGATCAATACCTCTTTCCATAAAATCATCGGCAGCCGCACCGAAACCCGTTGCATTGGCCGTTTGCACATCATGCTGACTGAATCGTTTAGTGCCATCATAAGCACTGCGGTAAAAAGTTTCCTTGTCCATATACAATTATTTTTGTCTTGCTAAATTAATTAGTATTTTTATGCTACAAAAATTAGTTCATCAAACTTATTCCTATGCGTACAGGTTTCTTAAACAATGAGCAGCGGCAGTACAGGATACTGGCAGAATGCAGAGGACAAACCCATTCGGTTACACTGGCCGGATTCAGTGCAGCCGAACAAACAGAATCTATTTTGCTGCGCCACCTGCAAAACATATGTATATTAAGTGATGGCAGCCTTTCCGGCACACAGCTTTTGCTCAGCCGTATGATGCAGCAGTGGCAAAACACATTAAACTTTCCGCAGTCACAGGTTTTAGAACATGCTGCGGCAAGCTATCCATCCTGTCTTTTAAAGGCCGTATGCCTGTATAAAACTATTGATGAAGAAGAAAAATTAATTAACCGCATTTCCCTCTAATGCTATGCAACACCCGTTTGTAAATGAAGAAACTAATAAGCTACGCTTGTTTACCACGCACCAACTGGCGCTGAACGAATACCTCTTGATCATACAACCAGAGGAGACTGTGTATGAAAAGATCATGCAGGAGAAGAAAACATTCGCAGAAACTTATGATTGCCCGATGGCGGCTTACCTGAAACCGCATCTTACGCTGATCTCCTTCGTTCAATACGATATGATGGAAGCGAAGATCATTCATCGCATGCAACAAGTGGCAGCGGGTTGTTCTTCTTTTAAAATAGACCTCAACGGTTTTGGAAGTTTTCCATCGCACACCATTTATGTAAACCTGCAAACCAGGAAACCGGTGGTACAGCTGGTAAAACAGTTCAGGCCATTGCAGGCTTTATTAAAGCCTGATGCTGAGCATAAACCACATCTTATTATGGAGCCGCACATCTCCATTTGCAGGAAACTATTACCCTGGCAATACGAGAAAGCGTGGGCCGAATACCAGCAAAAACATTTTACTGCCTCCTGCATGGTAAATGATATTGTGTTACTACGCCGCAATGAAAACAATAAAGCCTACAGGGTGGTGGGGAAATTTCCATTGCTGAATAAAAAGGTATACCCGGTGCAGGCGTCGCTCTTTTCCTAACGTTACAGCACTTTTGAACCTGAGAATATCATACCATGAACACCGAAGAAACCCATGACCTTTCCGGCAACACCTATAAAAAAGGCCGGGGAGCACAGTTAAATCCACGCAATAAGTTTTTAAAGAATGAACGTATAAAAGAACATATTGAAGCTATTGACGACTGGTCTGAACCTAACCCGCAAACCGTTTACCTGGAAGATCACGCCAAAGGGATTGTAAATAAGGTGGATAGCCCCGATGTAGGCATGTGGTACAGCATGAACCCTTACCAGGGTTGTGAACATGGCTGCATTTACTGCTATGCCCGCAACTCTTTTGAATACTGGGGGTGGAGTGCAGGTATTGATTTTGAAACGAAGATCACCGTGAAGAAAAATGCACCGGAATTACTTAGAAAGTTTTTATTGAATCCTAAATGGGAATGTGTACCCATCAGTTTAAGCGGCAATACCGATTGTTACCAACCTGCAGAAAGAAAATATAAACTTACAAGGCAATTGCTGGAAGTATGTAACGAGTTTAACCAACCTGTTGGGATGATTACGAAGAACGCAGGGATGTTGCGTGACAAAGACCTGCTGCAGGAAATGGCAAGTAAAAAACTCATCAGTATACTGGTGAGCATTACTACTTTCAATGAAGACCTGAGAAGAGTAATGGAACCAAGGACCACAACGGCCATACAACGCCTTCGCCTTATTAAAGAGCTGAGTGAAGCTGGTGTTCGCATGGGTGTGATGTTAGGCCCCATGATACCAGGACTGAATGATCATGAAATGCAGCGTATCATGAAAGCAGCTAGTGAACACGGCGCTACTTTCTCTGCTTACACTTTCATTCGTTTAAACGGAGCCATTCAACTGATCTTTCATGATTGGCTGTATAAAAATTTTCCGGATCGGGCTGATAAAGTATGGCACCTGATTGAACATTCACATAACGGCAAAGTGAATGATAGCCGATGGGGCGTAAGGATGCGTGGAGAGGGTCCTGTTGCCGAAATCGTTCGGCAGCAGTTTAAGAAATACAATAAACTATATGACCTGAACGCAGAAAGATGGGAACTTGACTGTTCTCAATTCAGAAGGCCGGGAGAACAGGGAAGATTATTTTAGCGATGCGAAGTAAGAAAAAAAGTGAGTATTGCTGCACCGCATTCATATTCCATGCTACGTTCCAAAAGGCTTCTGCTCAGTGCAAGTGATATTGTTACCCGGAGATACATGCAAATACTTACAGAAGTAAACATAATACTGATAACGATAAGCAGTCTTTTGTAAGTCTTTCCCTTTACCGCATTCTACTCCACCATTAATTACGTTTACCGTAGCACCAAAACCCGGCAAACGATTGCCTATAGAATCCGCGTCAGAGGGTTGCCAACGGCCAACCATGATATCATGACAGGAAGGTTTAGGCTTTTGCATTTTCATCCAAAACCAGATTGCAGAAGCGAAAGAAAGTACAGGATTCTGTGATAGCAATTCAGGTTGTTGCAACAGGCTGTCTTTGTTACCATACCAGGCCTCACTGAACTGTCCGTAATTATAGTTCCAGCTTAGCTGTTTAGGCCCTCTGCCGAAATAAGCTTTTCCTGCTATAGGCATATAATTTTTCTTCGTAGTATCTGCATAATTTTTTATACTGCCTTCCTGGTGTTCATCAATAAAATACAATCCCCATTTAAAATAACCACCGGGTGCATCATCCCATCCACCACTTGTTTCCTGTGCAATATTTGCGAGGAAGGCAGCCAATTCTCTTCGCTTCACAGAGTCAGTACCTTCACCTAAAAAATCGGGAAATAAGTTAGCCGCAGCAACAAAAGAGGTAAAGGAATAAAAATCAAGATGATTGTTTGCTTTGTTTCTTGTATTAGCTCCATTCCTGTTCGGGAATAACTCATTCCATTTTGTTGCTGTAAGATATTTCAGAAGATTGGTCTTCTTTTTTTGCTTGTGCAGCAACTCTTTCAATGGTATCGTATTTGTTTGGATTGATCTTTTTTGTCCATACCCATACACGCTGCACAACAATGCAACGAGGAAAAGAACTATAGTATAAGAAATGAAGCTACATTTCATTGTACGAACCTAACCAGAAATTAAGAAGATAAGATGTTAAAAACGGGAAGCAATATTACATACTTGCTCATCTTTAAAACATTATTATTCAGCACTGCTATTCACCTGCTGACTGATAAGAGCACTGATTAGCTCCGCTTTACTATATATCATAAAATGTCCTCCGCCTTGTATCAGGTAATCAGCATGTACCTTATAATATGGGAAAATGTTATCCTTTGTTCCATGAATATGGTACACTTGCTTAGGCCTTACCGTGTTATCCCAGTTCATTATCTCATTTAAAGCCCACTTTACAAACACAGGCGAAGTATCTCGTATGATTTGCCTTACAAGCAACCTTTCATCCTTTGTTTTTGTACTAAAATACCAATCGGTAAAGGGATAAATTTTATTCAGAAAGGTAGCAGGAACCAACTTATGAATACCTGTGATACGCAAAGTTTTAAAAAGTAGTGGCAGTTCATCTTTGGTTTCTATACTCGAAATGATGATGGTTCTTTGTGGTTGCAGAATCTTTGCGATTTCAATTGCTACAATACCTCCGAATGAAAGTCCAACCAAACAAAATGGCTCCGATTGATCAATCTTTTGAGAGAACCGGTTAACATACGCTATGAGCTGCTCATGAGGGAAAGCCGCGATCCATTCCAAATGCACCACTTTCCATTGTGCGGGTAAACTCAACTTATCAAAAACCCTCTTATCCGCACCTAAGCCGCTAATAAAATATACAGTCACCTTGCTTTATTTATTGATAATAGATCATACTGTATTTAAAAGTTTTAAATATATAACTTATACACTTTGAATCATTATTCAACGATCGTTCTGAAGGTAAGATTAACTCTTGCTTGGAGGATTCTTTTACTTGGAGGAAGCCTGTGCAGCCAATGAGTTTGCGTAGTACTTTTCATTATCAACAGGCTACCATGCTCTAATACCAGTTCTACCTTTTCATTGGTACGCTTATGTTTAAAAGCGAATTTTCTTTCTGCACCAAAACTTAAAGAGGCAATAGCTCCATCCTTTTTTAAATCTGCCTCCCCATCACTATGCCACGCCATTCCTTCCTCTCCGTTATGATACAGGTTCAACAAACATGAATTGAAACTTTCTCCTGTTTCTTTTTCAATCAAACCTTTTAACAATAGTAATTCATTTGTCCACCGTAAGGCACGCTTAGTGGTATTGGAATAAGTATATTCGAAAGGACTATCTCCATACCATGCCACTTTCCGCCTGGTAATTATCTTCTTCCCAAAAAGAATTGCTTCATCATTTTTCCATTCAATCGTTTGAAGCAGTTTCTCCAAATAAAAATCAGCCTCCCTCGCTGCCAACAATCTTCCATAATAATTGACAATGCCATCGTAAGGCAACCAATTTTTAGTCTTATCAATAATATCTTCAAATAATTGCATTCCAAGCTTGTTTTAACAAGATCAATTCGCCAGGTATAGTCAAAGTGAAAATAATTTTCAAAACTCATTTCCCCCTATCTATTCTTTATGCTGGAATCGCTAAAGCGTAAGGTGTACACTTAGTGCAAGCTAATCACTCTCGTCATCGTCCATTTTCCTTCACTTTCATGCCAGATAATGATAAACCTGCTTGGATGTGGCATTGCATCTTTTTCCAGCTTATTGTGAAACATATGCATCCCCATTTCTACGGCACCATAACCCGGAATAGGCGATACCTCAATACTACCTTTAACGAGCTCACGGGTTACTTTACCACAGATATTTTCTTCTATCGATTTCAGCAGTGCTTTCTTTGAAGTATTCAATCCGCCTTTATCGTGGTAAAATTCTATACTGTCAGAATACATGGCAGCCTGTGTTTGCATATCGCAATTATTATAAGCCGTGAAATAAGTGCTGTCTAATGCAACGACCGTTTCATACAGGCTCTTCGTTTGTGCATCCGCTTTGCAGAGAGTAAAGAAAAAACCGAGGGACAGAAACAGATATCTTGTTTTCATAGTATTTAATTAACCGGTTAGATGCTAATCATTTTAATAGCTAGCATATAAGAAGACTCAATGTAGGAATAATTTTCGCTTCTGTATTTCTAATCAGTTTAACCGGCATATAGCCTGTTTCAGTGGTAAAGAAGCCAACATGAAATAACTTCTGAAACACTAAATCGCTCCTTGTTAACCAAATCTAATTTTCAAATTTTCAAGTTGGGATCTGCTCTTTCTTAACATCACTATTTACTACAGCACATATTATTATATGTGTCGGCTAACAATGATTTTCGATATCAGTTAAATGACTGCCGGAAAGCAAGTGGCGATAAAAGCGTCTTTGTTTTAAAAAATTTACTAAATGATTGTGGATGTTCGAAGCCCAGCTCGTAAGCGATCTCGCTAATAGTAAGTTCTGTAGTTGATAATTTTTCTTTGGCCTTGGTTATTAATTTCTCGTGTATATGTTGTTGGGTAGTTAAGCCTGTAAGTACTTTCAACAAACCACTTAAATAATTAGGCGATACGTTCAATGCTTCTGCAATGTATTGAACAGAAGGCAGGCCCTTTAATGACAATTCATCACTATCAAAATATGCATTTAATAGCTCTTCCAAGCGGTTAAGCACCTGGTGATTAGTAATCTTTCTTGTAATGAACTGCCGCTGATAAAACCTTTCAGCATACGTAAGCAATAATTCAATCTGGGCAATGATAATAGCCTGGCTGAACTTATCGATATTGGAATGATACTCCAGCAGAATATTTTGCATAATACCAACAACATTAGCTTCTTCTTTTTCTGAAAGGAATAAGGCTTCATTTACTGCATAATCAAAATATTCGTATTGCTTAATACTTTTGGCTAAAGCAGTATTCCATAAAAAATCAGGGTGAATAAGTAATACCCATCCTGATCTTTTAGCCTGTACTTCGGACTGGACTTCTATAGCGAAAACCTGTCCGGGAGCAATAAAGAACATTACTCCTTCATCAAAATCGTACTCCTGCTGGCCGTATTTAAACTTTGTAAGCAAACATCTTTTAATCGAGATAGAATAAAATTCAAGTATCAAACTCTGCGGCTCGCCATGAGGCGATATTTGAACATCATCAAGATTTATAACGCTCACAAGCGGATGTTCCGGCTTTGGCAATCCCCGTAATTTATGAAACTCACTGATCGATTTTACCCTATATGGTTTTGAGTAACTCATACAAAGATTTTAGTTAGTATGCATTTGTTCAAATATGCTTTTCCATGCTTTCGGAACAGCCTGTAATCTTGTTTCACTACTTCCAAAAGCAATTTCATGCTTGCCCTCTTTTAATTGCTGATATACCGTGGCAATAAATTCACTAACAGCAGGAGCATGATCATGTAAGCCCTTTCCACCGAGATCTGTATTTAATGCAGGAGGTATCAATTCTATCACTTCAATATCTCTGCCTTTCAGCATTTGTCGTAACGACAAAGTAAATGATCTGAAAAATGCTTTTGTGGCCGAATACACAGGCACTTTAGCAAAAGGCATGAATGAAAGACCTGAAGTTACATTGATGATTGTTTGTAGCGATGGTAAGTTTATGAAGAGGTTACTCAGGTGAATGGGTGCCTGAATATTAACGGCGATCTCAGTTGTTGCCTTTTCAAAAAAATCCTCGTCTCCAATATGCATCCAATGCTGTATACCTGCATTGTTCACAAGTACATTTAAGTCAGGATGATTTTCCAAAACCCATCTAAATAAGTCTGATCTTTCTTCTTCAAAAGAAAGATCACATTGCTTTATGATCACGCCCGGAAATTTTTCAGCTGTGGCTTGTAAAATATCTTCCCTTCTTCCGCAGATGATAACCTGGTTATGTTCTTTATAAAACATTTCAGTTAAGCCTAAGCCTATGCCGCTAGCACCACCTGTAATTAAAATTTTGTTGTTGGTTAATTTCATAAAACTGATTTAATAGTATTGATTAGATCATTAAGAAGCAGCATCGTACGCTACCGCAAACTCTTTAGCAAAATCTTTTATTTTGGTCTTTCCCAGCATCGGTCTGTTACGATAATAATCCTCATACAATTTACCACTTTGTATGCTGGCATTCATTTCTACCAGGCCGGCGGCAATCTTGGGATTCATACCGGCAGTAATCATTCTATTCAGCTGCTGCTCATCAGGAATAACACGCCATTGCAGATCTGGTTTACCGATTGCTTCTCCTAAAATAGCCGCTATTTCAGTACAGGAAATTTCTTCACTGGCTACATAGCGAACCTTTCTTCCTACATACATTTCTGATACTTCTTCTTCTATTGCCGCAGCAATATCAGCGGGGGCTACCCAAGGCCTGGCCTGCTCTCCACCATAATTTGAAGTAATTACTCCACTCGTTTTGATAGAATGAACGAAACTCATTAGATTATAGTAGAATCCAACAGGACGCATGCATGTAACTGCAATATCAGTTGGGAGGCCATTAAAAATATGTTCTAACATGTAACAAGATGAAAGTATACCATTATCTTTATCCATATGAGCACCGATGCTACTTAGGAGGATCACTCTTTTTACACCTGCCTGCAGAATTGCTCTTGTATAACTATTAGCCATTTTACTGCAATGCTGTATCATGTCAAAATCAGCATTGAAATAGTTACCCGGAGGTATCATACAATAAACAATATCTGCACCTTCGAAGACTTGAGTAAGAAATACAGTATCTTCTATTGAACCAATCGCAGCACTTGCTTCAAGTGTTTCAATTTCTTTCTGTTTTTGAGGATTGCTACTGATAACCGTAACACTATGCCCATCCTTTACCAATAATTCTGTCAATGGTCTTCCTATATGTCCTAAAGAACCTGTTACAATTACTTTCATATTGCTGATTTTTGATGCTCAAAATTCTGTAAGTATCAAAAAAACAATGTAGCCGAATCTACGATTATTGTAGCCGGAATTGGAATGCTACTAAATTTAATAATCTGTTGGGAAATTAATTTACAAGTGCCGGCTAACTATGAAAACAGGTTGAATTATATAAATATGTGCTAGTACTTACACTAATTAAAGGTATAGTAATTGAACAGTATTCACGAATAATTCACGGGTATCGAAACAACCTTTCACTCCATGTATTTTTCATCCAATATCCAGCATTCAACGCTTCGCATTATGAAGCACCTGCTACCCATGGCTCTATGTATTCTACATGCATGTATTACGCCCCTCTCCCATTAATCTTTACTTTTGAAAACCACAATAATCTCACTGGCGTTTTATGAAGCTATTGGAAGTAAAAAATATCAGCAAAAGACAACAACAAGAAACAACTGTTAGTTATGTCAGTTTTACGCAAGGCGCTCAGCAAAAAATGGCTATAGCAGGTGAAACTGGTTCCGGTAAAACTACTTTGCTGAAAATGATCGCGGGGCTTATTCAACCTGATGAAGGGGAGATATTGCTGAACGGTAAAAAAGTACCGGGGCCAAATGATAAACTATTGCCAGGGCATCCACGCATTGCTTATCTATCGCAATATTTTGAACTCCATAATAATTATGTAGTAGAAGATCTGATTTGGTTTGAAAATAAACTGGGTGTAGCAGAAGCTTCCGATTTATTTTCTGTATGCCATATTGATCACTTACTGAAAAGAAAAACAAGCCAACTTTCCGGGGGAGAGAAACAGCGTATTGCACTATGTATGCGCCTGATACAGTCGCCGCAATTATTATTGTTGGATGAGCCTTTTTCTAATTTGGATATGCAACATAAACAAACGCTGAGATCTGTATTGGATGTTATTACCGACAAGTTGCAGATCACTTGCATTTTAACTTCGCATGAACCGCAGGATCTGTTATCGTGGGCAGAAGAGATCATTGTACTGCAAAAAGGGAACTTACTGCAACAAGCCGATCCGGAAACTATCTATCGCAGGCCGGCTACTGAATATGTAGCAGGCTTAACAGGGAAGTATAACCTTATCACACCTAAGCATTCTTCCATTTATACAACACTTACTAAAGAAGCGCAGCGAAACATCATCTTTCGTCCCGAAAATGTAAGGCTGTCTACCCAGGTAAATGCAGAAATGCAAGGCGAAGTAAAAAAGATTATTTTCTGCGGCAGTTACTATGATATTGAAGTACAAGTTGGCCACACTTTGATCATCGCCAGAGCCTTGCAACATCAGCTACACATCGGCGATATGGTTTTTGTTACGATTGATTCTGACAAATTGTGGTTCTTGTAATTTATACCTCTCATTTATAAATTTAGTCTGCTACAACTAAATGCACATGAACCATAATGTACACATTGATACAATGCAACCGCCTCTTAAAAACTCCACTTCCCCCTTAAAAATAAAGCATTACCCAGGGATTTGTAAAAACCATTTTGCTCAGCAAAGAAAGATTGGGCAGTAATATCTATATCTATATTCTTGAATACATTCCAGGAGAATGCAGGATAGAAAATAAACGTATTCTTTTCAGGAGAATAAATGACCGATATGTTGATTGAAGTAATAGGTGAAAAAGATTTGACAACACCCGTATAAAAGGTATAACGAAAAGGGAACAGTTGTTTCGCAGAGAGCGTGGATGATAACAGGCTCTCGTTTCCTGTTAACATACCGGAAGGATTACTGTTGAATAAAACGGATATAGAAGCATACCAGTCGTGTTTAAAAGTTTTATCAGCCATCATAGAAAAACTAATCACTCCAGTTGTATCTAACATATTTGTTCTCGGATGAAAATAACCCAGTTCTCCCTTAAAACCGGCCTCCTTTATGCTGCCCGCCCATCCTGCCCCTACTACAATATCACTTTGATACCAACCCGACAATACCTGGTAATCATATTTGTTCTTATTGAACTTATACAAGATGGCGGCAATACTTTCATTAGCATTCTTAGCAGGTTTATAAGCCAGTTCAAGAGCTGTATTGTTCTTCCAATAATGCTGCACCCTTATCGCATCGGTTCCTGCCCTTTCTTCATAATCAAAATCAAGAAAATTATAGGCATTGAAAATATCGTTAGGATTCCATATTGTATTAACACCCCAGTTGATTCTTTGCCTGCCAATCGTGATATCCCAGCCATCGGTTTGATACTGTACCAATAAACGATCTGCAACTGAATGGATCACAACAGAAGGCTCATTTACCCAAAGATGCGATAAGTTCAATATGCCATTGTATTGATTGATCAGTTCACCAAAATTCGGAACCTGCTTTAACTGGCTGCCTGCAAAAATCCGATTACGAACTTCAATGCGAGCAAAAAGATGATCGTTAAAATTAACCCTCGCATTGAAACGGTTATGCAAGAGATTGATAGAAGATATTGAATCAAACGGATTAATAAAACCTGCCCCTTGCAGATCCTTTACATACCCTTTCCATTCCATTAGCTTTTGCTTTTTTTCTTCCTCCTGCGCCATCCCGTATAGCGGAAGCAATAACAAAACAGGCAATGCTATCGTACAAAATATTTTCAAAGCAGCGTATTTAGATTACAGGGTCATGTAGAACAGATGCAGGCATTGTATCATTTACAATCTTCCCATCTTCCAGTGTTATCACACGCCTTGCTCTTTCTATTACCCGCTGATCGTGTGTAGAAAAAACAAAAGTCATTTGTTCTTCCTCGTTTAGCCTCAGCATCATATCAAGCAAATTGGATGCAGCAACAGAATCTAAATTTGCAGTAGGCTCATCTGCCAGAATAAACTGCGGCTTCGCAGCCAGTGCCCTTGCCACCGCCACCCGTTGCTGTTGACCTCCGGATAATTCGGAAGGCCTTTTATCAGCTTTATCCAACAAACCTATTTGCATCAACAATTCATCCACCCGTTGTTTCATTGCTGTAGAAGAACGCTTTTGCATGAGCATGATGAATTCGATATTTTCTCTTGCCGTTAATACCGGAATCAAATTATAAGACTGAAAAACAAAACCGATATTATGCAAACGAAAATCGATCAGCTCACTTCCTTTCATCGCGGTTAAATTCACTCCATTGATCATCACATACCCTTTTGTTGGCGTATCCAGCCCACCAATCATATTCAATAAGGTTGTTTTACCGGAACCGGACGGACCTTTGATCGTTGTAAATTCTCCACGCTCAATATGCAGGTGTACACCATTCAAAGCATATACCGGAACCGTTTTCTCATCATATACTTTATATAAATTATGTACATCTATTACCGTATTGTTCATACCTATTATTTTCTCATTGATACAATGGGTTTTAACCGAAACGCTTTCCAGGCAGGAAAAAGCGATGAAACAATTGCCGTGATGATAATTAAAATCATACTGACCGTAAACTGCTGCATTGTTATTTTTGGATACAGCACATTGCTGTATCCAAAACTTGAATACACTTCAGCAAACTTTTCAAATCGTATTCCTGTATGGTGAGTGATTGAAATTGCAAGTAAAGAAATCAACAAACCACCGGGACAGCCTGCCAATACAAGAAAGATGGTTTCCTGTAAGATCATTCCAAAAACCTTTATCCTGTTCATGCCCAATGCAAGTAACATGCATATTTCCCGTGTTCGTTCAAGCACTGCCATCATCATGGTATTAACAATACCAAAAGCAAGCGCCATTAATATAATGATCATTAAAATAAATACCAGCTGCTCAGAAACAGAAACAGTAAGCCCTACTTCAGGAGAGATCTCCATCCAGTCTTTAATCTCGGCAGCGGGGAATACTGATTGCAATTTTGCTTTCGTTTGCTGCAATAGCTGATGAGAAGAAAGCAATACTGCAATCTCATTCAACCTGTTCTTTAATCCGGCAACAGAATCCACATCACTAATTCTTACAAAAACATTCGTTTCATCATAAGGTGTATTTACTGTTTGATAAATACCCGAAATACGATAAGCAGCAGAAGCAATATTTCCATCAGCATCCTGAAACGTAAGCACTACTTTATTGCCGGTTTTTAATTTTAGCTTTTGTCTTAGTTTCTCACCTACGAGGATCTCGTTTCTTTTATTAGCATTGAAGTAGTTTCCCTGTTTTATTTTCCCGGCGAGCTTTGTTAACTTATTCTCTTCGATGGGCATAACACCGTTGATCATTACACCACTATTACCTGATGCAGAAGCAATCATTCCCTGGATAATGAATCTCCCGGCAGCGGCTTTTACCTGCGGGTTAGACTGAATTTGCTGAAGCATGGTGTTGCCCTGCTGTAAATACAATTTACTATCATAATCGCTGGTAAACCCGGGTTGATGCAACTGCAAATGCGATACTTCTGTTTCAATGGCCGAATTAACCCTTTGTTCTACCAACCCATTGTAAAAAGCCATCAAAAAAATACCTGCACTTAACCCGATCGTTACTGCTATGATAATGATAAGGCTTCGCTTTTTATTTCGCCAAATATTACGCCAGGCTATTGTATACAACATTGTTCTTCATTTAACTATTATTACGCTTTCATGCCTATAACAGGATTTAACTTTATGACGAACCCAACAGGATAAAGGCCTATTAACAAAGCAATGACCAGTACAATGAATGACTGTGCAATAAAAATGGGAGCATGCAATGCAGCAGGGAACAATGCTTCAAAACCAAACCGTTCATAAATAGCAGCAGCCTGCCCGGTAAGCCTAATTGGATTTATATTAAGTAACCATACCAATGGCATACTAAGTATAATACCTGCCAATACCCCCAATAATGCAATCAGCATCGTTTCAAACAACAGCATTATCGCCAGTCTTGTCTTCTTCATACCGATAGCGACAAACATTCCAAACTCATATTTTCTTTCTACGGTCATCATAATGATGGTTCCGAAAATGCCGAAAGCAATGATCAGGTACAATATTCCATTGAATACGTAGAAGCTGGCTGTATCTGCTTTTATATGGTTAGCTATCTCGGGCAGTTGTTCTTCCCAGTTCATCACTTCATACTCTTTCCCGGCTATGCTGTTAACCTGTTGTTGAATGGCTAACATGTTTCGGGGATCGTCGATGGCTAATGCGAAAGAAGTAATGAGATCAGGAGCATTTAAAAAAGATTGCGCTGAGGCTAAAGGAAGAAAAACAACAGCATCATTTAATACCGGGGAACCGAAATGTGCAATACCGGTAATCTTGAATTTACCTGCCGCCAATGTTCCCTGGTAACCCTGGCCTAATAACACCAAAGTATCGGTAATATGAATGTTTAACTTTCTTGCTAAGCCCTCTGCGATCAAGGCAACCTGTGTATCATCCTCATTAAAATAATTGCCTTTAATAACCCTCTCTTTTAGTTGTGTAAGTTTATTTTCACGAATAGGATCAATGCCCACCAACATACACCCCTTTGTGATATTGCTCATGGATGCCAGTACAAATGTTTCTAAGCGGGGAATAGCTTCTTTGATACCAGGATTTTGTTGCAGACGATCCAAAAAAGATGAATCAAACTCAAAACTATTATCAATTACCTGTTCATTATGATAGCCTTGTTTGTGTATTTGAATATAGCCGTTATAAAAGCTCACTACATTTTTAACAAGATGATCGAACACACCTTTCTGAAGAGATTGCATAATAATGGCCAGCATTACTGCGAACGTAACAGATGCCATTGTTATGAGTGTACGCTTAGGGTTACGCCATAAGTTTCTCCATGTTAATTTTAACATCATTGTACTTTAGACATGTTCTGAGCAGCGAAAAAATTATCATCTATTGGTTTTTCAAATTCAAGTGTGTTATACATCAGAACTGTTTTAAACCCAGGCTTATCGTTGGGCAACATTTCAAGCCTAGCAGGAAGCAGCCTCCCACCCAACAACTTTATATCTCCTGCTATCATAGTATTTTTAAGGTTACCATCCTCATCAAAATATTCAGCATGCAGCATTAAATAATCATTCTTTTCAATGCACAGAATCACTTTCCCCCAAACGACTGCCGCAGAAGGTTTAGGTAACATTTTAATTTTATAACAGAGCCTGTTATCAATCACCGTATCGCCGATAATAGAGTGCGTATAGTCTGTTACAATGGAAGCTTCCTTCACGAGGTCGTCATTGGTAAAATCAGTACCCATCCAGCTTTGACTCATCATAGAAGGAGGCAACTTTATATTTCTTTCAATAGCAGGTATCCAGTTCCAAACTTCCTTCCCTCTTTTTAGATACACGATACCCTTATCTTTTACCGGAGCCGTTACTAATATCATTACAAGTTCATTCCCTTTTGTCCAACTCTTCACGCTCATTGCCCTGCTCCATTTAGGCCTTATCGTTTGCACGGTAATCATAGCAAATGAAGTATTCCCTCTTGCTCTTTCATCTGCCTTCTTTACAATATCTTTTGCATCCTGTGCAATGGCAGCATGAATAAACGTGAGTGTACAAACAAAGCTTAAGAGCTTCATGATTTTTATTTAAAAATTGAAAACAAACCATCAGGCTTTAGCTGTTTCAGAGAGAACTGCCCTGATCTCATGCAGTTTCATTTTATCCACTGTTCGCAATTCTATCCTTGTATGCTCAAAAGCTTTCTTCTTTTCCAACTCTTTGTATAAGGCATACTTTGTAGTGGCAGGGCCCATGATGATCAATGAACTTACTTTGGAGAGATGTGCCGCCACATCTTTTAAAAACAATTTTCTTTGTTGTTCCCAATGATGCTGAATTTTCTTTTCATGATTGATAGTGGCACCAAAAAGTCCAACCTTATTAGTTGTTTCGCCATCAAAACGCGGATGCGCATCAATAGAAGAAGGTAAAGATTCCGTACTAATTTTTCCAGCTTCATCCCTACAGGCTATAATCGCCTTTTTCTGATCGATCCATATGGCGTACTGCAGATTATTAAAGGGTTTTCTTTTCATATGGAATTGTTTTACGCACCTTTAAGTTACAAACAAATAGCGGCTTTTTAACTGACAAAACAATTCACTAATAATAGCAGGCCGCATGTTGCAGCACAAAGCAATTAACTGGCACGGTAACGTTTAAAGAACCATACTTTTAAAAGATCAGCGGTAAGAATATAGCATAGTACAATTAAAAACATAGCACCGATATTCATCAATGGCAAAGGCACCAATCCTACTTCAGCAGCAAGTGGCGTATACGGCAATGCAGTAGTAATAAGCAGCCCCAGTACACTGAGCATCAGCAAATATTTACCCGGCTTGCTTCTAAAAAAATTTTTAGGGGTTCTTATAATGAAGAGTATAAATAATTCTGTTAGAATTGATTCAATGAACCATCCTGTTTGAAATACAGCTTCTTTTACACGCAACCCATAGAACAGGGTAAGAAAAGTGATGATATCGAAAACAGAACTATGGATGCCGAAAATAACCATGTAGTTCCTAATAAATTTCAGGTTCCACTTACCGGGCTTTTGAATCTGCTCTTTATCTACATTATCTGATGCAATAGAGAGATAAGGAAAATCAGTAATGAAATTGGTAAGTAAAATTTGCTTGGGTAACATAGGAAGAAAAGGCAACAACAGGGAAGCCGCTGCAACACTGAACATATTTCCGAAAGTAGATCCTGTATTGATGAAGATATATTTCAACGTATTGGCAAAGGTTTTTCTTCCTTCCCTGATCCCATCTACTAATACCGACAAATCTTTTTCCATCAATACAAAGTCTGCCGCTTCTCTGGCAACATCAACAGCATTATTCACCGATATACCTACATCTGCCACATTAATAGCAGATACATCATTAATGCCATCGCCCATATAAGCCACAGTATAAGATTTCCGCAATGCCTGTATAATTCTTTCCTTTTGTTGTGGTTCTACCTCGGCAAAAATATGCGTTGCCTTCACCCTATGTTTCAATGCTTCTGTGCTTACATTAAAAAGTTCTTTTCCTGTAATCACAACAGGATTATTTATACCAATACGCCTGCCAATAGATAAGGCTACATTTTGGTTATCGCCTGTAATGATCTTCAAATGCACTTTTAATTTTTTCAGTTCGGTAAGTGTTTCAGCTATTCCTGCTTTCACAGGATCATGCAACAATACAAAACCGGCAAAGATCATATCAGCCTCATCTTCTTTTGTAAAGCCATCTCGCTGAATCACCTTATAGCAAACAGCAATGCATCGCAATCCATTTATTCCAAATGCTTCAAACTGCTTACCGGCAGTTGCCTGATACGGCTCCAGTGAACCAATTGTTCCATCAGCTAAGCGAACCTGCGTACAAACAGGTATGATCTGCGAATAAGCACCTTTACTGATCAGCATTCTTTCTTTTCCTGTATCAACAGCAATACTCAATCGCTTTCGGATAAAATCATAAGGTATCTCTCCTATCTTTTTAGGAACTGCTTCTATAATACCTGTACTATTCTTTAAAGCTTCATCTATCGGGTTTTCATAGCCTGTTTCAAACAGGGCATTCCAATATGCCAGTGTTCTTACAAAATTGTTTTCGTTTCCTGAAATATCAACCACCTGCTCTATACTGATTGCACCTTCTGTAATGGTACCCGTTTTATCGGTACATAATAAATTGATCTCTCCAAGGTTTTGAATTGAAGCGAGCTTTTTTACGATCACTTTTTTATTCAGTAAGCGTTGGGCACCTGCACTCATTGCAATCGTTGTGATGGCAGGTAACAACTCAGGAGCCATGCCTACGGCCAGTGCCAATGCGAACAAAGCGGATTCTACAACACTTTTATGATTAAGCAGGTTAACGATAAGAATGAAGAGGGAAAGCACCAGTGTTACCTTCATTAAAAAATAGCCAAACTCTTTTATTCCCTTTTCAAAACTTGTTTCAACAGTAGCAGAAGCCGTTTGAACAATAGCGCCAAATAATGTATTGATACCTGTATTAATCACCAAAGCTTTTGCGGTTCCGCTTACCACACTTGTTCCCTCCCATAAACTATTACTTCGCTTTACCAGTTCAGCCTGTACATCTACTACACCTGCTTCTTTTCTAACGGGGTAAGATTCTCCTGTTAAACTTGCTTCATTTACATGAAGCTCATTCGATTCAATGATGAGGCAATCTGCCGGTATCATATCACCGGCCTTACATAATAATACGTCTCCGGGAACAATAAAGGTAGCGATAACAGCAGTAGGTTTTCCATCACGTAATACAATATTCTTTATGGCAATCATTGATTGCAGTTTCTCTACCACCCTTCCTGCATTTCTTTCCTGCAGGAAACTGAGTATTCCTGTAGAGATTACGATAAAGAGAATAATGAACACATCAGAAGTATCTCCAAGAAAGGCAGATAAAAAAACAGCGCCAAGCAATAATAGCATCAGTGGACTTTTGAACTGGCTGATAAAAAGCAGTAAGTCTTTTTGTATATGTGTTCTTTCCTTCCTGTAGTGTGATGATGATTGCAGGTTAGCCAATGCATCTGCATGGCTCAGTCCGTTTGCAGCACTTTGTAATTGTTTAAACCAGTATTCAATATCGTATTGCCAAAAGCTATTATGCGGTGTTGGTTGCATGGATGCTTTATTAAATACTTTCAGAAACACATAGCCGTTTGCTTGAGTAAGGTACTCATTTTACATCAACTGTTCAAGCATTGTCTATAACATATTGTAGCCATATTTTGCAACAGTAACACGAATCCTTGTAGAAGTAATTGACATAAATAACAAGAGCAAAAGAACAATTGTATTGATCCAACTATTTCTCCATAAGCATTCTTATTAATGAATAACTTTACAAGAGGCTGCTATAGAATATAGCATTATTCACTTAACCATGGATTCGCTTACACATATTGCATTAGGCGCTTGTATTGGTGAAGCTTTTTTTGAAAAAGGTTTCGGTAAGAAAGCCATGCTATGGGGAGCCCTGGCACAAAGTATTCCCGATATTGATTTTGTGGCTGCCTTCTGGCTGAGCCCCGCAGAAAATTTATTAGCACATCGGGGCTTTACACACTCGCTATTATTCGCAGCGTTGATCATTCCCATCTTTGCCTTAACGGCAGATAAAATTCACCGGCCGCATAATATCAGTTTTACTAAATGGATCTTATTCTTTACCGTAGAGGTTTTATTGCATTTATTTATCGATGCTTTTAATAATTATGGTATCGGATGGTTTGAGCCTTTCAGTCATTTACGTTTTTCTTTTAATACCATTTATGTGGCCGATCCGTTCTTTTCTGTTTGGCCGGGTATTGCCTGCATAGTGTTGATACTGCTTAATAGTCATAGTAACCGAAGAATATTTTGGTGGAGATTCGGTGTGATCATCCCTTTCATTTACCTAGGTTACTGCACCATCAATAAATTCAAGATCAACAGGGATGTAAAGGAAGTGCTCACTGCAGAACAGGTGCCCTATACAAGGTATTTTACCACACCGGCCCCTTTACAAAACTGGTTATGGTATGTTGTAGCAGGAAATGACCGGGGTTATTATGTAGGCTTCCGTTCTTTGTTTGACAGTAAAAAAAATATCCGCTTCGAATACTTTCCGAGAAACGATTCTCTACTAAATCCAATCAGCGATCATGAAGATGTGCAAAAGCTTATTCGCTTCTCACAACAGTTTTATACCGTTGAACAATGGAAGGATACGCTTGTGTTCAACGATCTTCGTTTTGGGCAGATCATCGGCTGGAAAGAACCAAGGGAAAGATTTGTATTTCATTACTTTCTTCAACATCCCGAGGATAATAAACTGGTGGTACAACGTGGCCGCTTTGCAAAATGGGATTGGTCGATCGTTCTTTCTTTAATGAAACGGATCAGGGGATTTTAGTGATGCTGCCGCTTGAAATAAAACGTAAACAGATAAAATACTATTCTTATAAAATGGTAAGATAACCATCGAACAAATTGTTTGATGATGTTATTGGTTTTTACATGATGCTCTTGTGTGATGCGGATACAATCATTAACCATGATGGCTTCTAAGGAATTTCTTACATGAGTAGAAAAAGCAGCATTCCGTACATCCAGGTTTAACTCAATACTGGCATAGGCACTGATGTTATTTACATTGTACGACCCTATTGTTGCCCAAGCATCATCACATACGGCAATCTTTCCGTGCAATACATTTTTTTGATACTCGTATAATTCAATCCCTTTTCTTAACAACCAGTCGTACAACCATCTTTCTGCATATTTGGCCATCATCACGTCAGATGTACCTGCAGCGATCACTCTTATAGAAACACCTCTTTTTAACGCCAGTACCATTTGCTTTCGTATCAACTTACCGGGTAAAAAATAGCTTGATAAAATGGTTACCTGCGATTGTGCGGTTCGTAACATTTCAACATAAGTAGAAGAGATCTCGTTTTTTCTTCTCACCCAATCATTACGCCGCATACGTACATCACATTGCTCCGCTTCTGGAATATTAAAAGTAACCGGCGACCCGATACACAATGTGGGCCCCAGGTTCAATGCAAACCTTCCCCATGTTTTCCAGCAGAGCGTACACAATTCCTGAACGATCTCTCCTTCAACATACAAAGCAAAATCAAGCCATGCGGGAATATGATGAATATCATTATACCTGTCTGCTATATTCATTCCTCCTACCAATGCATATTTAAGGTCAACCACAATTACTTTCTGATGCAAACGCCTGCCAAAATAAAAATGCATACTTCGGAATACCGGCTCAAAGAAACGGAACCTGATACCTGCACTCTTTAACTCCTGGATGAAGGATTTTGAGAGCGATTGTGAGGCATATCCATCCGCCAGCAGGAATACAGCTACTTTTCGATTCGCTGCTTCTTTTAAAGCATCCGCTATCATCCTGCCTGTTTCATCATCGCTAAAAATATATACCTGTATATGAATGATTTCTTTTGCCGAATGAATCAATTGCAAAAGCCTGCTAAAGTATTCGCTTCCGCTTCTTAGCAATTCAACCCTGTTATTGCTGTTATATTTTTTTGAGGATACTGATTTTTGAAATGGCATGATCAATGAATGAGCTGGTGAATCCCTAAACACAGTATAACCAAAATGCTTTTAAATATAAGCAAACACTTTCATTGTAAGCATGACGAGAATCAAGCAGTATGGTAATCCACATCATTGATAAGGATCAAAATCTGTTCTTAATTAGACAACGATTTGAGAGGTACAACAAGAATGCCAGTATTTACAATATAAAAGTTATGCCCATAAAAAAGAGGCCTGAAAAGCCTGTAAGCCCGTCAGAAGTACCGGGACCGGTAAGGAACCCAGAAATTGATCCTGATAATATACCTGAAAGCCCTGTGTTGCCGGAGGAAGAGCCCGATGTAATACCGGATGAGAATCCTTTTGAAACACCACCTACAGAGGTGCCGGTACCAGGCGAAGGACCTTAATCAATTCTTCATTACAAAGCATATCACATGAATATGAATATGGCCTATTTAGACAAAGCAAAATCAACCCTCTTACTCGGCTGGCTGATCAGTGTTGTATTGATTATACTAGGCTACAGGGTGATCAGGGATATTATTGTATTCATCCTGATGAAGATCTATGAATTTTTCATCCAGCAAAATCCATCACATCCATGATCATAGAAATTCATGATAACAGAACGCTTGATGAAATCACAAAACAGTTTTCAGAATATTATCCATTCCTGAAAATAGTGTTCTACGATGAACCGCATTACTGGCAGGAAGCATCAACGTTCAAACACCAACTGGCGCCGGACAAAAGCATTGGTGAAGTAAGAAAGAAAACTGCATCAACTTTAATGGAATTGCATCCATGGAATAAAACCGGATCAATAGAACAGGAGTTTAGAAAACAGTTCGGCCTCAATGCACAGATATTCAGGAAAGAATGTAATATATGGCTGCAAACGATCGGTACAGATGAACTAACGTTAGAAGAACAAAATGAGAAAGGAAGGTTATCTATACAACATTTACTTGATAGTATCGATACCAATAGCCTGAACAATCATCCATAGCTTTTTCATTTCAACTTTCATTCTATCCCATGCGTACTATGCTAACCTGCCTGTAACTCATCTTTACCCAAACGTTTTACGGGATCTATGTAGGGCAGGTTAAATAACCTGTAGATTCCTTCTTCCGTTTCACCTGCCAGTCGTTTATTCGTATGCACATCATATACACCGTATTCATTGATCTTGCATCCTTTTCGTTTAGCCATTGATCTTAGCTGGATATTATGTTCCTTCGATCCTGTGAAGTACAATAAAGCAGCACCGTATTCATCAGGATGCACAATTCTTATATCAGCCTGAACATCATTTTCAGTTAAAATAACACTGGCTTTTGTTTCACCACTCGCTAAAACTTTTTTCACCTGCGGCAACTGCACAAACCTCCTGATGATCTTTTTCCAGTTACGTCGTTCGGCTGTTACAATGATATCAATATCACCTACCGTTTCCTTTTTTCTTCTTGCACTACCAGCCAGGCTTGCTTGTACAACACCCGGCATTTTTTCAACAAACCGCACTAATTCATTTCCTATTCTTTCTGCCAACTGTAAAGGCATCCGTTTATTTTCCTGCTTATCCAGCTTTAACACTTTCATCAGTGTATTGATCTTCTTTTCCCCAAAACCTTTGATAGCAGAAAGTTTACCCTGCTCCACCGCATGTATCAAATCATCCCTTGTGTTTACTTGTAAAGCATCATGCAAAGTTCTAACGGTGGCCGGACCTATGCCTTCTACATCCATTAACTCCAGTAAAGCAAAAGGAACCTGCTGCTTCAGTTTTTCAAAAGTTTGTATGCGGCCGGTATCAATGTATTCAATGATCTTTCCGGCAATACGCTCTCCCACACCTTTCAACTCATCCAGCTTTTTTATATCATGCCCATATATATCTATGGGTTCAGTCATATTGCTTAATGTTTTGGAAGCTGTATCATAAGCAATGGCACGGAATCTTTCATCGGGTCCTAAATATTTATAACAGTCAGACATCTGTCTGAATATATGTGCCAGCTCCTTATTATGCTGCAAAATGGTAGTGGATGAAAGCACTTGAGGCATATTCCAGTTTATTACAAGGAATGAAAAAAAATCTATACTTCAAATGATAAGCATCATTGCTGTAATTGAATAAGAAAACTACATTTAGAAGCTATTAAAGAACCGTGTGGAAGGATTTCACAACCTGCTTTCAGTGAGCGAAAGAGCAGATTTAATATGCTGCAGATGGAAAAGAAAAAAGAAGTATATGGCTCCGTTCCCTCTCAAAAGAAACATCGTATAAGCAATAAGATTACCAATTTCTTTATCAGCATTTACGGCATCTTTCAATTCATCAAGCGCTTTTTTAAAGAAGCATGGAGACCTCCCTACGAAGTTTCGGAAATTATTAAACAATGCTATAACGTAGGCTACAGGTCGTTAGCGCTTATATCCCTTACAGGTTTTATTATCGGCATTGTATTTACCAAACAATCCAGGCCTTCTTTGGCTTCTTTCGGCGCAACCTCATGGCTGCCTTCTTTAATAGGCATCGCTGTAATAAGAGCATTGGCACCATTAATTACAGCATTGATTGCAGCAGGAAAGATCGGCTCTAACATCGGTGCAGAACTGGGTTCTATGAAGGTAACAGAACAGATTGATGCCATGGAAGTATCGGCTACCAATCCTTTTAAATTTTTAGCTGTAAGTCGCATACTAGCCACCACACTAATGCTGCCGTTGCTTTCTTTTTATACGGCATTCATTGCTATGATCGGCTCTTTCTTTAATGTACATGCCAATGAAAGCACCAGCTTTACAGCATTTTTTAAAGATGCTTTTATTCAAATTTCTTTCCTTGATCTGAATGCATCTATCATTAAAGCACTTGTATTCGGATTTACTATTGGTGTAACAGGTTGTTATAAGGGCTTTAATGCCACCAAAGGAACGGAGGGTGTTGGAAGGGCTGCCAATGAAGCAGTAGTGGTTTCTATGTTTCTTGTTTTTATAGAAGAAATGCTGATTGTACAGGTGGTAAATTATTTAAGAGGGATGTAAGTAGTACAGGTAACTGTTATGAACAAAGAAGAAGACATAATAATAGCTATTAATGATGTAGAAAAATCATTCAACGGTATCAGTGTACTGAATGGCATTACCATAAATATTCATAAAGGAGAGAACGTTGCCATACTGGGAAGATCAGGGAGCGGAAAATCTGTACTTATAAAAATCATTGCAGGGTTGCTTTTACCCGATAAGGGAAGTGTACATGTACTGGGCATGGAAGTAAATACCCTCAACGCAAGAGAGCTGCAACAACTGCGTTTAAAAATCGGCTTTTCTTTTCAAAGCAGTGCTTTGTATGATAGTATGACCGTAAAAGAAAATCTTCAATTTCCGCTGATCAGAAACAAAAGGCATCTTACCGGGAAAGAAGTAAATGAGGCGATCAATAATGTTTTAGAAAGTATCGGGTTGCTGGATACTTTACACAAAATGCCTGCAGAGTTATCCGGTGGACAACGCAAACGTATAGGTATTGCACGAACACTGATACTAAACCCCGAGATCATGCTGTATGATGAGCCTACTTCCGGACTTGATCCCATTACCTGTGTTGAGATCAATCATCTTATCAAACATGTACAGGAGCAGTATAATACCACATCCATCATCATTACACATGATCTTACCTGTGCCAAAACAACAGCAGATAATATTGCGATCATAGCCGACGGAAAATTTGTGAGCCAGGGGAAGTTTAATGAAGTGTTCCATACTGCTGATAAAAGAGTAAAGGGATTTTATGACTATAATTTTATCACAATGAAATAATATTCATGCGTAAGAAACATGCTATCATAGTAAGTGTTTTCATCTGCATTGCATTGATCATTTTAGTAACGGGCATCCTGCTTGTAGGAAATCAACGTAACTCCTTCGTGAAAAAAGCAAGTATTAAAATCTTGTTCACTGATGTGTACGGTTTACAGGCAGGTAATAATGTTTGGTATTGTGGTGTTAAAATAGGTACAGTAAAGAATGTAACACTGCAACCCGGCCAACAAGTAGAAGTAACGTTGAATATTGATAAACATATACAAAACCTGATACATAAAGATTCCAAAGCAAAAATCAGCAGTGATGGATTTATAGGGAACAAGATAGTAGTGATTTATGGCGGAACGGATAATAGTCCTGCTATTGCGAATGAAGATTACCTCGCATCGGAAAAAGCAATCAGTACTGAAGAAATGCTTGCCACTTTACAAGTAAGCAATAAAAACCTGCTTACTATTACCAACAATATCAAATTAGTTAGCAACGACCTGGTAAATGGCAAGGGAACGTTTGGTTTGCTATTGCACAGCCAACCCATGGCAGCTCAATTAAAACAAGCGGTTAGTAGTTTTAGATCTGCAGCAGCCAGGAGTAATGATCTTATGCAAAACCTAACTGTTTTCAGTGAACGGTTAAATGAAGATAGCAGTTCGCTCAATAAACTCATCACCGATACAACTATTTATAAAACGCTCACCCAAACCATTGACCATATAAAAGCAACAGTAAGCGTTGCCAATACTTTTATGAATCATTTAGAAACAGCCGGTGAGCAGTTACATTCGAATGATAATACCGTTGGAACACTCCTTTCAGATGAGAAAACAGCAGAACAGGTTAAACGTATTATTGAGAACCTTGTATCGAGCAGTAAAAAGTTAGATGAAGATCTTGAAGCATTACAACATAATATATTTTTCCGCGGATTTTTTAGAAAGAAAAATAAAAAATAACCATGCCTGTTACTGTAATGTTATACCAAACAAGCATGGTTATCCTTTGCTATGATTAACGATGCAATTTTTTACAAACTGTAAACCACTGCTTCATAAGGACGCAACCTGGTAATCGCTGCTGAAGGAGCAGTATAATTTCCTATCAATCGCCTGGCTTTATTCAACTGTAAATTACCCGCATTGAAAGAAGCTTCTTTAGTACTGAAGTTTAAAACGATCAGCATTTTTTTGCCATCAAGCTCTCTTGTATAAGCATAAACCGAAGGATTTTTCGCATCTACCAAAGTATATTTTCCATACACCAATACCAAGTTTTGTTTGCGAAGCTGAACGATCTTTCTAAAATAATTCAATACGGAATTAGGATCCTTCTCCTCTACAGCTGCATTGATCTGTGTAAAATTCTTATTAACACTTATCCAGGGTGTACCTGTTGTAAAACCTGCATTCGCTGTATTATCCCATTGAAAAGGAGTTCGGCCATTATCCCTGCAGGAGAATTTCATCTTCTCCATAAATACCTGGAGGTTACCTCCTGTAGATTGTTGGTACTTGTATTCATTTAACGTGGAAACATCCCTGTAATCTTCTATCTTATCAAAACGGATATTGGTCATACCTAATTCATCACCGTTATAATAATACGGGGTACCACGCATCGTCATGATGAAAGTAGTAAGCATTGTAGAAGACAATTCCCTGAAAGCCGGACTATCATTACCAAACCTGCTCACCATTCTTGCCTGGTCGTGGTTAGCTAAAAAAATAGATAACCATCCTTTTTTAGCAAAAGCGCTATCCCACTTACTAAAAACTTTTTTCAACTGCAACAAACTATATCCATTAGGATATTTAGGAAGATCAACTGCCTCAAAAGCATACGCCATATTCAATTCCTTTCTATCGGCATCTACAAGATCATGTGCGTCCTGGAAAGAATTACCGGCTCCCTCAGCAACACTCATCACATCATACTTGCTGAACACTTCTTTATTCATCTCTTTTAAGTAATCATGCAAGTGCGGACCCATAGCGTAATACAAAACAAAGTTCTTTTCATAGCCTTTGGGGAAGGGAGGAAAAGTAGTGTCTTTAGCAGCGAACTGAAAGGCATCCAACCGAAAACCATCAATACCTTTATCGGCCCAAAACTTCATGATATCATATACTTCTTTTCTAAGCTGCGGATTTTCCCAATTCAGATCGGGTTGCTTGCGGGAGAAATAATGCAGGTAATAGGCATTGGTAAGAGAATCGTATCTCCATGCATCGTGGTGCACATCAAATAAACTATAGCGTGGCGCAGGCTTGCCTCTTTCCGCATCCCACCAGTGGTAATAATTACGGTAAGGACTGGTTCTTGAACTGCGGCTTTGTTTAAACCATTCGTGTTCATCACTGCTATGATTTACTACCAGGTCCATCACCAGTTTTATTCCTCTTTCATGCATGCCTTTTAACAGTGCATCAAAATCTTCCATCGTTCCAAAATCTTTCATAATGTTGCGATAGTCGCTCACATCATAACCATTATCATCGTTGGGAGAAGAATAAATAGGATTGAGCCAAACTACATTTACACCTAAACTTTTGATATAATCTAATTTGGAAATGATACCCTTCAGATCACCGATACCATCGCCGTTACTGTCTTTAAAACTGCGGGGATAAATTTGATACACGATCGCTTCTTTCCACCAGGCTTTATCGGTTTGTCGTAACTGTGCATTTGTCTTTTGATGAAAGAAAAACAATAATGCAGCACCAATAAGCAGAAATCTTTTTTTCACACAACAAGTTTTAATGATTGATAGGTTATCAATGATGCATGGGTTTTCCAGCATCATTGGCAATAAAAGTAAACGGAAGAAAATTGATTATAGCATCCACCTGTAAAATCTTAGGATAGAAAACGATTGCGGTGGAAATATTTAATGAAGCGGTGCTGCCTTTCGTTGCCGGAAAAGCATAAAAACAGCTACAGGGGAATGATGTTATTCACCCTGTAGCAAATATGTTGTAAGATAAAGCTGTGTATGGGTTGAGGGATTACCTGAATCTGGGCCTGCTGTTACCACCGCCGCCGTTATAACCGCCCTGCCTTCCGCCACCGGAGTTACCGGATCTACCCGAAGGATTTTCTTCTGCCGGCTGCACTACTATTTTCTTTCCAAAGATGGAAACACCATTCAGCAAGTTCATTGCTTCAACGGCTTCTTCTTTCTTCAGCATTTCAACAAAGCCGAAGCCTTTACTCTTACGGGTTTGCCTGTCGGTAATAACCTGGGCAAATTTTACTTCCCCGTACAGTTCAAACATTTCTTTTAAATCAATCTCGTCAATGTCTCCGGATAATCCGGCCACAAAAAGTTTCATATCAGTTATTTAAGTACAACCACTGTACCTTTTACGGCACAAACGTGTAAAAAATGCAGCTTTTTCAATTATTATTTGAAAACAGGCTTGCTTACAGGCTGCAAATTGGTAAAACTAATTGACATTTTATATGAGAATTCCATAAAAGCACGAATTATCATTGTTTTTTGGAGATTTATTAACCTTGACCACCGTATAATGCAACGCAGGTTAATTAGTGCCTTTCTTTTTTAAGCGGTACCACAATAATGGGAACAACAGAATGCCTGATGATATATTCGGCAGTGCTACCCGTTACCATATGCGATATCCCCGTTCTACCGTGTGTACCCATTACAATAAAAGTGCTATGCTTTGTGATGGATAATTCAATGATATCTTCTTTGGGATCACCAATAAAACAACTGATCTCTGTTGGCACATCCGGGTGGTTGGCCTTTATCTCTTCCAGTAACTGTAAGGCAATATTTTTCCTGGCCTCCCACTGGTTTTCAAACACCTGACCGGTATCTACCGGAACATAATCAATGTATTTATTGATCACGGTAGCAAGGGTAACCGTAGCATTAATTTTTCCCGCCAATGCAAAACCCACTTTTTCTACTTCCGGTGAGAACTCGCTAAAATCCAGTGCAATTAAAATATGATTCATAATTATTCCATTTAATTATTCCATGGCCCATTCAATTTCTTCGGTATGCTCCGATGGCTTCTTCTTACTTCTGAACATAATAAGCAACGGTATCAGCACAAGGAAGAATAAGCCGAGGTACACAAACAAATCTTTATACGTTAAAAATGTGGCCTGTCCCTCTATACCTCTTGAAATAAGACCGTAAGCCTGCGCAGTAGCTGTATGCATATCAAATCCTTTTCCCATAAACCCATGCGACAACATATTGACTCTTTGTTGTGTTTCAGGACTGGTGGCCGTTATGTTTTCAACAAGATACGCATAATGTTTTGCGGTATCTGTACTGATATAAGTAGTGATCAATGCAATACCAATAGAACCGCCCAATTGCCGTACCATATTACTCAATGCTGTACCCTGCGGAATTTCAGTGCCTTCCAGGTCGGCAAGAGAGATGGTTGTAAGCGGAATGAAGATCAATCCCATGGCGAAACCCCGGATGATCAGCGGCCAGAAAAAATCATGCTCGCCAACCTGCGTATTCAGCAAGCCCATACTGTAACTAAAAAAGAAAAATAACAATAATCCCAGCCCGGCATACGCTGCCGGATGTACCAGTTTTCTTTTCAATAACGAGCCTACAATAGGCATCATCAGGGCAGTAGCCAAAGAGCCGGGCAATAATACCAAACCGGTTTGCATGGCTGTAAAGCCCAGTAAACTCTGGCAAAAAATAGGAATCACAAGCGTGGTTCCATACAATCCAAAACCTAATACAAAGTTGAATAAGGTACCTGTAGCAAAAGAACGGTTATTGAATAACCTTAAGTTTACAATGGGCTCTTTCTTTATCAGTTCACGGCCCACAAAGAACAAACCCGTAAACGTAGCAATTACTGTTAAATAGGTTATGTAACGTGTTTCAAACCAATCTTCGCTCTGCCCCTTTTCCAATACCACCTGCAAAGAACCGATCGCTACAATCAGCAGACCCAGTGCCAGCCAGTCCATCTTTGGCGCAATTGCTTTCACTTTCGGCTCCTTCACATAGAGCATGGTTAAGATAGTAGCAAGGATCCCAAACGGGATATTGATAAAGAATATCCATTGCCACGACATGTTATCTGTAATATAACCACCCAGCGTTGGGCCAATCGCCGGACCCACAATAACCCCTACTCCATAAATCGCATTTGCTAATCCGAGTTCTTCTTTGGGAAAGGTTTCAATTAAAATAGCCTGTGCGGTGGAAAGAAGACCACCCCCGCCAATACCCTGTATGACCCTGAAAAAAACCAGTTCCCACACATTGGAAGATAAACCACAGAGAATAGATGCAATGGTGAACAGTACAATGGAAGCAGCGAAATAGTATTTCCTGCCAAAACGAGCACTCATCCATCCGGAAAGCGTGATCATTATAACGTTCGATACGGCATAACCTGTAATTACCCATCCGATCTCTTCAAAAGAGGCGCCCAGGTTTCCCATCATTTGGGTAAGCGAAACGTTCACAATAGAAGTATCGATCAGTTGCAGCAAAGCCGCCGAAACAACCGTGAAGATCACAATAATCTTATCCGCCGTAAATTTTGCCATACACATGCTTTTAAGTGAATAAATATTCACTTTTTATTCAAAAAATCAGTCCTTCACTCCATCCCAGCATAAAGTAAACAATTGCTCTATTTGAGGTTTTGAAATTTTCTTCCCGCTATAAATACTATGCTTTACAAACTCATGTATACCGCCTACCATAAAAGTAAGCAGCATAAAACTATCTATATCTTTTAAAAGGTTTTCTTTCTTTCCTCTTTCCACCAGTTTATACAAAGGCTGTATCATTTGCCGGGCGATCTCTTTGGTGGTTTCTGTAATAAAAGGTGAATGGTAACATTGGTCGAGAAAGATCGCTTCTTCAAAGTGCTCCATCCTGAATTTGAGCAGGTTTAGCCAAATGGTTTTAAAACCGATTTTAAAAGGAGCCGATGCATCGTACGCTTTAAAATAAATATTTACAGCTTCCTTGCGACAATCTGTAAACAATGCATTGATCAGCTCATCCTTACTTTTAAAGTAGATATACAATGTACCGGTGGCAATCTTCGCAGCTTTGGCTATCTCGCCCATGGTGATACCGGCCAGTCCGTTTTCCTTCACCAGGTGCAAAGTGGCTGTGAAAATCTGTTTTATTTTTGTTTCATCCTTTGGCTTCACCAGGCAAATTTAAGTGAATAAATATTCACTTAAGAAATTTATCTATCCACTTTCTGTCTTGAAAGGCTTGACTGCCTGGTTGCATAGGCGGGCCTTACCACCCAGCTCTGGTGATTGGATTTACGTATCACCACCCAATAAAAAAAGAATAACACGGCTGCAATAGTCATAAGTGTAGTGCTCCATTGCGGAAGAACGGAGGATAGATCAACCACCTGCCCGTCTTTGGCAAATAAACCAAAACCAAGTAAGGCAGGTATTCTATACCAGTAGTACATAGACACAGCTGATGCTGCGAATATTTTTACCACCCTGTTTCCTGCTCTTTTATTTTCCCAGTTCAACAGCATCCAGTACAACGTAAGTGATAAGATACATCCCGCAAAAGGCATGGTGTATGCACTAATGATTTCCCTTACACTATTGATCTCTAACGTATCCGGCACATGAAACCAACCCCAAATGAAACCCGGCAAACCACCTACGATCAAAAAGCCACTCAATTTCTGGTAATTGTTTTTCTGCGGAACTGCCGGATTGAAGTTGGGTGTAGAATCAGGGCAGGGAATGGAACAATTTACACAACTATCGCAATGGGCATTGGGTAACGCCATCAAAGTATTGGCACCATACATTCTTTCTACAGGGTGCACAGGACATAAAGTTGAACACCACGCACTCTTCCAGTCGTAAACAAATCCCATACTCATACCAATAGTAACCGCTACCAACAACAAGGTAGCCGTTGCAATACCACTATTATTCAACACCGCATGCCTCAATGGAACGATCAAATACAAAGCAATAACAGCAACCAATCCCAACTTCGACTGCAGGCGAACAGGCATTTTCTTTTTTCGAGAAAGATTGAAATGCCTGGGCAATAAATTAGTGGTAGCCAGTGGACAAACATTTCTCCACAGCCCAACAGATATTACCATCAGTGCAGGAGCTACCGGTATCAGCACATTCCAGAATAACAGCAAACCCAATGCAGGAAAGAAAAGAAGGCAACCAAAGATAGTAGCGCCCACAAGCCATACCAATGCTTGTGCGATACGCCAGGCACGGATGGAAGAGGCAGACAACTGGTTACCCGATTTAAAAGAAGTAGCAAGCATAGCCTTTGAATTTTGAAGTAAAAGGGTTGCTGCAATCTATCATTTCAAAAAGAGCAAAAGGCTGACTTTAATCATAATCACACTTGGCTTGATGAGTACTAATTGTTTTTTAATCAGCTTTGCCAAAAAACACATCGTTTATCTTACTGATCACAATCAGCCATCCAAATGCTCTGCGTCATTCATCAATGAATAACCCGGTAATAGCTTTGCATATACTTCCCTAAACAATAAGCTGCATTCAATCATCAGCAGTAGTAAAAGATAGATTACCCATCCTGTAAAACCCTACAACATGCGAACCAGCTATAGCCTAGCACTGCTTTTATGCCTGTCACTTGAAGCGGGCCATATCCTTTCCGCACAAATACTCAATCCCAAAAAAATACTGAATAAAGCCAAGGAACAACTTAAACCCAAAGAGGAGAAACCACAAAAAGAAGAAAACAAAGCCACGGCCGATTCCATGGCCAATACTACTGTTAAGGATAAGCGCCAGCCATCATTAGAAACCTACTCAAAATTTGATTTTGTAGCCGGGGAAAGAGTGATCTTTTTTGATGATTTCAGTGAAGGTAATATCGGAGATTTTCCTGCACAATGGAATACGAACGGATCAGCTGAAATGGTAACTACCAATCTTTATCCAGGCCGCTGGTTAAAATTTGCTTCGAGAAACTCCATATGGACCGATGCATTGCTACCATTACCGGACAACTATACCATTGAGTTCGATATCATCCCTATTAAAGGAGAAGAAGGCGGCATGGCGGGTTATCATTTCAGATTGATACAAAGCATTAATGCAAAGGCTTTTGATCATGGTTCTGTGCCGGGCAAGGCAGGCTTCCTGTATAGTTGTGAATACTTCGGAAGACCAGGTTATAGTACCTATATTAATATTGAGGAAGGCCGTAATCTTGCGCTGGGTGGCACAAAAGAAGATAAACAGTATTTCCAGTACCTCAATCAGAAATATCATATATCTATCTGGGTACAAAAAGCAAGGGTACGGTTATACCTGAATGAAAATAAGTTATTCGATCTACCCAAAGCTTTTCCGGTTGCTTCCGTAAAAATGGACAGGATACGGTTTGAAGATGGTGCTGCCATGGTAAGCAACATACGCATTGCCGTTGGCAATCCCGATATGCGTAGTAAACTGATAACAGAAGGTAAGCTGGTAAGCTACGGTATTTACTTCGATGTAAATAAAGATGTTGTGCAACCGGAATCCTATGGTACGTTGAAAGGAATTGCTGATGTGTTGACAGAAAACCCTGCTATCAAAATAAAAATCATCGGCCATACAGACTCCGATGGAACCGATGAAGCCAATCTTGATCTTTCCAAACGAAGGGCCATAGCGGTAAAGAACGAACTGGTAAAAACGTTTGGCATTGATGCGATGAGAATTGAAACAGATGGCAAAGGCGAAACACAACCCATCACACCTAACGATACTCCCTCTAATAAAGCATTGAACAGAAGGGTAGAGTTCCTAAAATTATGATCCCGGTTTTTACAGCAACAATCATCTTTTAAAAGACTTATTCATTCCTCCAAATACTTCATCAATGAGATACTTGAATACTGTATCCAACGAATGATACGCATTCAATTTTAATACAGCAGCACAGGTTTTATCATTAAATTTCGGGCTTCAACAGCTCATTACATGTACCAGCAAAAACATCAGGCCATCATTATTATGGGCGTTTCCGGCGCCGGTAAAACCACCATAGGCAAATTATTATCCGAAAAAACAGCCTTCCCTTTTTTCGATGCAGATGATTTTCACAGTAGTGAGAATATTGAAAAAATGAAAGCAGGAGTGGCGCTAACGGATGCAGACAGGAGCCAATGGTTATCGAACCTGAATGATCTTTTGTTGAAACAGCTTCAAAACAATTCCTGCATCCTTGCCTGTTCCGCCTTGAAAGAAGCCTACAGAAAAGTATTGAGCCAACATTGTGAAAGGCAGGTCAGGTTCATTCACCTTACCGGCACTTATGAAAAGATACTGGAACAAATGCGGTTGAGAAAAGGGCATTTCATTCCAACAACTTTACTGCAATCGCAGTTTGAAACATTGGAAACGCCTTTGAATGCGTATCATCTCTCCATTAACAAAAGTCCAGAAGTCATCACCGAAGAGATATACCGGGAAATATTTGAACGCTCGGAAATAGGCATTGTAGGCTTAGGCGTAATGGGAAAAAGTTTATGCAGGAATTTTGCCAACCACGGTTTCCGCATTTCTATGTATAACAGGCATGTAGACGATAAAGAAGTAGATATTGCTAAAAATTTTAAAGCAGCATTTACCGAACTGGAAGAGGCACAGGCTTTTGATGATATACCCTCTTTTGTACAGTCGTTACAGCATCCCCGAAAGATATTGATCATGGTAAATGCAGGGAAACCCACCGATGATGTCATTGCTTCCCTAACGCCCTACCTTACTCCTAATGATATACTTATTGATGGAGGAAATACTTTTTTTGAAGATACGGCCAGGCGCCAGGAGGCATTGCTGCAACAAAAAATTCACTTCATCGGCTGCGGTATTTCGGGTGGAGAGGAAGGTGCCCTGTATGGCCCATCCCTGATGCCGAGCGGAAATAAAGAAGCTTATGCACTCATACAACCCTACCTGGAAAGTATTGCAGCAAAAGATATTCATGAACAGCCTTGCTGTGCCTATATCGGGGAAAAAGGAAGTGGCCACTTTATTAAAATGGTTCATAACGGTATAGAATATGTGGAGATGCAATTACTGGCCGAAGTATATGCGATCTTATCAGCGCAGCGAAAAACACCTGATGAGATTGCTTCGATCCTGGAGGTATGGAAAAGCAGGCAGGCAGACAGCTACTTGCTCAACATTACGATTGATATTCTAAGAGAGAAAGAAAATGAAGACTGGCTCATCCATTCGATTATAGACAATGCCCATAGCAAAGGAACAGGTAACTGGGCTACGATAGAGATCACGAAACGGGCTATCCCTGCCACTTTAATTGCTACCGCTTTATATGCCCGTTATATCTCCTCTTGCAAGCACCTGCGTACCAGCATGAGCAGCCTCTACCCTAAAAACAATGCCCCCGGCAACGATGTACCTGTTGAACAACTCAGGGAAGCATATGAACTGGCAAGGATCATCAATCATTACCAGGGTTTCTGGTTAATAACCGAAGCCTTTCATCAATTCGGATGGAAAGCCGATTTAAGTGAAATGGCAAGAATATGGACCAACGGATGCATCATCCGATCCGCCCTGATGCAGGAGCTGGTAACGGTTTTTGCAGAAGCAAATTCTATACTTACTTCACCACATTTTACCGGCACCATTCAGCGGCTCAAACCCTCTCTTTCAAAAGTAGTGGCAACTAGTATAGAAAATGAAATCGCCGTTCCCTGTTTCAGCGAAGCGATCAATTTTTTGCATGGTATCACTACTGCTCAATCTGCAGCTAACCTGTTACAGGCACAAAGAGATTATTTTGGAGCCCATCGCTTTCAGCGTTACGATGCAGCGGAAGAACAAACCTTCCATCATCAATGGAAAAAATACTAGGCAAATACCATTACAGGCTACACAAAAATGAGGCGGAACTTTTAGTACCGGGAACGTTGTATTGCCGGTTTCTAAAGATTGTTTAACCTTATGCTTTATTGATGATAAGCAGGATAAGACTGGCAACTTACAAAAAAACAGCGGTGAATACCGCTGTTTGAAAAGTCCCAGACTTTTAGCTCCCCAAATGATAACAATTTATTTATCCGAACAGGTTATATCGAAATTAATTTCTTAAATACGTTGTTTCTTAACGTTAATAAAGATAGAATCCGATACCATTGGGTTATGCAGCACTTTGTATAACAGCCGTTATGATTTGTGAACGGCCGGTTTGACTTTGTGAAATACATCCAATTAACATACTAACCGGCCACAACATGTATCAATCCCTGCAGCTTAGTTGTTCGTACCCGCTTTTAAAACACCTATCGACTCCTTCTTGTTTTATAAAACCGCCTTTTGAGTTGATAAAAAACATTGAATTAATTTTTAAACTAAGTATTTTTAGCGTAATGTCTAAACGTATTTGTTTACTATACGCTATTCTGTTCACTTCTTTCACGATCATTGCGAAAGCACAAACTACTTTCCATAATCTCAAAGGTCTTCCCACCGAAAACATTTACAACCTGTATAGCGATAGCAAAGGATTTTTGTGGATCGCTCATTCGTTAGGACTTTCACGTTTTGATGGCAAATTCATAAAAGACTTTACCTCTGATAATATGTTGTCCTTAGGAGTTACAGATATAACAGAAGACAACAAATACAGGATATGGTATCACAATTTTATAGGGCAAATCTTTTACGTTGAGAATGAAAAAGTATACAACCTAACACAATACAATTACCTAAAAGAAAGTAAATCGCCTGTTTTATTGCGGTTCAAAAACGAGATCGTTGTTACTTCCAACCAGGGACTGTTTACTTGTTCGATTGATAACCTTCATTGTCGGTACCTGAATACTAAAGCAGGCAATTTGATATGCAATTCCATGAGTATTTGCAATGACAGCCTCATCATCATGGACAATAAAAACAGTTTTTATGTTAAAGATGGGGATAGCATACGGCCACTTGCTTTCATCAACAATTCCAACGAACCATTCATCCCTAATAAATATGATTACCTGGCCCCGCTTCATACCAGGGATACGCTGATCATGTATAACAATATCGAGAGTAAGCTCTATGTGTTGCAACTAAAAAACAAAAGAATTGAACTGGTAAAACAATACAAAACCAAGAGCTTTACCAATACAGTAAGGATGTATCAAAATAGGATCTGGATCAACTCAAAACTGAAGAGTTACAACCTGAACAATACAGACACATTGCCTTACAAAAATATTTCTGATGTAACCACCGACCGGTTTGGAAATGTTTGGTACGCCAGTTTACAAAACGGTGTTATGTACAACAACAATGAAGCAACCTGGGAAGAAACCAACCTGCCCTTGTTAAAGGGAGATGATTTTGTGCGGTGTATTGCCAAAGTAGATGGTGTTACGGTTTCCGGTACACAATCAGGGAAGATAATCATCACCCATTCAGAAAGCGGAAATAAAGGAAGCATTTTACAATTACCTATTCAGTCCGGCGCTGTTGAGAATTTATTTACACTACCCAATAACCGTGTATTGATTGGTACTTCTATCGGGCTTTATTATTTAAATATTTATAACCAGCAAATCAATAATCTCTTTTATGATAATACACTTAAAACAGTTTCGTTCAATGGCAATAGTATGTTCCTGGGCTATTCGCAAAAAATGATCAAGGTAAACCTCACTGATGAACTGATCCATTTCTTACACAACAAATTACCTTATATAGCAAACGAGAACATACGCTTAGCAGCGCTTAAAGAACGCATAGTTCATCATGCACAAAAAATATTTTCGATAAGAACCAATTATGTGGTCACAGATACGGCTACCCAATTAACCTTAGCCGCCTGTGCCGGCGACTTGTATACCATCAGGAACGATAGCATTCATAAACTATTGTTTAACAATGCTTCCATATCCACGCAATCTTTATTTTTCAGGAAAGGACAACTTTTTATAGGCACCATTAATAAAGGCGTGCTGGTTTACAACCATGGCTTCACTTCCATCTCCACCAGGGAAGGCCTGAGAAGCAATACTATTTTACTGATCAAAGCCATCAACGATACAGCATTTCTTTTAGAGCCCGATTGTATACAGGTTTTAAACCTCAACACACATGCCATAACACAAACACTCCCTTTACCCGAAACGATCTCCGGTTCTATCTACGATCTTATCATCTTCAATAATAAAATCCAAATCACCACCAGCAGAAAAATCTACAGCTACCGAACATTCCTGCATGCTACAGCGGGCAGTTCTATGTATCTTTTATCTGCTCAGTATTCTATTGACGATGCTGTTAAAGAGATGACTACCAGCATTCCTCATCAATACAATAGCATACAATTCAAAGTAGGTTTTCCCTATTTCAACCTCATGGACAATATCAATATACAGTACAGGTTGAAAGGAGCTAACAATGATTCCTGGGAAACCATCGCCTATACAGACAAACCGATTATTTTTTATGCTTTAAGCGCCGGCAATTACCGGTTCGAATGCCGTGCAGTACTGAACAATAAGGTCATCTCTGCCAATACTGCCTCTTATGCATTCACTATCCTGCCACCTTTCTGGCAACAGCAATGGTTTTATGTTGTGCTCATAATACTCTTGTTTGCACTGGTTATGGCAGTGTACAGGTATAGTGCCGCTATAGCAAGAAGAGCCAATGAAAAAGTGATCACTCAAATAGAACTGGAGAAAAAAATGATTGAAAGCTCCCTCACTTCTATCAGGGCACAAATGAATCCTCATTTCATTTTCAACGCACTCAATACCATACAGAGTTATGTGTATAGCAGCGATAAACAAAGTGCCAGTAACTACCTGGGCAGGTTTTCTACGCTGATAAGAAACATCCTGGAGTATAGCCAGAAAGACCATATTACCCTTAGTGAAGAGATTAATTTTATTAAGAACTACTGCGAACTGGAAAAGAAGAAATTCAACCCAACAGAAATAGAAGTATCCGTTATTGTTGATCCTGCTTTATTTACAGATGAGATACCTATTCCTCCCATGATCTTACAGCCCTACATAGAGAACGCTTTTAAACATGGGCTGTTTCATAAAACAGGATTTAAAAAATTAGTGATCACTTTTACCCATGGCCATGAAGCAGGTCGGGCGCCCTATTGCAGCATTACCATTGAAGATAATGGTATTGGAAGAGAGAAAAGCATGCAGATCAATGCACAACGAAAAATGCATACAAGCTTTTCATTAACGGCCAACAATGAACGGGTATTCCTGCTGAACAGGATTAAAAAAGATTCGGTGAGGGTGATCTTTCATGACCTGCACAATGAGAAGGGCGAAGCTTCAGGAACGAAAGTGGAAGTTCAAATAATCTATTAATCTGTACGCACCATGTTTAAAGTAATTATCATAGAAGATGAAGCGCAATCAGCGGAAGTTTTAAAGAATATGCTCCGGGAGATCAATGCAACTATCGAAGTAGTTGCTATTTGCAAAACTTTGCCTGATGGCGTGATCAGTATCAAAAAACATAAACCCACCCTTGTTTTTTTAGACATCGAGTTACCGCAATACAGCGGCTTACACATTCTTGATTTCTTCGATCCGCAGGAAGTAAATTTTAAGATCATTTTTGTTACGGCCTATAATAAGTACGCCATCGAAGCCTTCCAGATCAGCGCTGTAGATTATATGCTGAAACCATTGGAATACGAGAAATTAGCCAATGCCATTCATAAAGTAATCAAGCTCGAAGCCAATGCCGCACAGTCTGCCTCCTTAGCTGTACTGAAGAATAATTTGCAGGACACTGCCATGAAAAAAATTGCACTTCCCGTTCAATCCGGTTTTGAGATCGTACCTGTGGAAGATATTTATTTCATCAAAGCAGAGGGGAGTTATTCAAAAGTTGAAATTAAAAATGTAGGCAGCCTCACCATTAGTAAAAACCTTAAATATTTTGAAGATACCCTCCAACAGTTCAGTTGTTTTTTCAGGGTACACAGAAGTTACCTGGTGAATATTCACTTTGCGAAAAGAATTTATAAATCAGATGGCATCATCATATTAGAAAATGATACCGAAATTCCTATCATCTCCGAAAAAATTGAAGAAGTAGTGAACAGCATTAACAGGCGATGAACAGGTATCACTGCATCAGTCATACCATTACAGTAACCATCCTTTCACTGCTCAGCGCCCTGTTATCGTTTTAATGAATTGCACTTCTTCCTGTTGGTAAGGTGTTCCGTTCGCCCTGAAAATATCATGAAACCAAAGTACCGGTTCACCATCATATTTTTTCCGCCAACTATCCCAGGGGTAAATGGTTTGTGATTTTCCGTTTACAAATCCCCAGTTGATCACACCTACATGGTATTTCTTCGCTACCGGCATGATTTCCTGAAAGGTGCTGTGATTAGGCCTTGCCATATATTCCGTACACAATAAAGGTTTATGATAGCGTTGCAGCCATTGGATATGTTTTTCGAAGGATGCCGCATTTTCATAATTGTGGAAAGAGATAATGTCAGATTCTTGAATCATTATCTTTTGCATCGCACTGAGGCTATTATCGCTCGACCAGTTACCCGCCCATATACCTGATGTTAGCGGCTGCACAGGGTTTGCCATTCTTGCCCATTGAAACACTTGCGGCAACAGCTTTTCCACCAATGCAACTTTATCATAAGGCTCAAAACGGTTATAGCTTCCTTCATTGGTATTATCGGGTTCATTCCAAACATCCCATCCCAGTATTCGAGGATCGTTACGGAAACTCCTCACCACATCAATAACATACTTTTCTAAGCGCTTGTACTGCGTTGCATCTTTTAATGCATCGGCACCCGGACTTTGTACCCATCCTGAATTGTGCAGGTAAGGGGCAGGGGTATGCTGTTTACCGGTGTGCGGGAACGGATCCCAACAGGAATCGAAGATCACAAACAAAGGACGGATCCCATACCGTGACGCAATTTGCAGCACTATATCCATACGCTTTTTAAACCCTGTAGGATCTGCCGCATAGGCCAGGTCGTGCAAGAAAATACGCATTGTATTCATACCGATACCGGATGCCCATTTCAATTCCCGGGAGATGGTAAGGGTATCAAAGCTATCGCCCTGCCACATCTCTAACTGGTTGATCGCTGTGCTGGGTAAAAAATTAGCCCCTACCAGCCAGGGTTGTTTTGCAGACCATTTTACCGCCTGTTCGGCAGACCATACTGTTCTTCCGCCGCTCATCGGCTTTTGTCCGTAACCGGTACTCGTAAAAACGAATAATGTACTAATGAAAAGGAATGTAAGCAATCGCATGCTATCTATTTTAGCGTTATCGTTTGTTTGAAAAGGTAATGTCATAGCTGCAATCCATACATGGATGCAGCATCATGATGATTGCATTACCCTACCGGTAAACAAAATAATGATTATTTCCTCGTCGGCAGCTTTTCATTTACAGATTCCGGCATATCCTACACATTGGCGTTGAGGTGATATTTGAAATACGTCCAGTTTGAACTGTTGATGATTAAGGTTAACAAAGTTGATTGGTTATTCTATTGCCCAATTTATAACATCAAGTGTGAACTTATGCTAATTTTTAATCGAAGTTGACTTCTACGAACTGTCTGCCGACTTAATGCCAATGCCGATATTGGCAGAAGTTTTATTACACAGTCTTTGCCATTGCAAATAGTATGATTATAAATATTATAAGTAATAAACCTAAAAGTCCAATAAGCCCAATCCAAACTGCTCTCCATGTTGAATACGTTTGTCCACTTGCGGCGATATGAGACTTTATTGCTGATCCCTGAAATTTTTGCACTAAAAATCTAGCAATTCCAGTATAAATTAAAGGAATTAAATAGTTAGGAATCTTGTCCATGTTTGGAATTAAAAAAACACTTGCAAAAATTACAATCGTTACACAGATTGAAATTATCCAAGATGTCTTTGCTTTGTCTATCTGTCCAAGCTTTTTAAAATTTTCGGCAGCTAAATATCCTGCAACCAGCGGCCCACCAATAAAAGTCCCAATATAAACTGCTTTGTCTTTATAAAGTTTAAATAATGGCTGAGGTTGCTGTGGATTTTCTTCCATGTGATATTTTTAATTTGTGATAACTGTCTTTAATTCATTGAAAAAATACTAAGTTCAATATATTTAAAAAATTGCCATCATCGCAATCATTCACGCATAAAACATAAATACATTGCACCCATCATATCAAATATATTTCATTAGCGAGGAAAAACAAATATTTAAGAGAAATCTAATTTTTTAATAGCTATTCTCATTTGAGGATGATTGCTTTGGGGATGGTATCGCTTAGGAAAATACGGTCAACCGTCCACGGCTAAAGGTCGATTGCTCTCTATTGCCCCATTCATCATTCTCCTCTCCTCACCACTAGACATTCAGGAATGAAAAAAGGCCAGGTTATCCCTAGCCTTTAATATCACACAAATTAATTCCAAATATTTATTTATTACTGCTTTTCTTATCGCGTATTTTTTTTATTCCATACCCCACCCCTCCTGCTATTAATAAACTTAATCCTCCATCCAAGGGTGCATTTACATCTCCACCGGGATCCGGGGGTTGTGCATGTACCAATACAGGCAACACTATTATTATTCCCAATATTATTGAAGTGATGATCTTTTCCTTTTTCATGCTACTTAATTTTAATGCTTTTCTTTTCTTTAATACTTGATTATTTTTTGAACGGTACTCACTTTATCATTTTTCACTTCTATCATCAATACTTCTTTTGTTTCATTTCCTAACCGAACATGAATGAGCTGGGTACCCACGGCAGCCTGTTGTGCCTGTAACAGTTTACCTTCCATCGTAAATACTCGTACCAATGTTGGTGAACTTGAGCTAACCGCATCGTTGGATAGTCTAATGATTAACTCATCCTGTACTGGATTAGGGCCTATCTGAACACCTTGCCCATTGTTTGAGTCCTGAACTATATTTTGCTGCTTACCCACAAAATTTAAAACAAACCTTCGTTCTCCTTTACTGGCTGTATCTGCATTGATCTCAAAACTGTAACTCACCCCCTCAGTCAGCTCTGTTTCTGTTTGCTTATAGTTGTCTTTTAAAAACACGTGTACACTATCCAAATTGTTATGCGGTACTGTAATACTGTATATTCCATGCAGGGCACTGATCCCCAGTGGTACCTCTCCGCCTAAAGCAGCTCTGGCATCTACCGCAAGCCGTTCATTTTCATTAGCATTGATCGTATACACATTAACATTATCGTTATATAGCTTTCTTAAATCCACCCTATCGTGAGCACTGTTGGTAGCCTGCTTATCCATTCGCACAAAAAGCTTATCCTGGAAATAGCCATTCTGTTCTACATCCAGCTCTAACTGCTTCACTATCTCATTCCCACCAAATAAACTGGTTTGCGCTGTTCCGGTAGTATTGATATCACTGGTCGTGATAGCATAACTGCTTGTATTGGAGGGCAGATAGGCTAGCACGCCTAACACAGGAATGGTAGTAGTAGTATTGCTATTACCACTTGAGGCTACCCAACTACCTGATTTTACACGCGGCGTGCCGGTTATTATTACCTGGTAGGTATAATAAGGGATACCCGTAGTTTGCCCGGTTAATGCTGCTGTATTTACAGGTGCAGCATAAGGGTTACCTACCACCATAAAATTGCTACTGCTTAAAGGCGCTATGCTGATGCTGCTTCCATTTAAGGTGCCACTCACATTATAGGTGAGACCACTTGGGCCGGAGGTATAATTAGCGCCTGTTACTTCTCCGGACAGCCCACGGTAAAATAATGAATAGGGTGTATTCGATGCCCATGTACTTCCCGTTACATTACTCCAGTTGCCGCTACCATTATCGTAAGTCCTGCTATCTGTTAACCCACTGTTCACATCGGGAGTTGTACTAATGGCAATACCATTAGTACTGGCTACAGTAGCAATGGTAGTAGCTGTACTGAATGGGTTGGCCAATACCCTCCAACCACGTTGGGCAGATATACTCTGTTGTACTGTAACCGTGCCTGTGATATTGCTACTGCTACCCACCAGGGAGCCGCCAGGGTTCACAGTGATAGTATTTACATTTAAGGTTCCTGTTCCGGTTAAAGTTAATTCAGTACCATTTTGTATCGTTACCTTTTGGGCTACCGCATTTACACCTGTCCCAATAATAGGTTGATTTGAAGCTGTCGCAATAATCACACTATCTGTGCTTACAGGTATAGAGCCGGAAATCCAGTTAGTGGTTGTATTCCAATCTGAAGAGGTGGTTCCCAACCATTTTATTGGGCAGGTGGTTGGCACATTTACAAGGAAATTACCAGAAGATATTTGTCCATAGCTGCCTAATGCAAATTGGGAAACTATTGTATTATTTGCAGCATTTATCACCGTAAAATTGGGAAAATAATCTGCCACATACACGCTGCTACCATCGGGGCTTACGCTTATTGCCCCGGGGCTGGAAGAAATTGAACTGTTTAATACAATGGTTGCACTCACCGTATTCGTTGAGGTATTAATGACACTGATAGTCCCATCATCTCCATTCCCAACATACACTGTATTTCCGTCCGGACTGATCGCTGCTGCATATGGATTTTTTCCAATATTGATGGTAGTGCTTATTGTATAGGTTGAGGTATTAACCACACTAAGGGTCTTGTTAACATTATTTACTACATATAATGTTGACCCATCGGGTTTTATACATATACCATTGGGAGAGTTAACCGAAATACTGGTACTTACTGTATTCGTTGCCGTGTTAATAACACTTATCGTATTACTGCCAGCATTACTTACATATAATTTGGTACCATCCGGACTTACTACCAAAAAACCAGGATTAGCACCTACGGTTATTGTTGCAGATACAGTATTGTTTGAAGTATTGATAACACTTACTGTATTACCACCATTATTAGCGACGTATACTGTACTTCCATCAGGACTGATAGCTATCCCCTGCGGGTAAGTACCTACTGATACCGTAGCGGTCACAGTATTGGTAGAGGTAT
Organism: Bacteroidota bacterium; assembly: GCA_028875875.1. Lineage (GTDB taxonomy): Bacteria > Bacteroidota > Bacteroidia > Chitinophagales > Chitinophagaceae > JAGWUV01. Next base: position 60,657 of record JAGWUV010000024.1, read on the forward strand.
TGATCACACTCACTGAATGATTGGAATTATTGGAAACATATACTTTAGAGCCGTCCGGGCTTGAACATACCCCCCATGTACCGGTGCCTAAACCATTCGCACTCGTTATACTGGAACTTACAGTATTATTGGTCGTATTTATAATATTTACAGCGCTGCCACTGGAAGATGGTACATAAGCATACAGTGTATAACCTGATGCATATGTATAGGAAGAACTACTGCTGCCTGTACCATTAGGTGTGGTTACTTGAATAGTACCTGTTTTTCCGCCGCCTACTATAGCAGTAATAGTTGTTGAATTGACCACAGTAAAAGATGCAGCATTAGTGCCCCCAAAACTTACAGCTGTTGACCCGGTAAAATTTGCACCTGAAATAGTAACTGAAGTGCCATAACATCCAACATTTGGTGTAAAGGAACTTATGGTTGGCGCCGGTTGAGGATTATTGCGTAATACTGAAACTGTGTTATTATTATAATTAGCTACCGCTAAATCAGGTTTACCATCCCCATCCAAGTCGCCTATCGCTACTGAAATGGGCTGGGTTCCTGTTGTAAAATCTACTTTCGATGCAAAACTGCTGCTCGTGATACTACCACTGCTGGAGGTATTACGTAATACCGACACTGTAGCACTACCGTAATTAGCCACTGCCAGATCAGGTTTACCATCCCCATCCAAATCGCCTATCGCTACTGAATAAGTACTGGAGCCTGTTGTAAAATCTACATTAGATGCAAAACTGCTGCTTGTGATACTGCCACTACTGGAAGTATTGCGTAATACAGATACTGTTTGGCCAATTAAATTAGCAACTGCTAAATCGGGCTTACCATCTCCATCCAAATCGCCTATCGCTACTGAAGTGGGCTGGGCCCCCGTTGTAAAATCTACCTTAGATGCAAAACTGCTGCTTGTGATGCTACCAATACCTGAAGTATTATGTAATACAGATATCGTATTACTACTGCTATAATTAACTATTGTTAAATCGGGCTTACCATCTCCATCCAAATCACCCATCACTACTGAAGTAGGCTGGGGTCCTGTTGTGAAATCAACTTTTGTAGCAAAACTACTGCTCGTAATACTACCGCTGCTGGAGGTATTACGTAGTACAGATACAGTATTGCTTCCTTCATTTGATACTGCCACATCAGGCTTACCGTCCCCATCCAAATCGCCTATAGCTACTGTATAAGGACTCGTTCCTGTTGTGAAATCTACTTTTGCAGCAAAACTGCTACTCGTGATACTGCCGCTACTCGAGGTATTACGAAAGATCGAGACCGTAGCATCAGACCCATTGGTTACTGCCAAATCAGGTTTACCATCCCCATCCAAGTCGCCTATGGCCACTGTTGTAGGACTGGTTCCTGTTGTAAAATCTACTTTTGCGGCAAAACTGCTACCCGTAATACTACCACTACTCGAGGTATTGCGATAAACGGATACTGTATTGTCGGTATGATTCACTACTGCCAAATCAGGCTTACCGTCTCCATCCAAATCGCCTATAGCTGCATAATAAGGCCCGCTTCCTGTTGTAAAATCTACTTTGGAAGAAATATCCCCGCCGGTTATATTACCCTTTGTGGGACTAAAAACAGGCGTAAAATAGGCAGTACTTATTGCTTGTAAATTGGTACCTGTATTTAAAACTGTTATAGGGCCATAAGTAGCGCCTGCTGGTACAGTTACCGTTAATGAGGTACCGCTTGCTGCTGTAACCGTTGCTTTTGTAGCTCCAAAGAATACAATATTATTAGCTGCGGTGGTATTAAAATTATTGCCCGTAATGGTGACGCTTGTACTTGCAGCCCCACTATTTGGGGTAAATGAAGAGATCGTTGGTACTTGTAAGAAATTATTAATTTGATTAGTTTCCAGCGTATTACGGTCAGCAGTTGATAAAGCAGAACTAAAAGTGACAACTTCTGTAATATTACCAAGAGAGGATTCACTATAAGCTCCCTGATTACCCAATGCTATTCCACCTAATCCTCCAATATTGGTTTGATTGGAAGCAACTATTTGATTATTAACAGCAAAACTGCTGCTTGTGGCAGTTTGTATAGCCGTAGCACTGGTCCAGTTAGTTGTACTCCATTGTTGTACACCTGCATAATTCCATCCTGCTGCATAGTATTGAACAAAATTTGCATAAGGACCAATCAGCCAGTTATTTGCTTTACCCTGGATAAATCTTCGATAAACAGCCTGCGTGGATGTACTAATAGCTACAATATTTACTGATAGTGGACTAGATGACAATAAAGTGTTGGATGAGGTAGCCATACCTAATCCATTGTCAAATGCGATTGAGTTTGAATTATTGTTTGAAACGATAACTCCGGAGTTGATAATACCCGGTTGTAACGAGGTAGTTGCCTGCACCAAATCATTTGAATTACCACTTTGGTCAAACCAAATAGCAACCGAGGCAGAAGTAGCGCCTGAAATGATATCCGAAAGGGTATTGGCGGTAGCCCCTGTTTTAGCTACATAATAAGATGTATATGCAGCAGATATGGGAGAGGTAAGTGCAAATTTTCCGGTAGTAGCATCCGGGTATACATCATAATAGCTGTTCCCAATCGTTATCCGAACCAATGGGCCTGTGTAACTGCTGCTTAATAAACGTAAACTATAGGCGGCAGCTGCGGGAGTAGCGCTTGTTAAGCCAACTTTGTCTAATGCGTTTACAGTTGCCGGATCTACAGTTTGAATATTGATCGTATAGCTACTACTGCCGGAGGCATTAGTAGCTGTTACCACATAATCTGTAGCTTCCGTGGCCACGGTAGGTGTGCCACTGATAACCCCAGTTGTTGTGTTGAAGCTTAATCCGGCCGGAAGCGCTGGCGTTATGCTATAGCCCCCGGTACTTATTTTACGAATTCGATTATTATTAAAATCCGCCACATACACATTACCGGAAGCATCGATACCTGCCCCACGGGGTGCATTAAAACTGGCTGATGTACCATCCGCATCTGTATAAGCAGCAGTGCCACTTCCGGCCAATGTGGTAACTACACCTGCTGAAGTTACTTTACGAATAAGATTATTATTATTATCAGCAACAAAAACATTTCCATTTGCATCAACTGCAACATGGTAAGGGTAATAAAAAGTTGCTGCCGATCCGGTACCGTTTGCACTACCGGCAGTTCCATTACCGGCCAATGTGGTAACAACCCCGGTAGGTGTAATTTTACGGATACTATGATTCCAAGTATCTCCTACATATACATTCCCACTGCCATCTACACATATGCCTACCGGATTGCTCAAACTTGCACCTGTTCCAGTGCCATCGGTAAAACCATTGGTGCTGCTACCGGCTAACGTGGTAACGACCCCGGAGGAAGTGATCTTTCTAATCAGACTATTACCGGCATCTGCCACATATACGTTACCATTGGCATCCACACAAACGCCGGAGGGATTCTTAAAAGTTGCTGCCGATCCGGTACCGTTTGTACTACCGGCGGTTCCACTACCGGCAAAAGTAGTCACTACCCCTGTGGGAGTGATTTTACGGATACAATTGTTCCCATTATCTGCAACATATACATTACCATTGCCATCTACTGCAACACCATATGGGTATGCAAAACTAGCTCCCGTCCCTGTACCATCCACAAAACCATAATTGCCGCCGGCTAAAGTAGTAACCACCCCTGCTGGCGTAATTTTACGGATACGTTGATTGTAAATATCAGCAACATACATATTACCGTTTGCATCCAAAGCAACATCAATGGGATTGTAAAAACTTGCTGAAGAACCGGTACCATCAGCAAAAGTTGCAGTACCGCTGCCGGCTATGGTAGTAACCACTGCAACAGACCCCGGAGCCGAAACAGCACCTCCGGTATTAGACGGACTTAAAGAAGTAATAGTAGTTCCTGTTGTAAAAGTTTTGGCACCGGCAGCATAGCTGATGCTTGGTGCCTGGGCTTTAACATAAACCACATTCATCACCAATAAACACACGGCCATGAATATTCTTTTTAGATTCAAAACATAAGTGTAGCGTGGTAGATTTTTTTTCATTTATAGAGACTTAATTAATCGGGTTATAAAATTATTTACATCGTTTTGTTAGTATTGACCAAACGAAGTGCGGAGAAAATGAAGGATTTTTAATTTTACTATGTTTGGTTATAAGTCTTATTGCTCTTTAGCAAGTCAGTATTCTATCCTGATAGCTTTATATGGTTTAAACAGATACCTTAGGTAATTTGCAAAAATTTTTTTGCGTAAAGCCTACATATTGAGATAGAACAACCGGAAAAGCAACACGAAGGTTTTCCAAATAAAGCGTAGCATTTATTGGAAAGCAATGTGTAGTAAAAAATGTTATAAAACAAGATGATCAATCACTTCCCGATATAGGGGCTCATTATTTTTTTTGACATAACAGGAAACGTGAGTGTTTTGCAGTAAGCATGGGGTGTTAGTGAGGTACATAAGCGAGTTAGATTTAGCAAAAGGGTTTAAAGACATTTCGAATGTAGTAATAACGACCTCTTATTTATATTAAAATAAAATTAAAACAAGCAATTTTAGTACTACGTAACAAAATCATCATAAATGAGAGCATCCCCCCCCTTTCTTATTCAGGAAAATTATACATCTGTAAGCTGCCTTTTAAGCTTTTTCGCAGCCTTGTCCCCCGTTAACGGGAACGTTCGTTACGAACTAATAAAGCAATACAGTCAACCGTCCACGGTTAACGGTTGACTGTATTCCCTATTATCGATTCACTACTGCCATTCAACTATCTATCATTCATCAATCATCATTCATCACTCCCTTATCCCATCCGCCATACTTTACCGGCACCCGTATATTTTTTGTACTCGATACTGCCGCCTGCTGCCAGTGTACCAAATTCAATAGACACCGACACTACCAGTGTTACCGCATCGGGTAAGGCTTCACCTTTGGTAATATCCAGTAGCACTTCTTCGGCGGCCCGCTCCGCACTGCAGGGCAACCATTCGGTGGTATGTACCGCTCCCCAAATATGGTTACTGAGGTCTACCATCGGCTGGTAGTGGTTGAGTTTTTCCGAATACATATAATCCGATACTACATCGCCCTGCAATATCAGCCGGTAAAAAGGCAGTTGCCAGGGACTGCGGAAACTACTGCCCGGCACCAATGCTGGCAGGAGTAAACGGGCTTTCCCTTCCTCCCGGCTGATACTGCCATACACAGGGGCTACCACTATGCTTTCCCAGCTTTTGTTCCGCGTAAAACTGAAGCCTTCCACCATCTCTTTGTTCCGCGAAATATAGATCGAACGCTCCCCGGCTGTTCCTTCCTTATCCTCATTGATCATTAACCGGAATAAACCACTCAGCTTAGGTGTGAAATTATAATCTGCCGCCAGGTGCGTATGCCTGGTTGCCACCCGGAAAGCTTTACAGGCTTTTGCAGCACCACCCATTTCCGTATTATTACGGCGGGTGGAGGCAAAAGCCGGGGAATGTTTGATCTTGTCAATAGGCGGACCGCCCTTCATCCGGAGCAGTACCTCCCCTTCCATGTCGCGGCGGCTATAGGCAGAAACATTGCCCAGTCCACCGGTAAAACCGAATTGTTTGTTGAGTCTTGCCATAATCATACTGTTTTTAAGATGATACAATTAGCAAAGCCGGGATTGAACGAAGTTTAAAATTAATATATTTTTAATATAAACCAAATGTAAGCTATATATAAGCCATACCTTTAAAGAGTTGGGATATATATGGGACATATATGGCTTGTATATGGGATATATATGAGTTATTCAGGGTTTTGGATCGAAGAAAACAGGGATCAATGTAAGGGATCGTGTAGTATAAAACGGAATAGGCCCAAAAGAAAAAAGCAGCAATAAACTTTCGTCTACTACTGCTTTGACCGCTCCCGAAGCTGGACTTGAACCAGCGACCCTCTGATTAACAGTCAGATGCTCTAACCAACTGAGCTATTCGGGAATCCTTTCCGCTTTAGCGGAGCGCAAAAATAGGGAAAAATGTATTCCAGCAAAATCTCTTTCTAAAAAAAATTAAAAGCTCCAGAAACTTTTTTCTTCCATGCCAACATACAGACCATCAGCACGTTCTTCTACTTCATAAGTTTTCAAATAATACCCTTCCCCGGAGGTATTGCGGCCGTTTTGTAATGCAAACCGATACCGATGCAGAGGGCATACAACATTGCCTGTTGCATCTAAAAAACCATCGGCCATAATAGCACCAGCATGCGGACATTTATAGGCAAAAGCAACAATTTTTTGCTGGTATGTTGCCAACGTTACCTTCTTATCATCCGCCACCACAATACACATTCCATTAGGTTGCCAGGGCAATGCCGCTACAGCATCGGCCACTTTAAACCATCGTATTTTCTTTTCGGTTTTCATGCGAGTTTGTTAATTGGTATGGTATTGATGTTGGGTACATTATTTAGTATCTGTTTAAAATTGATGGGATCAGGCATTTTATGTTCAAAAGCTTTACAAGACTCAATCCATTGTTCAATAATGTTTTTTAATCTCCTCAGGCCGGTAGGCCTTCATATTGAAAACATGGTCTGCACCGTCTTCTTTGAAAAAATAAGCTTTGCATTTTTTCCATTCCGGACAGCCGGAACCGTACCCGCTGATGCCCGGCTTTCCATATGGTTAATAACATAATCAATAGCAATAAGACCTCTTCCTCATAAGCTAAGGCCACTGTAAGGATACTACTCATGCCCTACAACCCGGGTAATGCTTAGAAATACACGGTTTTATAGGGGTATCGTACCTTGTACATCTCCCTTACCTTATGCAGCACTACGGTACGCAATAAATCAATGTTCTTTCTTTCTATGGCCGACACAAATACGCAATTATGTTCTGTATGGTGTTCCCATTTTTCACGCAACTCCCTTAATATCTCAAACTTCACATCAGTACCCAGCCATTCATCAAAGTTCTTCTCTTCATACAAATCCATTTTATTGAAGATGGTGAGTATAGGTTTATCAAAGGCTTTGATTTCCTGGAGGGTTTTGTTTACCGCTCCCATCTGGTCTTCATGCTGTGGATGGGATATATCCACCACATGCAGCAAGATATCAGCTTCCCTTACCTCATCCAAAGTGCTTTTAAAACTTTCAACCAGGTGGTGTGGTAATTTCCGGATAAAGCCTACTGTATCACTCAGCAAGAAAGGGGTATTCTCAAAAACCACTTTACGGGTAGTAGTATCTAATGTAGCAAAGAGTTTATTTTCTGCAAACACATCACTTTTGCTCAACAGGTTCATCAGTGTGCTTTTTCCCACATTGGTATAACCCACCAGCGAAACACGGATAAACTCACCGCGGTCTTTTCTTTGCGTAAAGGATTGTTTATCTATCTCGGCCAGTTTCTTTTTCAGCAAAGAGATCTTATCCTTCACAATACGTCGGTCTGTTTCAATCTCCGTTTCACCGGGTCCGCGGGTTCCGATACCACCGCCCTGCCTTTCCAGGTGTTTCCACATACCTTTTAAGCGGGGTAACAGGTACTGGTACTGTGCCAGCTCTACCTGTACTTTCGCCTGGGCTGTTCGGGCCCGGCGGGCAAAAATATCCAGTATCAGGTCGCTCCGGTCGATTGTTTTTACGCCCAGTGCTTTTTCAATATTCGTGATCTGCGAGCCACTGAGTTCATCATCAAAAATCACCAGGTCTATATTTCTCCCGGATATATATTGCTGTATCTCTTCCAGTTTTCCCTTGCCCACGAAAGTACGGCTATCGGGATGCTGCATTTTCTGCGTAAACCGTTTGATGGAATGTGCCCCTGCCGTTTCTGCCAGGAAGGCCAATTCATCCAAATATTCCTGTACCTGCTCTTCTGTTTGGTCTTTTTGAACGAGCCCTACCAGTACGGCTCTCTCTTCACTTTTGATCTTTTGTTGTTTTTCTATCAAGGCTCAAATTTTTACAAATGTAATCTATCCGTTTGCTTCCATTAAAAAAGCCCTGCATCAGCAAGGCTTTGGTGGTTATAATATAATGTATTTACAGAATGAGGTATTTTAAACGTACACCTTTTTACGATTGAATTTCTTAGCATTTGTGATTTTCAATCTTCCAAAGGCCGGGAGGGCATTATTGATGGTAACAGGCTACCGATTATGACCATCAATTTTTTTAGCTTGTTCCACCCAATTCCAGGTGGTTATTACAGACCGCTAATGGTTAAGCCGATGGATAAGGTATTCATCACCGGCCCGGTTCCGCTTTTCAGCACACCGGTAACCATATAATCGGCATTGAGGGATATGTTACCATACCCGATCCTGCCGGTGAAAGACAGCATTGTACTGTTAAGGAATTTCTTACTGCTTTCCTTTGAAATGTAAGAAGAACCATAGTAACTGTTGCCATTCTTATCTACCAGGTTTTTACCCTTAGTATAGGCTTTTAATAAAGTACCCACTTTGGCACCGATAGCATATTTCCAGGAACGGTTGGGATTTTCCGGGTTTGAAAAATACCTCAGTTCTACCGGTACCTGCACGTACATGGTAACCAGTTTAAACTTATTGAAGTGTGTAGAGCTATCCTCGTTGGTAAAAGGTAATTGAGCGCTGGGAGCCTTTACATCAACATATCTCCTGTCGAAAAAGATATTGCTGGTACCCAAACCTGCACCATAAGCAACGCTGTAATGCGGGTTGGATTTGAAAGGTTTATCCATCATGAAATAGAAATTAAAGTGCCTGCTAAAACCCTTGGTTTTAACACTATCGGGCCTGCCGGTCCATGAATCAGATCCGTATTGTATCATAAAATGATCAGCAGCACGCTTGCTGAAATCAACTTTACTCCAGTCTTTTTTAGGTGTTGAAGAAGAGGCCGTTTTAGAAGCAGGTGTTTTTTTCTTTTGAGAAAACAGTTTGCTGATTTGAGCATGTGCAGAAGCAATAGACGCAATACAAAGCAGCAGCAGTAATGTTTTTTTCATTGTTAGTAATTAGTCAAACAATATCTTTTTTTGAAAGAAAGCAAAAATAACAGAATTGAAATCAAGATAACGGTTAAAAATAAGCAAAAGAATAGGTATGAATAGACAAATGAAAGTTGGAAAATTGACGGATTTGGCTATTTTTGCGCCTCTTGAATCGAAAGATTCAGGGCCTATAGCTCAGCTGGTTAGAGCACCTGACTCATAATCAGGGGGTCCCTGGTTCAAGCCCAGGTGGGCCCACCCCCT
>JAGWUV010000070.1 GCA_028875875.1 Bacteroidota bacterium
GAGTATTATGATCGGCGATAATTTAGATGCAGATATACAGGGCGGAATCAATGCAGGTTTAGATACTATTTTCGTGAATCATTTACAGATAACACCTCATGTAAAAGCCACGTACGAAATAACCCACCTGCAACAATTGGAAAATATTTTTTAAATAAGAAAGCCTCCATTCGGAGGCTTTTGTTTTCAATATCGTTGTTCTGCTAAGATTTTTGTTTTTTATCAGCAGTGGCTTTAGCTGCTTTGTCTTTTTTACAGCTTTTGCCATCTTTTTTGCAACATTCTTTACCGCAATTTTTCTTATCACCACCATTGTGTGCAAAAGATATCCCAGTTACCAGGAAAGCAGCAGTAGCTAATAACACCAGTTTTTTCATATGAAACTTTTTGATTGGTTAACTAATTGCCTGTAAGATACAAACTACATCCAAAGAAAAAAGCACGCTGCCTTGTTTTAACGAGTTTTTGGATGAACGGCTCCTTAACTCCATGAGGCCAGTACCGTAACGCCGCCCTTCACCGCCTGGTTCAATTGCACATTTACTTTAGTACCCACCGGTAACAGCACATCTACACGGCTGCCGAATTTAATAAACCCATATTCATCACACTGTTGTATATGCTGGCCCACTTTGGTGTAGTTACAAATACGTTTTGCCAGCGCACCCGCAATTTGTTTATACAAGATCTCTCCGTGCTTATTTTTTACTGCTACGCTCCATCGTTCATTTTCCGTAGAACTTTTAGGATGCCATGCTACGAGGTATTTTCCTTTGTGGTACTGGTTATACACTACTTCCCCGCTCATAGGGTTTCTGTTCACATGCACATTGGCAGGGCTCATAAAAATACTTACCTGCAAACGTTTATCCTTAAAATATTCTTCATCTGTAATTTCTTCAATCACCACCACTTTACCATCTGCAGGACAAATGATCTTATTATCATCGATTGTAAGTACCCTGTTAGGAATGCGGAAGAAAGAAATGATGAAAAGCAATAAAAACAAAGTGATGAGAAATATGGCAAGAGCAAGCCAGTGGATATCAGGACTAATAAAAGAAAATGAAGCGATATTGATCACTCCGAAGATCAATGCGGTAATACCAATGGTGCGATACCCTTCTCTATGTATTGTCATTCCAAAATAATTGAAGGGCAAAGTTAGTTCAACACAAGCAAGATAAACACATCCCAACAAAATCATTTCCGGCATTCCAGATACACATCAATAATTAACTACCTTGTAAATGATGGTGCTGCAACATTCTGCCCATCCTATTGTTTCCATTGAAAACCAGCAGACATGATACCCGATGCCGTTTTACATAACATGAGGACTTACTTTGAAGCCGGGCACACACAATCGTATGATGCCCGGAAAAAACATTTACTCGCTTTACAGCAAGCCATCATCCGGCATGAAGAAGCCATTTATGAAGCTTTGTACAGCGACCTGAAAAAAACAAAAGAAGAAGCCTGGGTAACGGAGAATGGAATGGTGCTGGCGGAACTGAAACATACCTTAGCACAGCTCAGCAAATGGATGCAACCCAAAAAAGTAGGCACCAACCTGCTGAATTTTCCATCTTCCAGTAAGATCGTAGCCGAGCCTTTGGGTGTGGTATGTATCATAGGTCCCTGGAATTATCCTTTTCAATTACTCATCAATCCTTTGATCGGCGCTATTGCAGCCGGTAATTGCGCCGTATTAAAACCCAGCGAATTTGCCCCTGCCACCGCAGCGGTGATTGAACGCATCATTACCGCCGCCTTTCCCAAAGAATACATAACGGTTGTGCAGGGAAGCGGCGAAACCGTTGTACCGCAACTATTACAGGCCTTCACCTTCGATCATATTTTTTACACCGGCAGCACCACCGTAGGAAAGATCATTTACAAAATGGCCGCAGAAAAACTGGTGCCCGTAACCTTAGAGCTGGGCGGCAAAAGCCCCTGTGTGGTAGAAGCCGATGCGAATATAAAAGTAGCCGCTAAACGCATTGCGGTTACCAAGTTTTCCAATTGCGGGCAAATGTGTGTAGCACCGGATTATGTGCTGGTGCATGCGTCAAAGGCACAGGCATTGATCGGTGCATTGAAAAACGCCATACAACAATTTTACGGCCCGGATGCAGCCGAAGTGTATGGTTATGGAAAGATGATCAATACAAAGCAGTTTAACCGTGTAGCCTCCTACCTGCAGGAAGGAGAGATACTGTATGGCGGCAGAATAGAGGCCGATCAATTGTTCATTGAACCTACTTTGTTGCAGCCGCATTCAATAGAGAGCAGGGTGATGCAGGATGAAATATTCGGGCCTGTTCTGCCCATCATCACTTTTGAAAATGTTGAAGAAGCGAAGGCTATCATTGCCCAACACAAAAATCCACTGGCTTTTTATGTATTCACAAGCAGTGCCGGTAAAGAAAGGGAATGGTTACAAGCCATTCCTTCCGGTGGAGCCTGTGTGAACAATACAAGCTGGCATTTAACCAACCCCAACCTGCCTTTTGGCGGAAGGGGATTCAGCGGAACAGGACAATACCACGGCCGTTATTCATTCGAAACATTTAGTCATGCTAAAGCCGTTATGAAAACGCCCACCTGGTTTGATCCTGCTCTGAAATATCCGCCCTTTAAAGGCAAGCTAAACCTGTTTAAAAAAGTGATCGGCTAACCTCATTGTTTGTGTTATGAAAAGATTACTTCTTAAACTTTTGCTGGTGGCTGCCGTTATAGTGGTATTCTTAACGGCATTTAAACCTACCACCATGACCTTCAGGCAGGCGATATTAAAAACCTTTTACCCGGTGATCATGTTTTTTGGAAAAGTATTTCCATCCAAACATGCCGTACTCGAAAACAGTCAGCACCAAGCCCCTCTCCATTCTTTCTATACACTGAAAGCCATTGCCAATGATGGCAGTACCTACAGCTTTAGCGGATTACAAGGAAAGAAAGTAATGATCGTGAATACGGCAAGCGATTGCGGCTTCACAGCCCAGTATGCAGAACTGGAAAAGTTGTATGAAGCACACAAAAGCAACCTGGTGATCATCGCTTTTCCGGCTAACGATTTTCAGCAACAGGAAAAAGGAAGCAACGCCGAAATCGCCAGCTTTTGTAAAAAGAATTACGGGGTTAGTTTTCCATTAATGCAGAAGTCTGTAGTGATTGAAAAAGCAGGACAAAACGAAGTTTTTCAATGGCTCACCCAAGCCTCCGGTAATGGATGGTGTACCCAACCTCCTGTTTGGAATTTTTGTAAATACATCATCAACGAACAAGGCATACTTACGCATTTTTTCAGCAATACCGTTTCTCCTCTGGATAAGAAAGTGTTGAAAGCATTGGCAGAATAATTGGCAAACCGGCGCTGGAATCCCGACACCTGTACCGGGCATGCAATTACACCTTACCATTTTGTGATTCTCATCTCCTCAGGTAAGGAAGGCCATCCTATACCAAACATGCGCCGTATCGGCCCTCAATAGGGTTACCAGTGTAATGAATAAAAGCAAGCCACTGGCACAGCCATCAGTGATCAAAGAAATTACGGTACAGGATGCATGTCCCCTACATTTCATTTATCGGCCCTGTAGAAGAAAAACAGGCATACCCTCAAGAAAAATTCCGGATGCATGCTAAAGTTTTAGCCACATTGTTCGGATCAGGATTTTGAAAAGCTTAACAGGCTTGACTTTCAGCACTTTTGTTTGATACAGATCCGAACATCGTTCAGGTCCGCTTCTGATCGATCCGATCACGATCCAAAGCAATATCGAAGAAAATGCAGGAGGATTTACGAATTGCAAGGTGGGATTTTCGATTTGGCTCGGGGAGAACACTACCTTTTAAATACCCATTTCTTCGGGATTTGTTCGGGTCTTGTTCGTGTTTGATAGGGGACATGTTCGGGAGCTGCCGAACGTGACCCGAACAAGATACCTCTATGGTACGAACATGGTAATAAGAAAACCCGAATAAGAC
>JAGWUV010000025.1 GCA_028875875.1 Bacteroidota bacterium
ATTAACAGTTATGCTTTTATTGTTGTTATTGTATGGTCTTCTTTTAACAGGTTAAGTCCACAATTGATCCATCGGTTGCTTACTTATTTAAAAATAGCGGCTATTTATCTTACAGGAGTAGTGCTGGTAGCGCATTTGCGGGGAGGTATTTCATACAATACGGAAAGTAATTTCGGTTCAAGTAATGGAATGGCGCCGGTACAACTAAGCGGTTATTTAGGATTGGGAAGTATATTACTCATCTTCTCTTTTTTAAATCCGGAGGAAGCCAAGTATCGGTGGTTAAATATTATTCTGTTCACTGTTTGTACAACAGTAATGATACTTACCTTCTCAAGAGGAGGTTTGTATTTTCTTGGAATTATTATCATTTTATACGCTTACTTCAACAAAGCAAGCTTGGGTAGTTATGTAAAGTTTTTATTCATTATACCCTTTGGAATCCTCATTTATTATTTCGTGATCAATCAAACACAGGGAACAATAGCCAAACGTTATCAAAAGAAAGGTTCCTCTAACAGGGATGTATTGGTAATGGCAGGTTTCAAACTATTTTTAGATGATCCGGTTATTGGCGTTGGTACAAGTAATTACAGTACGCAGGTGGTTAAACGCCGCTATTTCGACCAGGTTTCTACAGCTCATAATGAGTTTGTGAGAGCCATAGCTGAACATGGGATTATCGGGTTGGTTACTTACTGGGGATTTTTCATTGCTACTTTCATAAACATTTGGAGAAGGCATGGTCCGCAGAAAGAGTTCTCTTTATATTTCCTTGTCTTGTTTTGTTTGATAGTGGTGCATAACGGATTAAAAATATCTATACAACACTTGCTGGTGATGATGGCTGTTGCCAACCCGAATGTTGAGTATATCAGATACAAATTAAAACATGTTAGAAAAGCCGGTACTGCAACTAGCCAGTTACAAACATCTTGATGCTATTGCATCGTGCCACATGCAGTGCTTTCCTGAATCTTTATCAACGAGGTTGGGAAAAAGGTATGTGAAAAAAACGTTTGAATGGTTTTTAACTGGCACAAGCCGTTTTTTATTTTTCCTGGAAGATAATAGAACAGTGGCAGGATATTGTGGCGGATATATTCCTAAAGAAATAGGTGAAGGAAGTAGCAGCGGGATGTTGCAATATGCCTTTACTGAAGCGCTAAAAGGTATTATACGAAAGCCGTGGTTGTTGGTGCATAAGGAGGTAAGGCCTATGTATCCTTTTCTTTGGAAGAATATTAGTCGTAAAATTTTCAAGCAAAAAGCTAAGCTAAGTGCAACAGATAAAGCGGCGAGCTACTATACAAAAAGTGCAGGGCTCGTTGTAATTGGGGTTGCTCCTGTTTATCGGGGTACACAAGCTTTTCCTTTGTTGATGAATTTTTTTGATGAACAGGTAAAAGCAAATGGTTTATTGCAGTCTCACTTATCTGTAAAGAAGAATAATCCAAGAGCTATTAAGGCATATAAAAAAATGAACTGGCAAATAATAGAAGATCATTCTTCTACTTATGTCATGCAAAAGCAGTTGATGCATTGAATAATAAGCCAAAAATATTGATAACAGGTTTGTTTCTCTCTCCTGCAAACCAGCATAAAATATATCGTACTGCGGCAGATCAGTTAGCTGAAGTTTTATTGTTGCAGGGGTATAGTGTCATTAAAACATCAACTATTGTTACTCCTTTTTTGCGTTTGTTAGATACGGTAAGCACTATTTTGATTAAAGCAGCACGTTATAATATTGCCATCGTTCCTATGTATGGAAGTATGCGGGGAAAAATATTAGAAGGTGCAGCTTTATTTTTTTTAAAGCTCTTAAGAAAGAAGATTATTCTTGTATTACATGGAGGTTCTATTCCCGATAAATTAAAAGTTAATCCTGCTCCTTTCCTAAAGTTGATGCAAAGGGCAGATATTGTAGTATCTCCATCAACTTTCATAGCACAGGCTGTTCAGCCTTATGGTATTGATTGCAGAATAATTGAAAATGTTGTGAAGCTCGATGATTATATTTTTCACAAAAAAGAGTTGTTCAGGCCAAAGCTTTTCTGGATGCGAACTTTCGAAGATGTATATAATCCATTGATGGCTGTTCATGTATTTAATTTGTTATACAAAAAATACCCTGAAGCTAGTATGGTAATGGCAGGCCGCGATGTTGGAATGCTGGAGCAAACCAAATTACTGGCAAAAGAACTGGGGGTATTAGACCAAATCGATTTTCCAGGATATATTTCCCTTGAACAGAAAAATGATTATGCTAACGATTATGATATTTATATCTGCACAAATACTATTGATAATGCTCCTGTTACGATAGTAGAAATGATGGCACTAGGATTACCCATTGTGAGTACCAATGCCGGAGGAATACCGCATCTTGTAAAAGATGGTGTTGATGCTTTATTGGTAGATATAAATAATCATGAGCAAATGATGAATGCGATCAATGCTATCATTCAATCTAATGTATTTGGGAAACGGCTGGTTCAGAATGCAAGAGCCACGGCCTATAAGTTTGGTGCATATAAGGTTACTGAAAAATGGGAGCAAGCTTTTAATGAACTTTTAAGCTCCTGACCGATTAATCTAAGTTTTAGATCCATTCAAATGAATTAAAAACAATAAAAATATAATATAGGCGTTATTTGTTCCAAGAAGTTAAAAAAATGCTGGTATCAGTTCTAATCAGAAATTTAAATGAAGCACACGCCCTGAATATTTGTCTTAAAGCGTTGCAATTACAAAAGGTAAATTTTGAGTATGAAATAGTAGTGGTGGATAATGAAAGTGAAGATGATTCTGTTGCCATTGCAAAGAGTTATGGATGCAGGGTGATAACCATGGCCCGTAAAGAATTCACTTATGGGAGGGCAATTAATTTCGGGATAGAGCAGTGTAAAGGCGAGTTTGTACTTCTACTAAGTTCTCATGTGTTTTTATTGAATGATAATTTTTTGCAGGAAGCGATCATGCATTTTGAAGATAACAATATTGCAGGTTTAAGATTTACAAGCTCTGGTAGTCATGGTAGTGTAGGAGGATCATTATTGTATGGACCACGAGTAATTAATTGGGAATCAGAAGAAGGTGATGTATATAATATCTGGATGTATGGAACAGTAAATAACTGTGCCTTTATAAGGAAAAAAGTATGGGAACAATTTAAATACGATGAAAAAGTTTTTTATGCTGAAGATAAAGTGTGGGCTTACCATGTAATGAAAGCAGGCTATTCAATTAAAGTAAATATTCCTTTGTTCTATTTATATCATAAACAAATGACCCGTAAACAAGTATTGGTGAAAAGAGCACAGGAAGAAGCCTCCTTTATATTAACAACAGGCAAACCTTACAGGGCTTATCCGGATGATGTTGGCCACAGGCTGGCACATGTATACAAACAAGTAAGAGGATTTATTTACAGAACTGATGCATATTTCAGAACACGCAGGCTGGTGAAGAAAATTTTGAAAGATGAATTAGACAATTTCAATATTGAATAAATAAAATTTGAGGGTGCTATGTACGCTGATCCTGAACAAATATTTATTCCTTTTGAAATAAAAAATCTTCAGTTGAGAGATTTCCCTTATCATCTGCCGAAAGATTATTTCAAGGGACCGGTATACTGGAACTTTTGGAATGGAGATGTACCTCTTGGAAGCCTGATGATTCAAAAGTCTGTTTTTAACGGCGAGAACTTTTTTATGAGTGATATGAAGCGAGTGATCGCTGCAGCCGTACATCATTATCAAGTGAAAAATAAGGCCGAAGAATATTCGTGGGCTGTAGATTTTGAGCGAAAAGATTTTGATTCTTTCCGGGAATATATTTTGAAAGTAACTGCATGGAGTGAACCCTTACCCTTAGAAAGGGAACTTCCGTTATCCGTGATTATATGTACTGCCGGCAGACCATCTGATCTTAGTAATTGTTTAGAATCGTTAGCCTCTATGCATTATGTACCCAAAGAAATAGTTGTGGTAGATAATGCACCGGGTAATCCGAAGATGAAGGAAATTACAGGCTTATATCATCATGTAAAATTGATTGAAGAGCCAAGAAGAGGGTTGGATATTGCAAGAAATACGGGATTGCGTTGTGCTTCACAGGAGATCATTACTTATGTTGACGATGATGTGAAAGTTCATCCGATGTGGTTATATCATGTTTGGAAAACTTATGAAGATGAAAAAGTAATGGCAGGAACGGGTTTGGTATTACCTGCGGAGATCAAGCATTTTTCTCAATATCTATTTGAGTGTTTCTGGACCTTTAACAGAGGATATATTGATCGTTTTTATACACCTGATTTTTTAGAAGAGAATTTATCAGCAGGGCCGCCTGTGTGGAAGATAGGAGCGGGAGCCAATATGAGCTTCAGACGCTCATTTCTTTTAAGGTGTGGTGGTTTTGATGAGAGATTAGATGCAGGCGCTGCAGGTTGCAATGGAGATTCAGAATGTTGGTTCAGAATATTAAAAAATGGGGGTAAAATTCATTATAATCCCAGGGCAGTAAACTGGCATTATCACAGGGCTGATAAAACTGCCTACTTTAACCAGATCTATTCTTACATGAAAGGCTTTACTGCAGCCGCATTGATACAACAGAGACAATTGAGCGATGCAGGATACAAAAAACATTTATTTGTAACCTTACCCAAATTCTATAAACAAGTGCTTACGGAACGTGGGGAATATTATCAGCTTAGAAAAGTAACTGCATGGTCTGAAATAAAGGGTATTGTAGCTGGAACATGGTATTACATGAGGCATAGAAAGCCTAAGCTCCTTACTGCATAAGATTGATTGCTTATCATTATTGTAAACTTTTTGCATGCAATTATCTGTTCTGATTAGAAATCTAAATGAAGCTGATGATCTGCGGATTTGTTTGTGTGCCCTACGTAAGCAGAAAACTAATTTTGATTTTGAAATTATAGTTGTTGATAATGAAAGTGATGATCATTCGGTTGAAGTAGCAAAACAGTTCGATTGCAGGATAATTAATCTGCCCCGCAAAGAATTTACTTACGGAAAAGCTTTGAATATAGGGATAGCAGCTTGTACCGGGGAGTTCATTCTTATTCAAAGTTCTCATGTGTACTTGCTTAGTGATTATTTTCTTCAAAGTATCCCATTCTATTTTTCTTCAGATAAAACGATCGCAGCATTAAGATTTGTAAGCACTTCATCTGCGCCAACTATAAAAAATGCAATACAAAATGGAGAGCGTATCATGAGTATGGAATCAGAGAATGGAGATATTGAAAAGATATGGCTACATGCTCCTGTAAATAATTGTGCTGCTATTAGAAAAAGTGTTTGGGAAAAATATACTTATAATGAGTCTGTATTTTATTCGGAAGATAAAATATGGGCTTTTACTGTTTTGAAAGCCGGGTTTAAAATAAAAACAAATGTTCCTTTATTTTATCAATACCATAAGTTAATGAACAGAGACCAAATGCTGCGTAGGCGTGCTTTGGAAGAAGTTGCTTTTAAACTGGTAACAGGGAAGGCATATAGGTATTATCCAGGATCTTTTTTTGAGAAAACCAAATACTTGTACCGCCAGTTAAGGGCAACAATTTTCAGAGTGGGGGCTTTGTTTAAAACACAGGCAATGGTAAAGGAAATCTATCAAAAAGAGAAAGACCGGTTTATTTTCTGAACTGCTACTGCTGCTGCATAAAATATGACTAATCAACCTTTAGTAAGTGTAATTATTTGCTCTTATAACCACGCAGTTTTCTTACCAGATGCCATTAATAGTATATTGTACCAGGATTATCCTGCTATTGAAATTATGGTGGTAGATGATGGTTCTACGGATAATACGGCTGAAGTGGTAAAAGCTTTTCCTCTGGTAAAATATTTTTATAAAACCAATGCGGGTTTAGCAGCAGGAAGAAATACAGGAATAGAAAAAAGTACCGGAGAGTACCTTGTTTTTCTTGATGCTGATGATTGGCTGTTACCGGGAGCCATTCGTATCAATGCACAAAAGCTTGAAGAAAATCCTGAAGTTGCTTTTGTTTCAGGAGGGCATATTAGTGTAGACATGAATGGTGATGTATTGAGTGTGGAAAGAAAGAAAATTGAAACAGATCACTTCAAAGCATTAATTCAATTCAATTACATAGGGATGCACGCTACTGTTATGTACAGAAAGTTTGCATTAACGTATTATCCTTTTGATCCTGCGTTGAAAGGATGTGACGATTATGATTCCTATTTGGCGGTTGCTGCAAAGTTTCCTGTTTTGCATCATACTCAAATCATTGCTGCTTACCGCAAGCATGATAACAATATGTCCGGGAATCTTGATTACATGCTGCAAACGGTATTGAATATTCATCAAAAGCATACTGCTAAACTCGCATCCTCTTTTAGTGGAACCATTGCAGACGGTAGAAAGAACTGGATCAATTATTACAGTAGTAAAGCATGGAAAAGATTAACAGGTAGTACAGCCTTCTTTAGTTCAGATAAGCGATCCTCTTTTTTATTTTTAGCAAAATATAATCCTGCTCAAATTAAAAGTTATATCATTGGAACTTATCGCAGAAGCTGGTTGAAAAAGCAGATAAAGCATATTTTTCCTTTTTTAAAATCGAAAAATAAAAGACATTATATATCTGATGCACGTTCATTGATGAATGAACCACCTATTGTTTTGATGTATCATAAAATTGGAGAAACTATTTCTGATCCCTGGAGTTTATGTATTTCTGAGAAGCATTTTGAACAACAACTAGAATGGTTAAAAAAAAATAAAAAAGTAATTTCTGTTGCTGAGCTTGAAAAGCAACTGGAGAATAATACACTTGAGAATAATACGGTAGTATTAACTTTTGATGATGGATATGAAGATAATTTTTCGGTTGCTGTTCCTCTACTAAGCAAATATCAATTGCCTGCAACTTTTTTTATTGTATCCGGTATGCTTAACGGAGAAACTGGGGGATATTATTTTTGGGATGCATTACAAACGATATTTCTGGAAACGGAAAAACTTCCTTCTACTATTGCGATCAAATTGTATAGAGGTACAGTAAAAGTATTGTCTGGTGATGATCTTCCCGATGAAGCCACAAAGCATTGGTCTGTTTTTTCAAAGCCTTTTAATAAAAGAACCAAAGCCTTCTATAAGTTATGGCTTATGATTCGCAACCTTTCTTTGCAAGATCAAAAAAATATTGTTGAGCAAGTTTTAAATCAGTTGTCAGGAGAACAGGTATTGGGAGAACAATCATTAATTGCTACACTTCAGCAAGTGCAGGATGTTCTCAAAAACCCACTAATAACATTAGGTGCACACACAGTTACCCATCCTGTATTGCCGGCATTTTCATTGCAAGAACAATTGAACCAGTTGAGTAATGCAAAAGATGCTTTAGAAAAAATAGTAGGCAAAGAAATTCGCTATTTATCCTACCCTTATGGTGAATGCGATACAGCCACAATAAATATAGCAAGAGAAGCAGGTTTCAAACTTGCATTTACAACAGCCTGCAATTTTATTAATGGTTCGTCCGATCATTTCGCTATTGGAAGGTTCCAGGTAAAGAACTGGAACGCCAACGAGTTAGCAATGCAAATGCAGCATTGGTGTATTAAGCATCGATGTGTTAACTAATTTTTATTTTTAGATTCATCAGTATTAGAATATTATCGTAATGGAAAAAATAAAGTTCGCAATTATAGGTTGTGGCCGCATTGCACAAAGGCATGCTGAACATATCCATGCATTCGGTTCATTGATTGCGGTTTGTGATATAGTGGAAGAAAAGGCTAAACAACTGTCTGAAAAATATCACTGCAAATGGTATGCATCGGCGGAAGAAATGTTGAGCAATGAAAAAATGATACAAGTAGTATCGGTTTGTTCACCTAACGGCTTGCATGCAAAGCACAGCATACAATCATTGCAGGCAGGTTTTCATGTATTGGTAGAGAAGCCCATGGCCTTAACTGTATATGACTGTGGTGAAATGATCAAAGCGGCAGAAAAAGCCAACAGGCGATTATTTGCCATTAAACAAAATCGCTTTAATCCACCGGTTGCCGCAGTAAAAGATGCCATTGATAAAGGAATATTTGGAAGGATATACAGTATTCAGCTTAGTTGTTTTTGGAACAGGAACAAAGATTATTATGAAAACTCATGGAAAGGAACAAAAACATTGGATGGGGGTACACTCTTCACACAATTCAGTCATTTTATTGATTTGTTGTATTGGATGATGGGCGATGTGAAAAGAGCGTATGCGCTTACGGGTAATTTTGCTCATGAGGGCATTATTGAGTTTGAAGATACAGGCGCCATTGCATTAGAGTTTTATAGCGGCGTTATTGGAACCATTAATTATACAGTGAACAGTTATAAAAAAAACATGGAAGGCTCACTCACCATATTTGCAGAGAAAGGAACGGTGAAAATTGGTGGGCAATATCTGAACGAATTAGAATACCAGTGTATTGAAGATTTCGAATTTAAAGATCTTCCTGAAGGTAAGGGGCCTAATAATTATGGCAATTATGTAGGATCGATGAGTAACCATGATAAGGTATATCAAAACCTGATTGATGTGTTGCAAAACGGTACTTCTATTTCAACCAATTCTTTTGAAGGATTGAAAACAGTTGAGATCATTGATAAAATTTATCAGTCAGCCAAACAATTAAATCCATAATGGATCCTAAAATTTACCAGGCATCTGTTCGTGATGTACAATTAGGTGAGCAGGTTACCATCGTAGCACCTTGTAATTTATATGAATGTACGATCGGTGCCCATAGTTTTATCGGCCCTTTTACCGAAATACAAAAGGGCGTTGTAATAGGGCAGCACACTAAAGTACAATCACACAGTTTTATTTGTGAGTTGGTTACTATAGGCAATCATTGTTTCATTGGTCACGGTGTAATGTTCGTGAATGATTTATTTACAAAAGGTGGACCAGCAGGCGGCGATACTTCTTTATGGAAAAAAACAAATATCGGTAATCATGTTTCCATAGGTAGCAATGCAACGATTCTTCCAGTCAATATTTGCGATCATGTAGTAATAGGTGCAGGTAGTGTGGTGACAAAGAACATTACAAAGCCTGGTGTTTATGCTGGTAATCCTGCTAAAATGCTGAGAGAATTATAAATTATCCTTATTGAAATATATGCAAGTTCCTTTTGTTGATCTGAAGCTGCAATACCAGTCTATCAAGACTGATATTGATGAAGCGATAGAAGTTGTTATAGCGGAAACAGCTTTTATTGGTGGAAAGTATGTGAATGCTTTTGAAAAAGCTTTTGCTGATTTTTATGGGGTAAAGCATTGCATTAGCTGTGCTAACGGTACTGATTCTTTATACATTATCATGAAGATGTTAGGTATTGGTGCTGGTGATGAAGTGATCACTGTTGCAAACAGTTGGATCAGCAGTAGTGAAACCATCTCTCAAACAGGCGCTACACCTGTTTTTGTAGATAGTCATCCTGATTTTTATTCCATCGATGAATCATTGATAGAAGCAAAGATCACTCCTAAAACCAAAGCTATTCTACCCGTACACCTGCAAGGCCAGGTTTGTGAGATGGATGCGCTGCTGGCATTGTGTAAGAAGTATAATTTGTATTTGATAGAAGATTGTGCCCAGGCTCACTTATCTGAATACAAAGGCCAGCGTGCAGGAACGATGGGCATTGCCGCTTCATTCAGTTTTTATCCCGGGAAAAATTTAGGAGCATATGGCGATGCTGGTTGTATTGTTACCAATAATGAGGCTTTAGCAGAAAAGTGCAGGATGTATGCAAGGCATGGTGCTTTGATAAAACACCAGCACCAGATAGAGGGCATCAACTCAAGGATGGATGGTTTGCAAGCTGCTATTCTTTCTGCAAAACTTCCTTATTTACAGGAGTGGACTGAGCAACGCATTGCGAATGCAGCCTATTATTACAAAGTATTAGCCAATATTCCACAAATTGTTTTGCCTGCAGTTCGCCCCCATTCAAAACACACGTATCATCTTTTTGTTATCAGAGCACAACAAAGGGATGCACTGGCCGCATACTTAAAAGAAAAAGGTATTGAAACAGTTATTCATTATCCTGTTCCTTTGCCTTTGATGAAAGCTTATGAATATCTTCATTACACAGAAAAGGATATTCCGTTGGCTGCGGCGTACAAGCATGAAATCCTTTCGATACCTATGTTTCCTGAGTTAACATATGATCAGATGGACTATGTTGCTCACGCTATTCAATCCTTTTATTCGAAATGATACTTACAATTATTTGTCCAACATTCAATGAAGAAAAATACATTGAATACACCTTAGAAAGTTTTCTCAGGCAGCAGTATCATTCTTTTGAATTAGAAATTTTGATCTGTGATGGAATGAGTACTGATGATACTCGGAATATTGTTACCACATTTGCGGCGAAACATCCTAATGTTAAGCTTGTAGATAATCCCAAACGAAAAACACCGTTTGCTTTTAACATTGGATTGAAAGAAGCGAAGGGTGAATATGTTGCTATTCTTGGTGCTCACAGTGAATACGATAAAGATTATTTGCAGGTATGTTTTGATGAACTCCTTAGAACAGGCGCTATTGGCGTATCTGGAAGAGTGATTACTAAATCAGCTTTTCATGGTTTCCAGGCAAAAATGTGTGAGTGGGTTATGCTAAGCAGTTTCGGTGTATCAGGCAATTCTTTTCGTGTGATGAAAGAAGGCTTTGTACATTCTGTAAACTTTCCTGTTTTTAAAAAACAAGCATTGATAGATGCAGGCGGTTACGATGAAACAATGGAACGTAACCAGGATAATGATATGAACCAGCGATTACTGGATGCCGGTCATAAATTATACTGCACCTGGAAAACAAAATGCTTTTACAGGCCACCATCCAACATCAAAAAACTCCTGCAATATGCTTATCGCGGCGGCTTCTGGAACGCTAAAAGTTTTATTGTACACAGGCGTAGTATGCGTTGGCATCATTTCATTCCCTTTGTTTTTGTAGCAGCCCTGTTATCCTTACCTGTATTGGGTTTGGCAGAATATCTGCTGTTTCATTCATTTTATTGCTGGATGGGTTTTTCTGTTATCATCATACTGCATTTGTGTGCAGGATTGTTAGCAACGGCTCAATCAATGAAGTACGAGAACGATCCTCAAAAAATTCTCATGCCATTTGTATTTTTCGCCTTTCATTTTAAATATGGATGGGGCACGTTCAAAGGTTTTTTACAAGCCGGAAAACAAAATAAATAATTGTGTTACCGGCTGCAGATACCATGTGTAGCGTCGTTGCGTCGCACTCTTCAGGGCCTTGTTCATTATTCAACAAACTATTTTAATTTCTATCATATCAAATGAAAATACCTTTCTCTCCACCTTACATAGATGAATCTGTTGAAAACGAAGTATTAGAATCTTTACGTAGCGGCTGGATCACCACCGGTCCTAAGGTAAAAGCATTGGAAGAAGAGGTTTGTAAATACACGAGTGTAGAAGCAGCTCTGGGAACCAATTCTGCCACATCGGCTATGATGCTTGTGCTGCATTGGTTTGGAATTAC
Source organism: Bacteroidota bacterium (assembly GCA_028875875.1). Taxonomy (GTDB): domain Bacteria; phylum Bacteroidota; class Bacteroidia; order Chitinophagales; family Chitinophagaceae; genus JAGWUV01. The sequence goes on from JAGWUV010000025.1 coordinate 11,606, forward strand.
AAGAGGGGATGAAGTGATCGTTCCTGCTTATACGTATTGTGCAACTGCGTTAGCTGTTATGCATATTGGTGCCAAACCTGTGATGGTGGATGTTGGGGAAGATTTTAATATCAGCGTTGCCGCAATCGAAGCGGCCATCACAGAAAAAACAAAGGCCATCATCCCTGTTGATTTTGCAGGTTGGCCCTGTGATTACGATGCTATCCAGCAATTGGTAAATAAGCCTTCTGTTCTGCAAAAATTCCATCCACAATCAGGGCAACAACAAAAGTTAGGTAGAATACTAATCATGAGTGATGCTGCTCATTCTTTTGGTGCAGTGTATCAAAACAAACGAACAGGGATACATGCAGATATTACTGTATTTTCTTTTCATGCTGTTAAAAACTTAACTACGGCGGAAGGAGGGATGATCTGTTTACATTTGCCTGCACCCTTTAGTAATCATGATATATACAAAACTTTACGTTTGTGGAGTTTGAACGGACAAACAAAAGACGCATTCTCTAAAAGTCAGGCTGGTGGCTGGCGATATGATATTGTATATGCCGGTTTTAAAATGAATTTGCCGGATGTTTGTGCAGCAATAGGTTTAGCACAGATACGCAAGTACCAAGATGTTTTACTGCAGGAACGGAAACGTGTGTTCGATTTTTATTCTTCATCATTCAGCAAATATACCTGGGCATGGTTGCCACCATACGATAGACAAGGAACTTCTTCAAGTTATCATCTATATCCTTTGCGTATTCATACTATTACAGAAGAACAAAGAGACCTGATCATTGAAAAAATTGCTTCTGAAGGCGTGGCGGTGAATGTTCATTTTATTCCTATGCCCATGCTTACAGTGTTTAAGAATGCCGGCTACGAGATCGGCAACTATCCTCAATCTTATAAAAATTATGCTGCGGAAATTTCTTTACCGATTTATCCACAGCTAACACAAGAGGAATGCAATTATATCGTTAACGTTGTGGCTCGGTCTGTTCAATTAGTTACCCCCTTATGAGTATATTACGTTTTTTCGACATTATTCTTTCTTTGCTGGCATTAATCATCCTGCTTCCATTACTGTTATTGGTAAGCATATTCATTAAATTTACATCTAACGGACCGATATTGTTTGTTCAACAAAGAGTTGGCAAAAACAATATCGATTTTGGATTATTCAAGTTTAGAACAATGCATGTTGATGCACATAAAAAAGGTTCGCTAACAGTAGGGGGCAGAGATAAACGTATTACAAAACTGGGCTATTATTTGCGAAAGTTTAAGATAGACGAATTACCACAGCTGGTAAATGTGCTGAAAGGTGAAATGAGTTTGGTAGGGCCGAGGCCCGAACTGAGGAAGTATGTAAACTACTACACATCCGAACAGAAAAAAGTATTGAATGTATTACCCGGCATAACAGATTATGCCTCCATATATTTCAGGAATGAGAATGAGTTATTAGGTACCTCAGATAAACCTGAGGATTTCTATATTCAGCATGTTATGCCGGAAAAAATCAGGCTTAACTTCTTATTTATTCATAATCGATCTCTTTCCAATTACTTTAAAATCATTTGGCTAACAGCACAAAGTATTGTTAGAAAGCATGGGCATAAGCCTTCTCTCAACCAGAAAGATCAGAAAGCCATAAATATTTAATAAGTAATAATTTTTTAATTCCTGTACATTTGTGTAGTGATATTACTACATTATAGTTAGCTTTAAATCCAATCAAACCCTATAACGTGAAAAAATTCAGGTCATTTTTACTGCAAAAAAAAATAGCCCCTAAATGGGCAATTTTTGCGTTAGACCTGTTGATCACTTGTTTTGCTTTAGCATACGCTTATAGTCTTCGTTTTAATTTTGATTTTACCCTAATTCATATTCCCGATTTAATTAAGAATGTATTTCTTATTCTTGTTATTAACTCTACGCTCTTCTATCTTTTTAAAACCTACGAGGGTATTATTCGTTTTTCGGGTTTCCAGGAGGCATTCAGGAGTGTGTCTGCCGTATTCTATTCGTTTTTCTTTCTGCTGCTGATCAATCTTTTAATGGCCATTGGCGGCTTGCAGCAGGTTACCCCCATTTCAGTAGTATTCATTTATTTTTTCGTTTCCGTATTCCTGTTATACGGATATCGTTTACTTGTTAAATATTTATATAAAGCTTCTTCTGATAACAGGGATGCCATTCACGTGGTTATTTACGGTGCCCAGTTAAATGGAACGATACTTAAAAAAACTATTGAACAAACTTCAGAAAACGAATACCAGGTTGTTGCTTTTATTGATGCAGATACAGATGTGATCGGCAAAAATATAGACGGAATAAGAGTATACGCCTTTAGTCAGGCTAAGCATGTATTTAAAGATTGGAACATTAAAACCTTATTTTTTGCTAAGACAGATTTTGAATTAGATGAAAAAAATGCGGTTGTTGATTTTTGCCTGACTCATGGAGTGAAGGTGATGAACATTCCGCCCATGAAAGACTGGATACATGGGCATTTGAGCATTAAGCAGCTACGCGAAGTAAATATTGAAGAACTACTGGGAAGGCCCCCAATTAATTTATATAACCAGCATGTGATAGATCACCTGAGGGATAAAAGAATTTTAATTACAGGTGCTGCAGGTTCAATAGGTAGTGAGCTGGCCAGGCAACTATCGGCTGTTTATCCAGCTTTACTTATTACTTGCGATCAAACGGAAAGTGGTTTGTACCAACTGGAATACGAGCTACAGCAAAAGTACAAGTTAGGCAATGCATTAAGGGTTTACCTGGGCGATGTAAAAGATGAAGTGGCAATGGATAATCTATTTGCCAAATATCAGCCCCAGGTTGTGTTTCACGCAGCTGCGTACAAGCATGTTCCTATGATGGAGAACCATCCTTCAGAAGCCATCAGGAATAATGTGTATGGAACAAAAATTTTAGCGGATCTCTCGGAAAAATATGGTGTTGAAAGGTTCTTATTTGTTTCTACGGATAAGGCTATCAATCCAACAAATGTGATGGGAGCGTCTAAGCGAATTGCAGAGATCTATTGCCAATCTTTGCAAACCAGGGAAGAATTACCTATATGGGATGATCGAATTATCAGGATGCATGGCACTCCTAGAAGAACGAAATTTATTACTACCCGTTTCGGAAATGTACTGGGTTCAAACGGTTCTGTAATTCCAAGATTTAAAGAACAAATAGCGGCTGGTGGGCCTGTTACTGTTACGCATCCCGATATCATTCGTTATTTTATGACCATTCCTGAAGCATGTTCATTAGTATTGGAGGCAATGACAATGGGAAAAGGTGGCGAGATATTTCTGTTTGATATGGGAGAACCGGTTAAGATTTTAGATCTTGCTAAAAAAATGATTCAGCTTACAGGACTCGTTCCCGGAAAAGATATTGAGCTGAAATTTACGGGGTTAAGACCCGGAGAAAAATTATTTGAAGAGTTATTGAATAAAGAAGAAGAGGTTATTCCCACCCACAATAAAAAAATACTAATTGCAAAGGTGATAGGGTACGATTTTGAGATTATTCAAAAAAGTATAGAAGAACTGGTTGTTCTTGCTGGCAGGAATTTAGATGAAGAAGTGGTAAGGCAAATGAAACGCATTGTACCGGAGTATATCAGTAATAACTCCATTTATGAATCAATAGATGGGCAACGATTATCAACATCTCTCTATTCTTCTTTAGGCAGATAATTTATTCTTAATCATCCTTCATGTTTCCTTTTTTTAAAAGATCTCAGTCGGCAAATATTGATCTTTCTTTCCTTGCTGCTGATATGCATTCTCATTTATTACCCGGCTTAGATGATGGCCTGGAAACTGTAGATGAAACAATTCATTTTATTCAGCGACTGCATCAGGCTGGGTATAGAAAATTGATTTGTACACCGCATATCTTCGATGGAATGTATAATAATTCTCCCAGTACTGTTTTACCGGTTTTGGAAAAAGTAAGAGCGGATGTGAAAAAAAATAATATTGATATAGTTATTGAAGCTGCGGCAGAATATATGATCGATCATGAGTTTGAACAAACTGTGGCAAACCGAAAGCCTTTGCTCACATTTGGAGATCATTATATATTGGTTGAAATGTCTTATATCGCTGCGTCTCCTTTTTTAGAAAAAGTTGTATTCGATCTCAAAGTATTGGGTTTGAAACCAATATTGGCTCATCCTGAAAGATATACTTACTATCACAATAATTTTGAGCAATATAAAAACCTCAAAGACCGTGGTTGTCTTCTTCAATTAAACCTACTTTCTCTTTCCGGGTATTATGGTAAACCTGTAAAAAAGATAGCTGAACAGTTATTAGCGGAAAATATGATTGATTTTGCAGGTACCGATATGCATCATCAGGCACATATGGATATGCTTTTCCGTTATGTTTCAACAAAAGAGTTTCAGAAATTATTAGGAAATTATCCGCTTAAAAATGCTTCTTTGGTTTAATGATTTTCTTCTCCCCAAATCCACTTTACCTGTTGCTTGGCATTTGCCTCGTTATTGAATTTTCGAAGCAGAATTTTTCTTCTCTTATCAATTTCACCTTCCTCAAAATTCCGGTTGAAATGTACTGCAATTTCATCCCTCATTTCTTTTGCGGTATCAGCCATGCAGCATAATTCTTCCAAACCACCACTTCCGGCAACTGTAGCGGCATTTGCAATACAAAATCTACCATTGAACAATGCATTCAAAAGCTTTAACTTAATGCCACTGTAACTGAAAGAAGGTAAGATATTAATATGGGCACGCATGATCATATCCTGCATTTCCTTTTCTGATGGATTGGCTACTATGCACGTATTTGGATTGCTGTGTGCAAGCCTTTGCAATTTTGAAGAAGGATTTTTTCCTGCAATAACCAATGGTAAAGATGTATTACTAAAAACTTCTTCCAAAAGCCAGGTAGCAGCTTTTTCATTAACATCAACACTTAAATCACCGTGATATAAACAGTAGTTTCCTTTACCCGGTAAGCATTTCACTTGCCATGATGTAGGTAAATAAGGCGGTAAAAGATCAATGGTTGTGCAATGGAACTCTTCCCTGTAGGTCTGAACATCGTTGTTCGAAACACCCCAAAATGCTGTGGCTTTTGAAACTAATGATTGTTCATATTCTTTTAATAAACTACTCTCTCTTTTATAATAGATTTTTTTTAAGATTGAGTTTGATGATTGTGAGAGATAATGATAATACTGGTATTCAACATTATGCAGCCTTACAAATTTTTTTCTCTTTTCAAACCTTGCATCATTCAGCAAATAAGTGCAATGAACACCTTCCATTAAAATCGGGTAATCATCTTTCAGTAAATTATTGAAGAGTATTTCATTTTTTCTGCTGGCCACAATGTAGGGTATATTGGGAGAAAATGCTTTGTGTCCGCTTTCTCTTTCGTAATACTGTACGGAATGGCAGTATTTATTTAATTCATCCTGCACTGAATTATCTCCGTATTTGAAGCAATGCAAATGAATATGTATGCCCTGGCTTTGTAAAGCAGATAATTTATAAAACAAATCAAACACACCTCCGTACATTACAGGGTAGGGCACAGTTAAGCTGATAATGTGAAGATGTTTTTCCAAAACACTAATAATTTTTGCTGTTCTATGTTCCAGTTAAGTTCTCGTCTTGCAAGCCTGCAATGATAAACCATCCTGTTATATAAAACAGTATCATTTAATAATTTGTTCATTGCATCAGACAAGGCTTGTGGGGTTGTATTGTTTGTCATCAGCGCAACTTCATATTCTTCATTGATCCTTGCATATTCCGGGAAGTTTACACATACTTGTGGTATGGCTGCCATGATGTAATCAAAAAAACGGTTAGCTAAAGAATGGTATTGATTCAGGCCTGTTGCCTCGAATAATGTTAAACCGAATATAGCGTGCTGGGTAATTTTTTGTAACAAATTTGGAGCTATATATCCTTTCAGTATAATCTTTTCCTGCAAATCGTATTTTTGGATCAGGCGTTTAGTTTGCTGAAAAAAATTTCCTTCGCCTATGATCACCAATGGAACAGGTACATCTTTCATGGCTGGTACCAATGTTTCAAAACACCTACCTTCATTAACGGCTCCCTGGTAGAGAATAAATTGTTCGGGAAAACCTTCAATGCTCTCTTTTTCAGTTTCCTGTAAGAAGGGGAGGTTTCTGATAACAGCATAGTCTGTTCCATATTTTAATAAAAAACTGTCTCGAAGGAATTCATTTACTGTGTACCCGTTTTTGAAATGTGGAACTGTTTGGTTTTCGATCCAATCCCATATTTTATGAATCATCGGTCGGGTTATTATTTCCTTTTGTTCAGTGAAAAATTCATGGGCATCGTACACCCTGATTTTTTTTCGAATTTTTGACATGAGTAAAACCGGCAGAATGGTATCTAAATCTATGGCACAAAATGCGTCTGCCTTTTGTTGACCAAGAAACAGAAACAGCCTAATGCTGAATTCCACATAAAAGAGGATGCCTTTTTCAAAGAAACAGGAAAGCCTTTTTTGGGAAAATTGAGCAGATGAAAGCGGGATAGATCTTTTTCTTTTTCTGCCCACCAATAAAATGTCATAACCATTTTCAGCCAATGTGCCGCTTATCCTTTGCATGCGCTGATCGTATGTAAGGTCATTGGTAACAGTGAAAATGATACGTTTCAAAGGTTCTTTTCTTTCAAAGATAAAAGCAGCGAATACTTATTTTAATAATGAATGAGAAAATTTGTTGGCAAACTGTGAACTTTTCATCTGAATTCCTTAATTTTGCCGCCACATTTGAAAGATGAATTTTTTGGATGCATTTTAAAAAGAAATCGAGATGTCATTAACTAAAGAAAAAAAGTCAGCAATTTTTGCAGAATTTGGTGGTAAAGCAACAAACACAGGCTCTATCGAAGGTCAGATTGCTTTATTAACTGAGCGTATTTCTCACATCAGCAGCCACCTGCAAGCGAACAAGAAAGATTTCTCAACTCACCGCGGCTTAATGCAGCTGGTAGGTCAGCGTAAAAGATTACTGACTTACATGCAAAAGCACAACCTTACCGGATACCGTGCTTTGATTGAGAAATTAGGAATCAGAAAATAATCAAACAGGTTATGTATAAAGGTATTCCCAACTGAATTTTACACAGTTGGGAATAGTTTTTTGTAGCCATTCTTTCTTGTTAAGCTATTTCTTCACTCAGGTGTGCACCTGTGCAACAAAATATGCCGGTGCGTGTCTGCTTAATCTTAAATTATGTTATCACAACCCATACAAGCAAGCTTTAAGCTGCCTAATGGTGCCGAAGTAATTATTGAAACCGGCAAGTTAGCCCGCCAGGCTGATGGTGCAGTTACCGTTCGCCAGGGAAATTGTATTTTATTAGCTACCGTTGTAGCAAACAAAGAACCTAAAGAAGGGCAGGATTTTTTCCCCCTTAGCGTAGATTACCAGGAAAAATTTGCATCTGCAGGCCGTATTCCAGGTTCATTCTTTAAAAGGGAAGCCCGTTTAAACGATTACGAAATTTTAACCAGTCGATTGATAGACAGGGCGTTACGTCCGTTATTCCCTGAAGATTATTTATGCGATGTTCAGGTATTGGTTACATTGGTTTCCAGCGATCCCGAAATCATGCCTGATGCATTAGCCTGCTTGGCGGCATCTGCGGCATTAGCTGTTTCTGATATTCCTATTAAGGAGATCATCAGTGAAGTTAGAATTGGTAAGATTGATGGACAAATGGTGGTTAACCCAACCCGATCTGAATTGGAAAAATCAGATATGGAGTTTATAATCGCCGCTACCAATAAAAACCTCATGATGGTGGAAGGTGAAGCGAAGGAATGTGCAGAAGAAGACTTGGTTAAAGCATTGGAATTGGCACATGATGCCATTCGTGTACAAATTAAAGCCCAGGAAGAGTTGCGTGAGAAAGTGGGAGTAAAAGGGAAAAGGGATTACAAAAAACCTGAGCAGAACGAAGAAATTCAGCAAAAAGTTATCGCTTTTGCCAAAGAAAGAGTGTACCAGATTTCAAAAAGCGCTTCTGCCAAACATGAACGTAGTGAAGCATACGATAAGGTTAAAGAAGAATTGATTGCCAGTTTGGGGGAAGAAGCTTCTGATCTCGATAAGAAATTAGCAAAGAAGTACTACGAGGACCTTAAATGGGAAGTGGTACGTAATATGATCCTGGATGATCGTATTCGTTTGGATGGAAGAAAATTAGATGAGATTCGTCCATTGTCAATGGAAGTTGAACCTCTTCCTTCTCCACATGGATCAGCTTTGTTTACGAGAGGCGAAACACAATCGCTAACTACGGTTACCCTGGGTACCGCTCTGGATCAGTTGTTAATTGAGAGTGCTGCCAAGTCCGACTATGCCAAATTCATCCTGCATTACAATTTCCCTCCGTTCTCAACAGGTGAAATCAAAATGATGCGTGGCCCTGGTCGTAGGGAAGTTGGTCATGGTAACCTGGCCATGCGTTCATTGAAACAAATGATGCCTGGCAATGAATATGCATATACAACAAGAATTGTAAGTGATATTTTAGAAAGTAACGGTTCTTCTTCAATGGCTACTGTTTGCGCAGGTTCCCTTGCATTAATGGATGCTGGTGTACCTATTCCCAAACACGTAAGTGGTGTAGCTATGGGATTGATTACCAGGACTGAAGATGGCAAATACGCCATTCTTACAGATATTTTGGGTGATGAAGATCATTTGGGTGATATGGACTTTAAGGTTACCGGTACCCGTGATGGTATTTGTGGTGTTCAGATGGATATCAAGGTGGATGGTTTAAGCATGGAAGTGATGCGTGAAGCATTAGAGCAGGCAAGAAAAGGCCGTTTACATATCTTGGATGCTATGTATGATTGTATTCCAGCTGCTCGTCCTGAAGTAAAACCGCATACTCCACGAATGGAAAAACTGATCATTGATAAAGAATTTATCGGTGCAGTAATCGGCCCGGGTGGTAAAGTAATTCAGGAGATTCAACGTGTTACAGGAACTACTATTAATATTGAAGAGATTGGCAATTATGGCGAGGTAAGTATCTTCTCCGCCGATAAAGAAGGTTTAGAGAAAGCACTTGTATGGGTAAAAGGATTGGTTGCAGTTCCTCAAGTAGGTGAAGTTTATGAAGCTACTGTGAAGAGTATCAAAGATTTCGGCGCTTTTGTTGAATTTTTACCTAAGAAAGAAGGGTTGTTGCATATTAGTGAAATTAGCTGGAAACGATTAGAGTCAATGGATGGCGTGTTAAAAGAAGGCGATAAGATCAAAGTAAAATTATTGGGTATTGACCAACGTACCGGTAAATTTAAGCTGAGCCGTAAAGTTCTAATGCCTAAGCCTGAGCGGCCCCAGGGAGACAGACCTCAACAACCGGGAGAGGAAAATAAACAACCGCAAGCAGAATAATTAATTTATAACCTTTGTATATCTAACCCTCGAAACTTTTTCGGGGGTTTTATTTTAATATTATGGATACGATAGAAGTTAGTATACAGGTACAAAATGAATTGTTGAAAGAGTTATTGATTGCTGAATTGAGCAATCTGCAATTTGATGCTTTCGTGGAAGAAGATGCATTGTTGAAAGCTTATATTAAAGCAGACGTTTTTAATGAAACTGAGTTGAACTTTATTTTGAACAAAAATGATTTAAATTATTCATTATCAATTATTAAAGATCAAAACTGGAATCAATTATGGGAATCTAATTTTGCTCCTGTTATTGTTGATGATTTTGTAGGTGTAAGGGCGGAATTTCACGAAAAAATTGAAGGCGTGGTGCATGAAATCCTCATTACACCCAAAATGAGTTTTGGTACCGGGCATCATGCAACTACCTTCTTGGTGATGCAATTAATGAGGAAGATTGATTTTAAGGGCAAGTCCGTATACGATTTTGGAACAGGTACTGGCATTCTTGCTATTCTCGCTGAAAAACTAGGAGCCGGTAAGGTATTAGCGGTTGATAATGATGATTGGTGTATTGAAAATTCTTTAGAAAATATTCAAAAAAATAATTCTCAAGTAATTGAAATTCATAAAGTTGAAGATGCCAAATCAAATTTTAAATTTGATACTATTTTGGCTAATATAAATAGAAATATAATAGAAGACAATATCAGCTATTTGGTTGATAGCCTGAAGAACAACTCTCAATTGATCCTGAGTGGCTTACTTGAGTCCGATGAAGCAGCGATAGTACGTTTATGTGAAAATTATCAGCTTAAGCATATCAAAACAGAAAAAAAGAATGGCTGGATTGCCATTTTGCTGGAGCGTTAAAATTTGGAAATTGCAGATACAGAAATTATGATTTACCAACTTCGTAATTATCTTTGTGATTTCCTAACTTTAACCCAATGAAAGAACTGTTGTTGATAATCACTGCCTACCTGATCGGTTCTATTCCAACATCTGTATGGGTAAGTAAGCGTTTCTTTGGTATTGATATAAGAGACTACGGTAGTGGTAATGCCGGTGCTACAAACACATACCGTGTACTAGGTAGCAAATGGGGGACTTTCGTGATGGTGGTTGATATGTTAAAAGGTGTTATTGCTACTTCTCTATATATTTTCATTCCAGATTATTTAGTCAACGAACTGCACAGAACCAATTTTATGATTGGTTTAGGGTTAGCTTCGGTTATTGGTCACGTCTTTCCCATTTGGGCTAATTTTAAGGGAGGTAAAGGTGTGGCAACTTTATTTGGTATGGCTTTGGCCATGCAACCTATCGTAGCTGTATCATGTGTTGGTGTTTTTCTATTGGTTCTTTACCTAACAAGATTCGTATCATTAAGTTCTATTCTGGCTGGTGTTTCTTTTATGGTGTTTATTCTTTTTATTTTCAATGAAAAAGAAACTCTATACCGAATCTTTGCCGTAATTGTTGCTTTGATGGTGGTTCTTACTCACCAAAAAAATATCACCCGGATCCTGAAAGGAACCGAAAGTAAAGTTCCTATTTTGAAGTACAGAGACAGGCGTCGCCAGAGAAGGAGAAATTAATCTTACAGATTCACACAGTTATTTAAACTCGGTACTAATTTTGATTTGCAATTCAAAGCGAAATCATTTCAGCATGAAAAAAATAGCTTCATTAGTATTATTATTTCCGTTATTAACGGCCTGTCACAGAAATGCCATTACCGGGAGGAGCCAGTTAAGTCTTGTTCCGGAAAGCGAGATGCAGGCACTGGCAATAACCCAATACAAACAATTCTTGTCGTCTAATAAAGTTGTTCCTGCGGCCGATAGCAAAAACGCGGAAATGGTAAAAAGGGTAGGTAGTAGAATTGCAGCTGCCATTACAAAATATTACTCAGAACATGGTATGCCCGATGCTTTAAAAGACTACAAATGGGAGTTTAATTTGGTGGAAAGTAAAGAAGTAAATGCATGGTGTATGCCAGGGGGGAAAGTAGTAGTGTATACAGGTTTATTACCCATTACCCAAAGTGAAACAGCGTTGGCTATTGTGCTGGGACATGAAATAACCCATGCGGTAGCCGGTCATGGACGGGAAAGGATGAGCCAGCAACTATTAGCCCAGGGCATTGGTTTGGTTGGAGATGTGGCCTTAAGTAATAACCCCAGAACAGTAGATATTTTCAACCAGGTTTATGCTCCTTCTGCGCAAGTGGGCGTTTTACTGCCTAACTCGAGAAAACAGGAATTGGAGGCGGATCATTACGGGTTGATTTTTGCTGCAATGGCAGGATATGACCCTCGTGAAGCTATTCCCTTTTGGAAACGAATGGCTTCGTTAGGAGGCGAGAAGCCCCCTGTTTTTTTAAGTGACCACCCGGCTGATGAGCTGCGTATTCAAAAACTTCAGGCATTGCTTCCTGAGGCAATGACGTACTACCAGCCAGCAAAAAAATAGGCTCCATCCGGTAAATTAGACTACATTTTACTGATAATCCTGCAAATAGTTTGCAAACAAGCGCTATATTTCGTAACTTTGCATTCCATTTACATCACCCTAAATTTATTTTAGGCATGTCTACTCAGAGTTTGTTTGAAAAATTAGAATTGCAAGATGAAAAGAACCTGTTGATACAGGGCTTACCCTCTTCTATCGAAAAGCAATTTGCAAAGTTGTCTTACGCAAAAAATGTAACACCTCTTTTAAAGACCAAAAAAGTTGATTTTGCATTGGTGTTTGCTGTGAACCAGAACCAGTTGAACTCGGTTTTGCGTGAAGTATTCCCGGCGCTGCACCTAAAAAGTAAGCTGTGGGTGGCTTATCCAAAACAGACCAGTAAGATTGTTAGTGACCTGAACAGGGAGTGTAGCTGGGATTTTCTAACCCAGAATGAATATGAAGGGGTGTCTTTAATTGCTTTAGACCATGTTTGGAGTGCAATGCGTTTCACTAAAACTACGGTAGTAGTTTCCAAAAAAACAACTGATAAGTCCGATTGTAAAGAGACTGATTTCGAAAAAAACCTTGTTGTTACACCTGAGTTGGAGAAAGCTTTCAGCAAGCATATTAAAGCCAAGGAATTTTTCACCTCTCTTTCGGTAAATCATCAGAAGGAGTATGTAAGCTGGATTGAAACCGCTAAAAAAGCTGAAACAAAACAACGCAGGTTGGAAGTAGTGGTTGAAAAACTGATGGCGGGGAAAAAAACGCCTTCTGAAAAATAGTAAGATGCCATTCATCAATATCGAAATAAAAGCAAAATGCTTTCACCCTGAAAAAGTGGAAGCATTTTTGTTTGCGAACCATGCTGAGTATAAAGGCATAGATAAGCAAAAAGATACTTACTTTAATGTGCCAGCAGGACGATTAAAACTCAGACAAGGTAATATTGAAAATACACTTATTTATTATCATCGTCCTAACCAGGCTGGCCCTAAGCAATCAGATTTTTCCATCACTCAAGTTGGAGATGGGCCAACGATAGAAAACTTGTTGGCTGCCGCATTGGGAGTTTTAGTAGTAGTGGAAAAGCGCAGGAAGATATTTTACATCAGCAATGTTAAGTTTCATATTGATGAAGTACCCGGGCTTGGCTCTTTTGTAGAGATAGAAGCCGGCAACATGCTCAATGAATCTTTAACTGAGAAAGATTTACTGGCGCAATGCGAATTGTATATGAGGGCCTTTGAAATTGAAGAAAAGGATTTAATCGAGAATAGTTACAGTGATATGCTGCTGAATAATTAGATAATTATTTGATAATTACAGTTCCAAGTTTGGCGGTGAGGTCTCTTTCAACCTGTTTTAAATGTTTATGCACTTCAATCAGTCGTATTTGTTCTTCTAAAGGGGCGCTAGTCTCCATGTCCCGCTGATTTTCTTCCAGCATCTTTTTAATCTTCCTGAGTTTGTAGTAATTAACACTCATAAAAACGTCTTCTCGGGATGTATCCCTGTTTACAATATTCATTCCTTCTAATACCTCATCCCATTTCTGACTTAACTCATGCGGGAAAACGGTAATCGCAACAACAAGGTTTCTTACATTCTCATTTTCGTGGTATAAAAATGTTTTTGCATCAGGCTGATGTCCTTGGTAATATGCCTTTCTGTATAACTCGTATATATCTTCAATTTGCGGATTATCAAAATGAAACTGTTCCAACTCTTCAAAAATGTAATCGGCCATTGTTTTATTCTCATCCCAGCTTTTTAAACCGTATTCCAACAAAACCCTCATTACATTCCGTTCATGTGCTTCATCCTGATTGATCAGTATTATTTCTTCATCCCTGTAAGAAGTTTCGGATGACTGTTCCTGGAAATGATTGGCTTCTTCAAAGGGTAATTTTTTTTCCTCTTTGCTGATCCTGTCCCTTTTATATTTATTTACCAGGTTGGTTAAACCGGCTTCATCAATTTTAAGTAAAGCAGAACATTGTTTGATGTAATCCTGCTGCTTGGTAAAATCTTCAGCTTTATTGATCTTACTTAACGTATCTGCGATCTGGTTTACCAGATCATTCTTTTTATTTACATCATTGCCAGCTTCTTTCAGCATCACTTCCAACTGAAAGAGAATGAAATCTTTTTTATTTGCTGCAATAAATTCCTTAAATGCTGTAGACCCAACCTTATTTACATAGCTGTCAGGATCTTCATTGTCAGGAATCAGTACCAGCTTTACGTTCAGGCTTTCTTCCAAAGCCATATCAAGTCCGCGTAAGGCTGCCTTTACACCGGCGCTGTCGCCATCATAAATAATGGTTAAGTTGCTGGTATACTTTTTTATGATGCGAAGTTGCTCTGTAGTAAGTGAAGTACCACCGCTGGCTACCACATTTTCAATACCTGCCTGATGTAAACTGATAACATCGGTATAGCCTTCTACCAGTAAACATTCATCTGCCTTATCTATAGCTAATCTCGCAAAATAGGAGCCATAGAGCACTTTGCTTTTTACATAGATTTCGTTTTCGGGGGTGTTGATGTATTTAGGGGCCTTATCGGCCTTACCAATTACCCTGGCTCCGAACCCAATGATTTTTCCGGTAGTATTGTGAATAGGGAAGATGATGCGGTTACGATAATTATCTACCCACTCTGTTTCGTTCCTAAGAACCACCAAGCCTGTTCTGGGAAGTAGTTCTTTGCTAAATTGGTTTTGCAGTAAAACTTTCGCCAGTGTATCTCTTTGAGAAGGATTGTAGCCCAGCTGAAATTTTTTGATAATCTCTTCCCTGAAGCCGCGTTCTTTTAAGTAACTCATACCCACCTGCAGCCCTTCATCGGAGTTGAACAGTTTTTCTTCAAAAAATTTTTGTGCGAAATTGTTGATGATATAAAGACTATCGGCAGTTTGCTGTAGTTGCTTAACCTCTGGAGAAACCTGGGTTTCTTCAATCTCAATATTATAACGGGCAGCCAGCCATTTTAAAGCTTCTGCATAGCTCAGCTTATCGTGGTCCATCAAAAAGGTGATGGTATTACCGCTTTTGCCGCATCCAAAGCATTTATATAATTCCTTCGCAGGGGAAACTGTAAAAGAAGGTGTTTTTTCATTATGAAAAGGGCAAAGACCAAGATAATTAGCCCCTCGTTTCTTCAGTTTAACATACTCGCCGATCACATCAATAATATCAATGCGATTCTTAATCTGCTCTATCGTTTGTGGGGAAATCATAATGTTATAGCTGCGAATATCCTATTTCTTTGTAGTTTGGAGCCATCAAAAGTAACTGTTATGCTCAAGAAAGAAAGACAAGCGTACATTATTCAGCAGATAAATATTCATAACAAAGTACTGTCGTCCGATTTATGTGTGCAGTTGAATGTTTCTGAAGATACGGTCCGGAGAGATTTGCAGGAATTGGATGAGGAAGGTAAGCTTACAAAAGTGCATGGTGGTGCACTTTCCAAATCATTTCACTTCACGCTTCAGAAAAACATCATTTACCAGCAGCCTGAGAAAAAGATCATTGCACAAAAAGCTTCATCCCTGATCAAAGATGGCATGTTTGTAGTGCTTTCCGGAGGAACCACTATCATTGAACTGGTAAAAGCTTTACCGCAGGAGCTAAATGCAACGTTTATAACTGTAAGTCTGCCCACGGCCCTCGAGTTACTGAATCATCCAAACAGCGAAGTGATTTTTTTAGGAAATAAACTTTCCAAAAGTGCACAGATTGCAGTTGGGGCCGAAGTGATATTAAGGTTGAATGAAATAAGAGCCGATCTGTGTTTTTTAGGTACTAACAGTATTGATGCTGAACATGGTATAACCGATCTTGAATGGGAAGTGATAGAAGTTAAAAGAGCCATGATCGGCTGTGCCCATACCACGGTTTCAATGGCAATTTCTGAAAAATTGAATACTGTTCAGCGATTACAGGTTTGCAAATTATCTGAAATTGATATTCTAATCACCGAACTTAAACCAGAAGACCCTGCTTTAGAGCCTTACAGGCAAAAAGGAATGAAAATACTCTAATACAATCCATCGCTTAATCGAAAAGTTGCACATTTCCGCAATATTTTTTCACATTATACGAAAATTGCAGTTTTCCTGCCGATTTCATCTTTTTAGTTTCAGAATTAATTCGTAATTATGTCCCACTAACTGATTTGATGGGTTTGATTTTTGCGTCAACTGAATTCCCTTTTCTTGATTTGCGGTTTTGTGCGGAATTTGGTTGTGCAAATTTAAAATGCTAGTTCGCCGGGATTCAAAACAAATAATAACAAGCAACTTTCAATTTAAACCAAAACACTTGTTTATGAGAAGAATCACTTCTATGATGAAAGTGGTTGTGCTGCTACTTTTCATTTTTCTTGTACCTGCTTATGGGCAATCTCAAACTGTATCGGGAACCGTTATGGATGGAGACAAACAAGCCCCATTGGTTGGTGCTACTGTTAAAATAAAAGGTACCAATACCGCAACACAAACCAATGAAAAAGGCGGTTTTACTATTAAAGCAACTAAAGGACAAACACTTACAATTTCCCACATTGGCTTTGAAACACAGAATATTGAAGTAACTGGTGGAAGGATTGCCGTTAATTTAAAAGGAACAGCAGCAGAACTGGATGAAGTGGTAGTTGCGATGGATATTAAAAGAAAGCCCAGGGAGTTAGGCTATTCTGTTCAAACCGTAAAGGGGAATGAAATACAGGCAACACAACGGGAAAACTTTTTAAATGGCTTACAGGGAAGGGTGGCCGGTTTAAGTATTACACCTACCAACGGAATGGCAGGAGCTTCTTCCCAAATTATTTTAAGAGGGTTTAACTCTTTGTCGCTGAGCAACCAGCCATTATTTGTTATCGATGGTGTAATAGCTGATAACTCAACAATGGATGAAACTTCTAATGGTGGTTCACAATTAGGTTTGGCATCAGACAGACCTAACCGCGGTAACGACTATACGAATAGGATCGCAGATATTAACCCCAGCGATATTGAATCTATTACTATTTTAAAAGGTCCTGAAGCCACAGCTCTATACGGAAGTCAGGCAAGTTCCGGTGCAGTAGTAATCACCACTAAAAAAGCTCATGCTGTAGGTGGTGGAAAAGTAAATGTCAACTATGATAACAGCTTTAGGATTCAAAAAATTACAAGATTCCCCGAAGTGAATAATAATTATAGCGCCGGCGGAAGTGGACTACCTTCAACAGCACCTTCATTTATTTATTTCGGCCCGGCTTATACTTCATCTACTCAAAAGTTTGATAACGTAGGTGCGTTCTTTAAAACAGGTTTTACACAAACACATAATCTTTCGCTTGACTTCGGTGGTAAAACGTCCAGTTTCAGGGTATCAGGAAGCTATTTAAAACAAGATGGTGTTGTACCAAGAAATACAGCAGAAAAGAAAAGTTTCAGGATCAGTAATACCACCCGTATTGGTAAGCTCATTGAGCTTACACCATCTATTGCTTATTCCGATTTTGTTGTTGACAGGCCATTAAGAAGTGGTGGGGGGTATTTGCTTGATTTGTATGCATGGCCCGTAGATAATGATGCAAGAAATTATCTTGATGCGAACGGTCAGAGAAAAGGAGCTTACCTTACTTCCCCAACCGGGGAGGGTGTTGATAATCCCTTGTTTAATGCCAATTTCAATCATAGCCAGGATAAAACTTCAAGATGGATCGCCACTATGGGTGTGAATGTAAATTTGAGATCCTGGTTAACTTTAAACGGAAGGTTTGGATATGATACATATAACACGGTTGGTTATCTTTTCTATCACCCAGAATCAGCTGTGCTAAGTTTATCTACAAGAGGATCGTTGGATAATTACTGGAGAAATTATTATGGTTACAACCATACTATTACTTTAACAGCTAATAAAAAGTTTGGTGATTTCTCCACCCGTGTGATGGTTGGTAATATGTGGCAGGATTATAAAACTGAAATGTATGCCAGTTATGGTACAGGCATCGTTGATTCAATCAATGCTACAGGAATGTATAAGAACGGGGTGCTGGTGAACAATGGTAATTTTGGTCAGGTAGTGGGGTCTTTTTACGATAGTACCATTACTTCTCCTAAATCAAGAATACGCTTAAACAGGAATGTTTACAACCAGCCAAATGAATTAATTAATAGGCAAATGGCATATTTTGCAGAAGTATCTATTGGTTATAAAAACGTAGTGTTTTTAAACTATAGTCATCGCTTTGAAGGAACTTCGGTGCTGCCTTCACAAAACAGGAATTATAACTATCCTGCCGGAAGTATTAGTGCTATTTTAACGGATATCTTCCCTGCACTAAAAAAATCAGGTGTGTTAAACTATGCCAAACTAAGAGCTTCATTGGCTAGTACTGCAAGGCTGCCGGACCCATACTCAAATCAATCTGTTTTTGGTGCTAACTATGCAAGTGCTGCCGGGCCAGCTTATTCATACGGATATTTCAATAATAATCCAGACTTAAGACCAGAAAGGCAACACACATACGAAGTTGGTGGTGAGTTTAGAATGTTTAACAATATGCTTTCTTTAGATGCTGCGTATTATAATACATTGGCTTACGATCAGATTAGCGTTGGTTACAGAGCAAGTTATGGTACAGGTTTTATTTTGAACACACAGAACGCAGCTACCACTCGGAATCAGGGTATTGAATTGAGTGCAGATCTCACACCCGTAAGAAAGAAAGATTTCAACTGGAATATTCGTTTCAACTTCAACCATATGTGGAGCCAAGTTATAGACTTGCCCGCATCAATCGCTTATGAGTATTATATCGCAGATACTTGGGTATATGGTAATGCCAGGGGAGGTTTGATAAGAGGTGCTTCAACCGGAACAATCACCGGTTATGGCTATTTAAGAAACAATAATGGCGATATCCTTATTAATCCTACCACCGGTTTACCAGTAATTGATGCAAATTTTAGAGTAAGGGGCGATAGAACTCCGGCCTTTACACTCGGAACAATTAATACGTTCAGATACAAGAACTGGAATCTTAGCTTCTTATGGGATTGGAAAGTTGGTGGAGACATTTACAATGCTACTGAACAATACCTTACTACAATTGGGAAAAGTGCAAGAACAGCAGATCGCTTAGTACCAAGAGTTATAAAAGGGGTATTGCAGGATGGAATGCAAAATACGGCCCGCCCAACAGTAAATACAATTGTTGTTACACCATATTATCTGAACAGTTACTATATAAACATGCCGGAAGAAGAATTCATTCAGAAAAATGTGAATTGGTTTAGGCTGCGTGATATTACATTGAGTTACATGCTTCCTCAGAAATTAGTTAATAGGGTTCATGGTTTAAATTCTTTAAGTGTGTTTGTTACAGGAAATGATTTGATTTTATTCACCAATTATAGGGGAGCAGATCCTGCTACTAACGGAAATACAGCGCTTTCAAAGGGTGTAGGCGGATTTGGTTTTGATTATGGAAATCTTCCAACCCCTATTGGCGTAAACTTTGGTTTAAGAGCAGGTTTTTAATAACAAATCATAATGATCAATTCAAAACTGAATAATATGAAATTTAAATTCTTTAAATATATCTACGCTGCCGGTGTTTTATCTCTGTTAGGGTTAACAGGTTGCCAGAAAAAACTGGATGATGCCTATAAAAATCCCAATGCTCCGGTAGTAGTTCCTGTTGAAACTTTACTACCTAGCTTAATAGGTAGTATTATCGGTAGCTCCGCCGCTGCCGGTAGTGCCTATGGTATAGCAGGCGATGCTCTACTCATAGGAAGATATGTGCAATATTGGGGTACCTATTCTAATACGGTTGCTCCTGTTTCCTTATCGATATCAAACGCATCGAATTATGATGTGATGGGCGGAACTGTAGGTAGTAGTGATAACTTAGGTTCTCTTTGGGCTGCTTTTTATTTTGGACATGGAGCCAATCTGAATAGAATGGTACAATGGGCCGCTGCTGATCAAAAATGGGATTATGTTGGTGTAGGCAGGGCATTGAGAGCCTGGGGATGGTTGGAATTAGCAAATGAATATGCTGATGCTATTATAGTGAAAGAAGCTTTTGATGCGAGCAGGCAGCAGTTTGATTATGATCCACAATCTTTAGCGTACGATTCTTGCAGAGCAGCCTGTTACGATGCCATCAGCTATTTAAGTAGAACAGATGGAAAAGTGAGCCAGGCTAACCTTGCCATTGGGGATGCTTATTTTTATAACGGTGACGTAAATAAATGGAAAAAATTTGTTTATGGTATTCTTGCCCGATCTTATGCTTACGTAAGTAATAAATCTTCCTACTCAGCAGATTCAGTAATTAAGTATTGCAATCTTGCTATGACTTCAAACGCAGACAATGCTACTTGTAAATTTGCGGGTGGCCTCCTATCTGGTCAGAATAGTTACTTTGGTATTTTAAGAGGGAATGTTGGAACCATCAGGCAGTCGCAATACATTGCCAACCTGTTAACCGGTAATAACTCAACTGCATTCACTGGCGTAGCAGATCCCAGGGCTTTTTATTTACTTAGAGAAAACACCAATGGTACCATTAAAGGTATTGTGCCCTGGTCTGGTTTAGCAGGATTGTCTACTGCAGATCAACCCTCTAACTTCTGGGGTGGTGCTTATACAGCTACTGTTTCTCCAAGTAATGAAAACGGATGCAGGTACCTTTTCAGAAACACAGCTGAATTTCCCATAATGACGGCCTCTGAAATGCAATTCTTGCTGGCAGAAGCTGCTTACAGAAAAGGAGATAAGGCTACTGCTCTTACGGCGTATACAAATGCTATCAGCCTGAACATTGATATGCTCAGAAATAATTATGCTACCAATGTGCCTACGGCTAATCTTATCACTGATGCTAATAAAGCTGCTTATCTATCAAATACTCTAGTAGTACCTACTTCTCCCTCAGGCCTAACGCTTACACAAATTATGTTGCAGAAATATATTGCTTTATATGGATGGGGGGTACAGGAAACGTGGGCAGATATGAGAAGGTTCCATTACACGGATATGGATCCGGTTACAGGGAAACAGGTATATGCTGATTTTACACCGCCACCAACGGGAACTCTGTTTTCCAATAACAATGGAAAATATGTGTATAGGTGCAGACCAAGATATAATTCTGAGTTTTTGTATGATATACCTTCTTTAACTAAAGTAGGTGCATTGGATGGAGGAGGCTCTCAGGTGCCCGATTATCATACACAAGAATGTTGGTTTTCTTTGAAATAATCTAAATGCATTAAAACAACGAATATGAATAAGTTTATAAAATATATATTGGTAATCACGGCACTCCCGCTTATTTGGGTATCCTGTACAAAAGACAGGGCTTATGTAGCAAAGTTTCAGGGAGTAGATAACTATGCCTATCTGCGTATAGTACATATTTCTCCCAATTTCAGGGCTATTTATGGTAAACCGGACAGTATGAATCTAATGGTTGATGGAAATAAAATGAATGGCACCTTGGTATCTTTTGGAGCATTGGTCCCTTCTTCTAATACTTCCAATGCTTATTTAGCTGTAAACCCCGGTACCAGGGCCATTGAACTGGCGCTGCCTAATAAAGTGGGTACTACTCCAGATTCAACATATGTACTTACTAAAACTAAGAATCTTACGGCAGGTAGTTATTATTCCTTATACATCACAGATAATGTAATGTCATCTGCCGATGCAAGCCAGATATGGCTTAATGATAATTTTACCACACCATCCGATGGTACATTCAGCCTTCGTTTTATACATGGTGTATTGGATGATGCTCCTAATGCTATTGATATTTATTCAATCAGGGCAGCTTCTAATATCTTTTCTGCATACACACCTGGGCAGGTAAGTAATTTTATTCAATTACCTTATAACACACTTTCTGATACTTTGATTGTTAGAAGGGCCGGAACTACTACTGAACTTGCAAGGATGAATGCTGTTTCTTTTTCAAACAGAAGAGTGTATACATTGTACTATAAAGGTTCTATGAATTTAACAGGAGCCAAGGCTAAGGGTTTAGCGTACGATATTAACCTGTAGAATTTGCTTATTATACTGAGTTGGCCGCTTCTGTTGCAGGAGCGGCCTTTTTTATCATCCTACTAACAATTTCAATTTTATCTTACGGTCAAATTTGGTTTATGTTACGTATTTACATTTTCGTTATTGCTGTAGGATTAGTAAGTCAGGCAAAATCGCAGGGATTAGACCAGTTATTGAAGAAAGTGGCCGGTAAGGATTCTTCTACTGCTGCTAAAGTGGAAGGCATATTTAAAAACATCAGCACAGTAAAGAAGGATAGTTTAACCAATACTGATATTGTTAGCGGATTGAAAGAAGCCTTGAGTGTGGGGACGCAAAGAAGTGTGCAGCAGCTTTCTGCTTTGGATGGATTTTTTAAGAATGCGGCCATTAAAATTTTAATGCCTCCAGAAGCTCAAAAAGTAGAGCAAACATTAAGAAGAATAGGATTGAATAAAGAAGTTGATGATGCTATTCTCTCAATGAACCGCGCTGCTGAAGATGCGGCTAAAAGTGCCGCACCCATTTTTATAAATGCAATCAAAGGCATGTCAATTAAGGATGCGGTAGGTATTTTAAAAGGAGGGGATTCTGCCGCAACAAAGTATCTGCGAAGTAAAACTTCAACCTCATTAAATCAGGCCTTTCAGCCAATTGTAAAAGAATCATTGGGTAAGGTAGACGCCACGAAATATTGGAATACGGTTACTACGGCTTACAATAAAATTCCTTTTGTAAAGAGAGTAAATACTGATCTTACAGGTTATGTAACCGATAAAGCTTTATCAGGTATATTTTACCAGGTGGCCTTGGAAGAACAAAAAATAAGAAAAGACCCCGTTGCAAGAACTACCGATATCTTGAAGAAAGTATTTGGAAAATAAGCATTAGTGTGTAAAATAAATGAGCATGCAAATGATGATGGCAATAATCATTGCAAGTAACAATTTGTATTGATCAAAGAATGCATTTCTTTTTTTGTGTTTGAAAAAAGTTTGTAATTGCTGAAGCTGCTCCTTATTGTTTGCTGTCAGTTGTAAAAGCCGGCTGTGAACTGAAACATATTGCTTGAAAGGCAGTGCCGAACAGCATTGCAGCAAGTTCTTAAAGATGTTTAGTGCATATGTACTCTTACCACTTTGTAAAATGATTTGTGTGTTTTTGTCCGATAAAATTTCCTGTAGCTGAAATTGAAGCAGATCGTAATCTATCCTGTCATAGCCAATCGCTTCTATTAATGCATATAGCTCTTTACACTCTTTTTCAATCGTATGTATGGTTACCGTTTTCTGCTGAACATAAGCTCCATGAAAAAAACGGTAATGGTATTCTTGTCTTCGTTTAGGATCAGCTAATACCTCATACGCTTCTTTTATTTTTTTAAAATGTTCTGTTGTTGCCTCATTATCGCCTGCTTTATCAGGATGAAATTGCATGGCTAGCCTACGATAAGCTTTTTTAATTTCTTCTGTTGAAGCGGTAGAAGAAACTTGTAAAATGTTATAATAATTTTGTTCGGGCATTTTAGAATGAGCAGCGAAAATAAATTAGTTGCTACTATTTGTTTATAGAGGCTAAAAAATCCATAAAAAATTAAGCCGAATAAGGTTCTGAACGTACAAGTGAGTGACACAACTGTCGCATAATCAGGGCACTACAGCCGGTTACCGTATTTTTCTCACTACTTCTCCACAAGAACTGTTAATCTATCTGATTTCTATGGGTAAATGTGTATGTTCGCAGGTACTAAAATTATTGAGAACGTGCGATTAAAGTCATTAGAGATCAAGGGGTTTAAAAGTTTTGCCGACAAAACTGTTGTAAGTTTTGATGAAGGCATTACCGGTATCATTGGGCCCAATGGTTGTGGGAAGAGTAACATTATTGATAGTATCCGTTGGGTGATCGGTGAGCAAAAAATATCGGCACTGCGTAGTGAAAACCTCGAGGCGCTGGTATTTAATGGCTCTAAAACCCGCAGCCCTAGCGGCTTGGCAGAGGTTAGTCTTACGTTTGAGAATACCCGCAACTTATTGCCCACAGAATTTACAACGGTAACAGTTACCCGTAGGTTTTTTAAAAATGGCGATAGCGAATACCGATTGAATGATGTACAATGCCGTTTGAAAGATATTCATAACCTGTTTTTAGATACCGGAGTAAGCAATGATAGTTACGCCATCATTGAATTGGGAATGGTGGATGATATCATTAAAGATAAAGAGAACAGTCGCCGCAGGATGTTGGAGCAGGCTGCCGGTATCACTATTTACAAAACAAGAAAGAAAGAAGCCAAAAGCAAGCTGGACGCTACTGAACAAGATCTGGCACGTATTGAGGATCTTTTGTTCGAGATCAACAACCAGTTAAAAACATTAGAGAACCAGGCTAAAAAAGCAGAGAAATATTTTGAGATAAAGAAAGACTACAAAGAAGTTTCCATTGAACTGGCAAAGGCTGCATTGGAAGGCTTTAATCTTACCTACAAAGATCTTAATGAGCAACATGAACTGGAAACAGACAAGAAGGTTCAGTTAGAAGCTGAAATTGCAAATGCAGAAGCTAATGTAGAGCAAGAGAAGGTGGGTTTCATTGAGAAAGAGCGGGCTTTGCAAAGCATGCAATACGAATTCAATGAACTCTTGCAACGCTTACGCACCAAGGAAAATGAAAAGAACCTGGCCGCTCAGAAACTGCATTACCTGAAAGAGAAAGAGGGTAGTTTGCAGGATTTTCTGCAAAAAGCGGAAGGCCAGTTAAAAGGTATTGAAGATTCGATTGAGTTTACGCAGTTACAGGTGGGAGAAGAAGAAGCAAAGTTGATGGATGTGCAGGAAAGGTTGGAATCATCTAAGCAAAGTGTAGAAAACAAGCGAAGCTTGTTTGATGAAAGAAGAGGTTCTGTAGATGCGCTACGTGGCCAATACCAACAATTGCAGCGCAACCAGTTTGATGCTGAAAAGAAAGTGGCTGTTGCAGATACCTCTATTCAAAACTTGCAAAGGGCACAATTGCAGATCACGGAAGAAAAGCAGAACCGGGAAGTACAGATTCAGCAATTACATGGTGAATTGCAGGAGAAAGAGGAGTTGCTCGATACCAAACGCATTGATCTGCAGCAGTTGCAGGAACAACACGAAAGAACAAAAGAACAAATTTTAGAAACACAAAAGCAGTTGGAAGAACTGCGTAATACATTGGCAGATGAAAACAGGAAACTGGATGCCAAACGTAATGAACATGATCTGTTGAAGAGCTTGATCGATTCGATGGAAGGTTATCCTGAAAGCGTAAAATTTCTTCATAAAAATCCTAACTGGAACCACGCTGCGCCTATTCTTTCAGACATCATTTATGTAAAAGAAGAATACAGGGCTGCGGTAGAAAATGTGTTAGAACCGTATTTGAACTATTATGTGGTAAACAACCTGCAGGAAGGCTTGCAGGCCGTTCATTTACTGGATGAAAATAAAAAAGGGAAGGCTAATTTCTTCATGCTGGATAAGCTGAATGAAAGCCGTATTGAAACTCATCAGCCTTCCAATACCATTCCTGCCTTGCAAGTGATTGAAGTTGATGACCAATATAAAAAGCTGGCAGAATATTTATTGGCCAATGTGTACATTGCCGAAACGGATGATGCCATTAATCAATCCAATGGTGCAGTAGTGCTGGAAAAAACGGGTAAGTATGTAAAAGGTAAATTTACGCTTACCGGTGGCAGCGTTGGCCTTTTTGAAGGAAAAAAGATTGGACGTGCCAAGAATCTTGAAAAATTATTTGAAGAGATCACAGACCAGGAGGCTGTAGTGAATTTGTTGAAAGCAGATATCCAGCATAACCACAATCGTGTGATCGGCTTCAACGAGCAACTGAAAGAGCAAACGATCAAGCAAACAGAGAATGAGATCAACCAGTTGACCAACCAGGTGTTTGCTGCAAAGAATAAGATCGAGAATTTACAATCGGCTCAACAAAATGCTCAACAACGTTTAGATGATATTGAACAACGTTTGCAGGATGAGCAGGATGCCATTGCTTCTACAAGAGAAGTATTGCATGAGTTAAACGCACAACTGCAACAAACCAGCGAAGAAATGAAAATGCTGGAGCAGGATTATCAGTTGGCAGAGCAAGATTATAATGCGGCATCTGCTCAATTCAACGAATTGAACTTGCAGGTTACACGCCAGCAAAGCAAGATCACCGCCATTAAACAGGAGTTGGTATTCAAGCAAAACCAGTTGCAAAACCTACATCAGCAAATAGAAGCTAATACTTCTCAACTATCAGAAGCATCTTCAGCCATCAAAGAAGCAGAAGAGTTATTGGCAGATAGCCAGGATGCTTTGGTAGACCTAATGCATCGTAAAGATGAAGAAGAAGTAAAGCTTAATGAAGCAGACCAGGCTTATTATAATCTTCGTAATGCATTGCAGGAAAAGGAAAGTGAGCTTCGCATGAAAGTGAAGAGCCGTGAGATGATAGAGCATTTATTGAGTGAGATCAAGGATAAGCTGAATGAACTGAAGCTGCAACTGGCCGGAATGAAAGAAAGATTAAGTGTAGAATTTAAAGTTGATCTTGACGAGATATTAGACCAGCCAAGAACTACCGATACACCTTTAGAAGAATTGCAGGCTACCAACGACAGGATGAAGAAACGTTTGGAAAATATGGGTGAGGTGAATCCCACCGCTATTGAGGCTTACCAGGAAATGAAAAAACGTTACGAATTCATCCTCGAACAAAAGAACGACCTGGTGAATGCAAAAGATAGTTTATTGCAAACCATTCAGGAAGTAGAAGCAACGGCTAACCAGCAGTTCCTCGATACGTTCAATAAGGTGAGAGAGAATTTCCAGCGTGTGTTCAAAGCCTTATTTACAGAAGAAGATACGGCCGATATGATATTGGAAAATCCCGAAAATCTTGCAGAAACAGGAATTGATATCGTAGCAAAACCAAAAGGTAAACGTCCTTCTTCTATCACGCAGTTGAGTGGGGGAGAAAAAACATTAACGGCAACGGCCTTATTATTTGCAATCTATTTGATCAAACCTGCGCCATTCTGTATTCTGGATGAGGTGGATGCTCCGTTGGATGATGCCAATGTGGGTAAATTCACACAGATGATCAAAAAATTCAGTGAGAACTCGCAGTTCATTATTGTAACACACAACAAACAAACCATGAGTGCTGTAGATGTGATCTACGGTGTAACCATGCAGGAACCTGGCGTAAGTAAACTGGTGCCTGTAGATTTCAGAAGTT
This sequence comes from Bacteroidota bacterium, assembly GCA_028875875.1. GTDB lineage: Bacteria > Bacteroidota > Bacteroidia > Chitinophagales > Chitinophagaceae > JAGWUV01. The sequence goes on from JAGWUV010000025.1 coordinate 38,862, forward strand.
TGAATTAATACATCGGATTTAATTGTCAAAAAGGATTGAGGTGATAAAGGCTTCAATCCTTTTTTATGCAAGCAATTTCATTTCTTACTTTTACCCTCTAATTTTGAACAAGACCGTCATTATACTGTACCTCGTTGTTTTTGGAACATTCGTTTTATTTACACGTCAACCCGATTATTTCGACGGAGAAATTACAAGTGCTACCATTCATTGGTATAAGGATAGCAGTGCTACCAAGCCCATACCACATGCGGTTTTTACTATTGGGAAAGATCAGTATGCTTGTATAGCAGATTATATTTTCAGGTCTTTACCCGAAGGGAAAACCGTAAATGTAATATATGAAACTGCACATCCAAAACAGGCTGCTGTTTATAGTTGGTGGGGCTATTGGCTTACGGCAGGAGAACTGGTATTCTCTATTGTTTTAATCATTGTGCTTTATCAAATAGCAGTTGCGGTTACAAAAAATCCAACGCCAGAAGCAGTGCTGGAGCAAATGGAATATCAACCGGAAAAAAAGAAAAAGTATGTGGATTAATTATTTCAGGTAACGCTTAATTTCTCTCTCGGTATCGCGTTGCTTAATGGTATCCCTTTTATCGTACAATTTCTTACCCTTTGCCAAACCTATCTCTACCTTCACAAGGTTTTTATCGTTGATAAATACACGCAGAGGCACTATCGTAAGGCCTTTATCTTTCAACTTTATTTCAAGCCGCTTTAATTCTCTTTTTGTGAGCAGCAGCTTGCGGTCGTGTACCGCAATATGATTGTTATAGGTACCCAATCCATACTCCGCAATATACAAGCCGCGTAACCAAAGCTCGCCATTATCAAACAAGCAGAAAGCATCGTTGAAACTCACTTTCCCTTCCCGTATACTTTTCACTTCAGTGCCCAGCAATACAATGCCGGCCACATATTTATCTTCTATGTAGTAGTTAAAATAAGCCTGCCTGTTGTTCATTTCCTTTGCCATACAAAAAAATCCCGCAGCTGAGTGCGGGACGGAATTTTATTTTGTTACCGGCTGTTACACCTATGTTCAGCTTTACTTGCGTCGCACACTTCAGCACTCTGTTCTTTACTGAACTTTTAATTTCTGAATAACAATATCAGTTGATGTAATTTATCTTTCAGTTGCTTCCTGTCAACAATAAAATCTAAGAATCCGTGTTCCAGTAAAAATTCACTGCGTTGAAAACCTTCCGGCAGATCTTTCTTTATGGTTTCCTTAATTACACGTGGCCCGGCGAAACCGATCAGTGCACCCGGCTCGGCAATATTAAGATCCCCCAGCATACCAAAACTTGCAGAAATACCACCAAACGTAGGGTCTGTAAGCATTGAAATGTAAGGAAGCTTTGCATCGCTCAGTTGAGAAAGTTTACCACTTGTTTTGGCGAGCTGCATCAAACTGAAAGCGCTTTCCATCATCCTGGCACCACCACTTTTAGAGATCACGAGGTAGGGGAGTTTATGTTCAATGCAATAATCAACAGCCCTGCTGAATTTCTCACCCATCACACTTCCTAAAGAACCACCGATGAACTCGAAGTCCATACAGGCTACCACCATTTTCTCTCCATTAATCTCACCCACGGCAACACGCATAGAATCTTTCAGGTCGGTTTTGGAATGGATCTCATCCAAACGTTTCTGGTAAGGTTTCAGATCGGTAAAATGAAGGAAATCGATACTGCGGATATTATCAAAGAGTTCGGTGTACTCGCTGTTATCAAAGATAATTTCGTAGTATTCTTCGCTACCAATACGATGGTGATAATTGCACTTTACACATACAAATAACTCTTCTTTGAGCTCTTTGGTAGTGGTAATGTGGTTACAATTCGGACATTTATTCCAAAGCCCTTCCGGGGTTTCCTTTTTATCAGCCGTAGAAGTTAAAATACCCTTTTTCCTTCTCTTAAACCAACTTCTTTTACTGTTCTCTTCCTGGTGATTGTCTTCTTCACCAGTGAGGTTATTTTCAAAATCTTCTTCTCGTTCTTTTTTCATACGATCAGTCAATTGGGGATTTGAAGATAGCAAAAATAAGGGTGTTTGTCCATAGAACAGCATTTCTAAACAAGCACCCCCAATTTAGTCCTGTTATCCACATTTGGCCTTTTTGAAAAAAATTATGCTATGGAAATGCCCTCATCGAGATACACATCCTGCGTTGCATGTAACAACTCAATTCCCTCATTCATAGGCTTCTGGAATGCTTTTCTTCCTAGTATCAATCCCATTCCACCGGCTCTTTTGTTAATAACAGCTGTGTAAACTGCTTCCGCCATATCCGAAGCGCCTTTACTTTCACCACCTGAATTAATCAACCCAACCCTGCCGCTATAGCAATTCAGTACCTGGTAACGACAAAGATCGATGGGATGATCGGAGGTGAGCTTTTCATATACAAGGGGAGAAGTTTTACCATGTTTGGTAGCAAGGTAGCCGCCATTATTGGTAGGTAACTTTTGTTTAATGATATCGGCCTGTAGCGTAACACCTAAGTGATTGGCTTGTCCTGTAAGATCGGCGGAAGTATGATAATCCACACCATCCACTTTAAAAGCATTATTGCGCAGGTAACACCACAGAATGGTGGCCATACCTAATTCATGAGCCATTTCAAACGCTTCGGCTACTTCTTTCAGTTGCCTGTTGCTTTCAGCACTGCCCCAGTAAACCGTAGCGCCAACTGCCACTGCTCCCATATTCCAGGCGCTTTTTATGGTGCCGAACATGGTTTGATCAAAACGGTTAGGATAGCTCAGAAATTCGTTATGATTGATTTTTACTATGAACGGAATTTTATGTGCATATTTTCTACTCATAATTCCTAAAACTCCGAATGTGGATGCCACACCGTTGCACCCGCCTTCTATGGCCAGCTTTACGATATTTTCCGGGTCGAAGTAAATAGGATTGGGAGCAAAAGCCGAACCGCCACTGTGTTCAATGCCCTGGTCTACCGGAAAGATGCTGCAATAACCTGTGCCGCCAAGCCTGCCGTGGTGTAATAATGATTGCAAACTATTTAAAGTAGGGTTATTCCTGTTGCTGTTCACCCAAACATCATCAAGATGCGTTGGTGAGGGAAGTGTTAATGATGATTTAGGAACGGTTGTACATTCATGTTCCAATAGATAAGCCGCTTTATCGCCCAGTAGGTCGAGAATTTTTTGATTGGCCATAATCAATATTTTAAATGATGCTGTTGTTGCATGCTGCAATGTAAGCAAACAAATGGGCTGTTACAAGAACCTGTATCAGCTTTTCATATTAAATTTAATTAAGGCTTTGAAAAATACTTTACAGCAGTATTTCATCATTATAAATGCGTTAAAACATAGTGGGTAAAACCTTCTTTTAAATTTTTCTTTACACATTATGGTCAGATGTATAAAGGCAAAGCTGATAGCTTTAGTTTTGTGTGGCTTATGAGACGATACGAAGACACATATCAGCACAAGGGAATGAGACGGCAACTGGTAAAACTGTTGCAGGAAAAAGGTATTACAGATGAGCAGGTACTGGAGGCCATCAACAATATACCCAGGCATTATTTTTTAGATTCGGCATTTGATAAAATTGCGTATGAAGACAGAGCCTTTCCAATAGGTGAGGGGCAAACCATCTCCCAGCCTTATACAGTTGCCTATCAAACACAATTATTACAGGTGAAAAAAGGGGATAAAGTACTGGAGATAGGAACAGGCAGTGTTTACCAGGCTAGTGTTCTTGCCGAGATAGGGGCCTGGATATATACCATAGAGCGGCAAAAGAAATTATACGAAGCCCATAAGAACTTCATTTTTCGTAGTAAATATCCCAATATCAAATTTTTTTATGGAGATGGTTTTGAAGGTTTGCCTACTTACGCACCATTCGATAAAGTGATCATAACGGCTGCGGCTCCTTTCATTCCGCCTAAGCTGTTAGCCCAAATGAAACCCGGTGGGATGATGGTGATACCGGTAGACGAGGGCGAGGTGCAGCGTATGTTACGCATCACCAAGCAAACAGATGGATCATTCAAAGAGGAGGCTTTTGACCAGTTTTCATTTGTTCCAATGCTTTCCGGAAAGCAGGGCTGATAATTAAAATCTGAATATTATTCCTGGTTCAAATAATAAAAAGACTACTTATCTCTTGTAAGTAGTCTTTTTATTGAAATAAACTATATGATTTTTTATCTGCCTGTTCTTTTCGGCATAACAGCCTTAGGTTGTTGGTTAGATTTTATGGCTGGTAATGCTGCAGGTGTTTTGGGTTCCTTGTTTTTTGGGGCAGAAGATTTGACAGGAGGAATAGCTTCCTGTTTTTGTTCTTCCGGGGTTAGTTGTGATTCAGGGGCAAGATCTTCCGGTTTAATATCAGCCGGCATATAATCTTTGGCCGTGCCATTGCCCATATCTTCTCCTTCACCTCTCAACGTATCATTGACATTGTTGATATAGTCAAATTCAATATCATTTGTCATAACATCCGGTTTAACAAATGTAGCTTTAGGGTCGATACCCAGTATGTTTGGATCTCTTAACACTTTTTCATAGAAATAAGCCCAAATAGGCATGGCGGCTCTGGCACCCTGACCATTTAGATCAGCGCTGTTAAAACGTATAAAACGATCATCACATCCAACCCATACACCGCCAAGTAACTGGGGCGTATACCCCATAAACCAGGCATCGCTGTTATCGTTGGTGGTACCTGTTTTTCCTGCAATTTCTCCCTGTACATCGTATGCTAATTTCAGTGCTCTTGCAGTACCAAATTCTACTACACCCTGCATCATTTTTATAACGGAGTAGGCTGTTACGTCGCTGATTACTTCTTTACGGAGTGGAGCAAAACTTTCCAGCGTATTTCCATTCCTGTCTTCAATTCTTGTAATAAATAAAGGTTTTACGTTAAAGCCGCGACCGGGTAGCATACTGTAAGCCTGCATCATTTCATACAAGGAAATTTCGCAGGAACCGATAGCGATAGAAGGATGTGGTTCTATTTTGGTTTGTAAGCCACATTTATTTTTTAGAAAATCTACAAAACGTTTGGCTGCGTTGTTACCGGTAGGGTCTAACTGCTTCATGATATAAGCGGTGGCACAGTTTTTTGAAAAAGCGAGTGCCTCTGCCATTGGAATAGATGCTCCGGAACAGGATCTGGTGGTTGCAGGAACCAAGCCATAGGCCCCGAAGTTTTGCTGCACATCCTGTACGATAGTGTTGGGTGTAAACCCTGCTTCTTCAATGGCTAAGCTGTATAATAAAGGCTTGATGGTGGAACCTACCTGGCGTTTGGTATTGTAGTTAACGTGATCGAATTTATAATTTTTAAAATCGATACCACCCACCCAGGCTCTTACTTCTCCACTTAAAGGATCCATCACCATAAAACCGGCCTGCATCATTTGGCGGGTGTATTTGATAGAATCCATGGGTGTCATGACGGTATCTTTTTCACGATCATTGTTCCAGGCAAATACTTTCATGCGAACCGGAACATCGAATGTTTTGCGGATATCATCATCATTTGCCCCATCTTTTTTCAGGTTACGCCAGCGATCACTTTGTTTCGCTGCGGCTTCCAGTACATTTTCATACCCTTTCCAAACAGTTCCGTTTTTAATATTCGATTGCTGATTCAGCAACTTTTGCATATAGCTCATATGCTTGGCAACTGCTTCTTCTGCATAGAGTTGCATTCTCGGGTTAATGGTGGTATAAATCTTAAGACCATCGCGGTAGAGGTCGTAGTTGTCACCGTTGCTCTTTTTATGTTCCTTACACCATTTCTTCATCTCTTCGCCCAAGACCATTCTGAAATAAGGCCCCAGGCCGGTTGTTTCATCCAGTTTTTTATAGTTCAGATCAATAGGTTTCACTTTCAGCTGGTCAGCATCTGCCTGTGAAATGAACTGGTTGCGAACCATTTGATCGATAACTGTATTTCTTCTGTCCAGTGCTTTTTTGGGATTCACACGAGGGTTGTACAGGTAATTGCCCTTGAGCATACCAATGAGCACAGCTGCTTCCTGTATGTTTAAACGGTCAGGTTCTTTTTGAAAAAACGTTTTTGCTGCATTACGTATGCCGTAAACATTGTCTCCAAAAGGAACGGTATTCAGGTAGAGTGTTATAATTTCATCTTTTGTGAAATTTCTCTCCAGCTTAATAGCGATAATTCCTTCTTTAAATTTTTGAACGATACGGGCAATAAAGTTTCTGCTTGGCTTATCAGTAAAAAGGTTTTTGGCCGTTTGCATGGTTATGGTACTGGCCCCGCCATCTCTTCCCAAACCTTTTACAGCTCTTAGAATAGAGCGAAAATCAATTCCGCTATGGTCGTAAAAACGTTCATCCTCTGTTGCTACCAAAGCATTGATCACATGCTTACTGATATCTTTGAATTCTACATTTACCCTGTCTTCAAGATAAAATTTACCCATCAGCATCCCATCCTGGGCATATACCTGGCTTGATAGAGAAGCCGAAGGATTTTGAATATCATCTATGGAAGGCATCTTACCAAATGCTCCCCAGTTACAGAGCAGTAAAAAAAGAATAAATGCTCCTATGCCTATAAAAAATGTACGCCAAAAATATTTTACCGCTTTGCTCATCAGTAGCTGTTTATTAAAGTTTGTAAAACTAAGGAACGGATCGACTTTTTATATGAGTCCTTCGTTAAAATTTATCGGGGAAAACATCCCTGATGAATTTTTGATAGGCTTCTACATCTTTTGTGTTTTTCATGATGGTTAAATTGGTTTCGCTGATGATGCTGAAATTGTATTTGTCCTTACTTAACCATGAAATGATCCTGGAACCTGCCAGGGGTTTGGCTCTGTCTACATAGTCCATAGCATTACCCGCATTGGCAAATGGGCCGATCAGGATTAAACTATAATCATCTGTTAGCTTGATCGGCGTTAATTGCAGTGGCTGGTTGTAATATCTTTCCCTGTTATAACGGTTGAATGCATTTCTTGCTTCGCTGATATACACTTCATCTACCTTGTGTAAGCTGATCATTACATAATGCTGATCAACCGGATTGAACGTAAAAGTATTGTTGGACGGTAATTTGGCTATGGGTGCAGCTTGTGCCAGTTGTCCGGGTACTTTAATTTCTTTGGCGATAATGGTATGAGTAGAATCAACTAATGGTTGTAAGGGTTTGTTTACAAGCGTTGTGCTATCAAGATCAACCCTTTTTTCAACAGCCGTTTCTTCCTGTTCTATTTTTAGATTGGTAAGATATTCTTCTATTTGTTTTCTTCTCTTCAAAACATCTACCATTGTTTTGGCTTTATCGGCAAGCGGTGTAGTACCAAATTTTGTAATGATACTTTGTAACCTGTTGATGGCGGTGCTGTCTTCTCTTTGTTTTATGTAATATACGGCTTCGATATAGAGCAGTTGAGGTGTCCAATGAGAACTGCCATATTTCTGATCCGCTTCCAGCTTTGCTTTTTTAGCTTCTTCAAAATTCCCTTCCACAAACAGGTTGTAAATATGTTCGTATTGTTGGGTGGCTGCATCTTTACCGAAAGCTGGTGGAGCAATTACAGTGTGTGTCCATTTACTGTTAGGGAAGCCTTGTGTTAAAAGCGTTTTGACTGAATCTGATTTTGCAGTAAGGTTTAGTTTCTTGTAACAGTAGATAAGGTTGAATAACACTTCGTCTGCACGGCTGTTTTCAGGATATCTTTTCATCAGCGAATCGTAGAAAACAATAGCCTGTACATATTCTTCCAGTTGGTTTTGCAGCGTTTGTGCAGTAGTGAAAAGTGAATTGATGATGATGATATTGGCTTCCTCTTTTTTCTGTTGCGTTAAAGGTATGTTCAACAACATGCCTTCATAGGTAAGTGCCTTGGTATCTTCTTTCTTTTTAGCATCCGGAGGAAGCTGGTCAATATCTACCGCATTAATGTTAAAGTTGGTAGGTGCTGCATTGATAGCAGATTGTCTTCGCCAATTATCAACGTTGGGCCTGGTGCCCCACTTTATTTTAAAATCTTTGGCGCCCTGTGCTTTCAGCGATGCATTATTAAAATAAAAATCGGTACTGCTGCTTTGATTACCGAATAAGCTTGATGCTGCATTGGTATTATCTGCGGCAGAACCACCGCCAAAATCAATATCGCCATTATCTTTTAACCCTTGCTGTTTGCGTAGCTGACGGTATAACTTTTTTACACTTGCCACACGTTCAGCTTCAGGCATGGCCGCTAATTGTAGCAAACTATCTTGTAAATGAATACTGTCTGCTTTCTCGGAGATGATCTTCAAAGCAGGTTTTCGTGCATGTACTACCGCTACCTCTTCTTTGCTTAATGTGTTTGTATTTAGACTATCATAAAAACGATAAGCTTCTTTAAAGTGAAGCGACCTGTAATACACATCTGCTAATAACAAAGTGCTTTTTTGTTTTTGAGCAAGATTATCTATGTTGAATTGAATACTCTTTAATAAGTCTCCGATAGCAGCCGGTTTATTTTTTTGTTCCAGTTGCAATGAGGCCGCTGCGTAATAAATAATATCCCTGTAATCCTGGTAACGGTCTCGTTTTGCCAGCTTGTACAGTTCATTAATATTATTCTGTATTACATTTTCTTTTTGTGAAGAAGAAGCCAGGCCAACGATATTCAGCCTGGCATACACATCCATATAAGGATCTGTAGCGTGTTGTATGGCCTTCTCGAATAGTTGTATGGCAGCTGTATTGTTATGTGCTAATTGATAAAGTTGTCCGCATAAGTATTCCCATCTGGCTTGTTCATCTTTTCCTTCTGCATTATCAAGGGCTTTCTGTAAATGCCAGGCTGCGCTATCATAAAATTCCTGTTTATAAAAATTGTAGGCAATCATCTCATGCAGGTCGGTCAGCAGTCTTTTCGGAAAATTTGGATCACTGCGCAGGATAGACAATAATCCTGTTGCCTCTGATAGCTTGCCTTGCTCAATATAAGTTCTGGCCTGCCAGATAAAGCTTTCATTCCTGCTCGGTGGAACAGACGTAAGCTTCTGCAAAGCCTTTCTTTTGTTTTCATTCGTTGCAATTGTAAAAACGCCGTTGGTGTTGCTGGAATTACTTCCTATGGGAATATCATAGCCATCATCTTTAGGAGCGTATATGTAGTTGATATACTGAAAAACGGCTGTAGCTGAATCATAATCCTTCCTAAGTAAATAGGCCTTTCCCATTAGCATGTAAAGGTTATCGATCCAACTGTTTCGCAGGTCGTGTAAGAGAATGCCTGCGTTGCATTTATAGATGATGGAATCGAGTTCCTGCTTCTCCCTGGAAGTATTATCGAGAGAATAATTATAAAAGGAAAGAAGATGAGTATAATCGTCTTTATTATAAGATTTAGCTCTTACGATCAGGTCATTTATTTTTTGATTTGCATTGAAATAATAATTGTAATGTGTTACCATATTCTGGTACACTTTCCTGGAGAAATTGAATTTCTTTTCTCCTGTTCTTTCTGCACCCAGTTTGCGGTCTTCATACTTTTTGGGTTTGTCTTTATCCAAATCTATAGACGTATAAGGTTGGCCGTGCAGTACAGAAAAGCAGAGGTTACAAATGAGCAATGGCAAAAGTGTATGCAAAATCTTCATCCTCGTAAAAATCGTATAATTCGCTGAATCTGCCATATCTAAAAGTACAGTTATTTTTACAACCTGCATGGCAGAACAGGCTATGTTATGTACCTTTAAACCTCATTTAACAGCATGGCAAAACTTACAGATAACAGTACTTTTAAGCGTTTGCGGAACCGCTATCGGGTGATATTGATGAATGATGATACCTATGAAGAAGTGGTTACGTTTAAGTTATCTAGGTTGAGTGTATATGTGGCCTTCAGTACCATCTTTGTTGTATTGGTAAGTTTTACTGTAGCATTAATCATTTTTACACCACTCAAATATTATATTCCGGGTTATGGTTCCCGGCAAAGCAGGGCAGAATTGCAATTGCTTAAAATAAGAACCGATTCGTTGGAACAGGCTATATTGTACAAAGATCAATACTTGGAAGGTGTGAAGAAGGTATTAACCGGAACTACGCCTACTCAACGTGATACTGCTGTTATTGTAGTGCCTAAGCAGGATGTTACCAATGATTAGTGTATGAAAAAACAACCTTCATCCAATAACAGGCTTTTGTTTCAATATGCAGGTTTGGCTACGCAATTATTGGTTTCATTGGCCATCGCCGTTTATGCAGGATATTGGGTGGATAAAAAAATCGGATGGAACATTCCGTTACTGGTTTGGATTTTACCTTTGTTGGTTGTGATCTCTATCATTGTTAAAACAGTTAAAGACACGTCTAAAAAGTGACTATGCAACAACCCCAATCTTTTGCAAAGAGAATTATGCCCCTTTTCGTTGTATTCATAATTGTGAATAGCATTATTCTATTACTGCAAAAGCAGTTTTACCAAAATAATATCGATGCCTTAGTTGTATTTACAGCCAATTATTTGTTATTCATCATGAGCTCTGTTACCATTGCCATGCATCTCAAAGCATTCAATAAAAAAAATCCTAATGCTTCGGTTCGAAGTGTAATGGGGGCTACTTTAATGAAGCTTGTGGTTTTGGGTGGCTCAGCTATTGTTTACCTGGCAATGGCCGGAGCGAACAGGAGCTTAAAAGCGATTTTAGGTGGAATGATTTTATATGTTGTATATACGGTAGTAGAAGTACGTATTGCTACAAAGCTTAACGAAAAATAACCATGGGGGTTACCGAGCATCCAATGCAGGCACTGGCTGCTTTTCTTCCTGAAAACAGCTTCGAACCGGTTGTACAATACATTCATCAATACAAAGTTCATTTAACGGTAACACGTAAGCGTAAATCTGTGCTCGGCGATTTTCGTCATGCTGCACAAAATAGCAATCATCGAATTAGTATTAATGGTAATTTGAATATTTATGAATTCCTAATCACTTTGTTGCACGAACTGGCACATTTACTTACGTTTGAACAGTTCGGTAACAGGGTAGATGCACATGGAAAAGAATGGAAGCTACATTACAGCAGGCTACTGTTCGATTTTGTACATCGTGGTATTTTTCCACCGGATATTGAAATGGCTTTGCAGAAAAGCATCAATAACCCTGCAGCTACTGCGAATGGTGAAACTGAGTTATTACTGGTATTGCGGAAATACGATACCCGAAAAAAAGAAGACCATTTTACCGTGGCGGAATTACCTGAAGGAGCAGTCTTTGCACTGGAGGATGGACGCGTTTTTAAGAAAGGAGTAAAACGTAGAAAAAGATTTGAGTGTATAGAACTGGAAACGGGACATAAATATTCTTTCAGCCCTTTAAGTGAAGTGAGAATGATAGTGAATGGTGAGTAATAATAGTAAGTGCCGAAATAAAATAATAAAGCCGCTAACTTTTATTAACGGCTTCTATCTATCATATGATACTTATCGTTCTCTTTAATTAGGCTACAGCCTTTTTAACAAGGTCTGCAGCTTCGCTGAGTTGAATGGCAGACTGTACTTTCAATCCACTCTCATCAATCAGCTTCTTGGCTTCCTCTGCATTGGTTCCCTGTAAACGAACAATGATGGGAATATTAATATTACCCAGTTTGTTGTATGCTTCAATCACACCGGCAGCAACACGGTCGCAACGAACAATACCACCAAAAATATTGATCAGGATCGCCTTCACATTCGGATCTTTCATAATGATACGGAAACCTGCTTCAACAGTTTGGGCATTTGCTGTACCACCCACATCCAGGAAATTAGCAGGCTCACCACCGCTCAATTTGATCATGTCCATTGTAGCCATTGCTAAACCCGCACCATTTACCATACAACCTACGTTGCCGTCCAGCTTAACGAAGTTTAGATTGTATTGGCCGGCCTCAACTTCTGTTGGATCTTCTTCAGTAATATCCCTCATGGCAGCTAAATCCGGATGACGCATCAAAGAGTTTTCATCCAAATTCATCTTACAATCAACTGCAATAATTTTCTCATCGCTTGTTTTGAACAATGGGTTGATCTCTAACATGCTGCAATCCAAACCTACATATGCGTTGTAGAGGTTGGTTACAAATTTTACGCAATTTTTAAAAGCTTCGCCGCTCAAGCCTAAGTTGAAAGCTATTTTCCTTGCCTGGAAACCTTGTAAGCCTCCGCCTGGATGCACCCATTCTTTAAATATCTTCTCAGGAGTTTTGTGTGCCACTTCTTCAATATCCATTCCACCTTCAGTACTGTACATGATCACATTCTGGCCTTTTGCCCTGTCTAACAGAATTGATAAATAAAATTCTTTAACAGGATTAGGACCCGGGTAATAAACATCTTGCGCAACCAGTACTTTATTCACTTTTTTACCTGAAGGGCCTGTTTGAATCGTTACCAGTGTATGGCCCAAAATATTCTTTGAAATAGTAGTTACATCTTCTAAGCTTTTGGCAACTGCAACACCACGTTGTTCTGTACCCGCAATTTTACCTTTACCGCGGCCACCGGCATGAATTTGTGCTTTGATAACGGCAAAGTTGTTGCCTGTTTGGTTTTTGATTTGTCTGTAAGCTTCTTCCGCCGCCATTACAGTATCTACAGCGATACCTTCCTGAACAGGAACATTGTATTTTTTCAGTAATTCCTTGGCTTGATATTCATGTAAGTTCATGCGATGAAAATTTTGTGAGGCGAAGATAAGCCAATCTCAAATCGACCTCTAATTTTTGTTTTAGGGAAAATTATTTTTTAAGATGCATGTATGTACATCTATATGCTATTTTTGCAGTATCAAATTTTTTTAATTGTAAAAACAGAAAATCTACAAATTGTATGAAGAGAGCTTTTATTGCTGTTGTTAGTGCAGCGTTGTTAACAGGTGTGTATTCATTTATCCCTGCTAAAAAAACAGAAGATACCTATGGCGTTTCTGTAGCAGAAAGTAAAGTAACATGGGTTGGATCTAAGAAAGCTGGCTACCATACCGGCTATTTTAACCTCAAAGGCGGAAATGTTATTATTGAAAATGGGAAGCTTGCCGGAGGAAAATTTGTGATTGATTTAACTTCTGTAAAAACTAGCGATGGTACCGGAGAAAAATTAGAAGGTCATTTAAAGAGCCCCGATTTTTTTGATGTAGCAAAATTTGGAGAAGCTACCTATGAAATCAAAAGCGTTAAATATTCTTCCGCATCAACAGCAGAGGTAACCGGCAACTTAACTTTAAAAGGAGTGACATTACCGGTTAATTTTACTGCTAATATTCGTAACCTCGACGATAAAAAGTTCTTTGGGCAGGCAAACTTTACTATCGACAGAACTTTATTTGGTGTGAATTACGGTGTTGGTATGGTAAGTAACGATGTACAGATCGGTGTGTATCTTTTTGCTAATAAATAAATCACCTTTTGAATAATAAAAGAGCCGGCAACTTTATTGTCGGCTCTTTTATTTGAAATTATCTTTTTCAGAACTTTCTATAAGTATCTTTCCTTTAATATTTGAATATGGTGCAATACATGACCGAATGTTATAAATGCAATGGCATTTACGGTAACCGGATTGTTGTTGGCCTTTCCCTGGGTCTGTAACTGCGCTTCAGTGAGTGATGCAAAAAAAGTATCAGTTGACTTTCTTACGGCTGTAAATTCTTCTTTAAGTGATTGTAGTGTTCTGTTGTTGGCATTAGCAGTTGCTGCATATTCGTTCTCATCAAAACCGGGCAGGTTTTTATCATCTTTACGGGCAAAAGTTAAGGCTCGATAGGTGAAAATTCTTTCCGCATCAATCATGTGTTGTAAGAGATCATTCACTGTCCATTTGTTCTCTGCATAAGCAAAATGGGCTTTATCATCAGGTATACTTTTTATGAATGCGTTGATCTCATCTGAATATTTTGCAATAAGCGCTGTTATTGAATCGCAGCCTTCTGTTTTAGCAATATAAGCCTGGTAGAACGAGGCATAATCTCCAATACTTGGTCTGGCCATTAGTTTTGTGTTTTACTGTTTTTAAATGAAGATGAAGGCAGTTTTTCATTCTTCTTTTTAGATGTTTCGGCGGATGAGTGCTGTAATGAATTACTCAGTGCAAAAGCAGCTTTTACTGCACCGTAAGCATTGATGATGCCGCCGGATTTTGATAAAGAAGAAAACGTAACCTCATCTTTTGTTCCGGGTTTGTATGTTGTAATATCCATGCCCGGATGAGTTACGGAAGATTCAATCACTTGCTTTACCTGTTCTGCAGTTAAATTAGGAAAATAAGAACGGATAAGTGCGGCAAGCCCTGCTACAATAGGGGAAGCCATACTGGTACCTCTCAGGTTGCCGTAATTATTACCACCCGGAAGGGTTGAATATATTTTAACCCCCGGCGCAAATACATCTACGTTGTGTTCTCCGTAGTTTGAAAAATCTGCTGCTAATCCCTTTCCCAGCCTGGGATCGCTGCTGGCACCAACAGTAATGAAATTTTCTGCGGTACGCTGGTTCAGGAATTGAGCATTGGGATAATTTTCCTTTTCATCAATATCTTCCGATTCGTTACCTGCAGCATGTACCAGCAATACATCTTTCATTTCAGCATAATGTACTGCACTGTCAACCCATCTTTTTTGTGGAGAGAATGGTTTGCCAAAACTCATATTGATCACTTTGGCACCATTGTCTACTGCATAAAAAATACCTAAGGCAACATCTTTGTCGTATTCATCGCCATCGGGAACTATCCGCACAGGTAAAATCTTTACATCATCGGCTACACCATCTATGCCTTTACCATTATTACGTTCGGCCGCAATAATACCGGCTACATGTGTACCATGCATCGGATCAGGCCCCATAACATCAGCATTACCGTAGAACTTGTCTTTAATATCATTGTAATTATCTTTTACAACGGCTGCCCTGTAGTCGGGTACAGGGTTGCTTCTTGCGTCTATCGCTTCTTTTTTTCCCTGTATATATTCATCCAATTCAGAAAGGGTAGTGGTATTCTTTTCATCTGCATCCACGCCAATCATTTTCATACAGGTTAAATAACCAAACTTTGCTTCCTTGCCTTGCTTGGTTTTCGGGTCAAAAGCTTCTAATTGATCGGTGGTGTATTCATCTTTACCCATTTCTTCACGAATAATTTTATCGTGTTTTTTCAGGGCCTTTGCAGTAACTTCTATCAATGCCAGTTCAACCTGGTCGGTACTACTGGCGTTTATGTCGTCGTAAGCTCTTTTCCAGGTTTTGTATTGGTATTTTTCCTCCGGTGAAAAGTGGGCAGTATCACAACTATCCTTTGCATATTTTTCCCTGAACTGGTAATATACTCTTGAGCGTTCATCTCCGGCCTTTTTCAGGTCGCTGCCATTTTTGTTTCCTAAAAAGTTCCAGCCATGTACATCATCAACATAACCGTTACCATCATCATCTATACCATTACCAGGAATTTCTTTGGGATTACGCCAAAGTACATCTTTCAGGTCTTCATGGGTGGTATCTATTCCTCCGTCGAGTACTGCAACAATTACTTGTTGAGGTTTACGGCCTTTTTCCCGAAGAAATTGGTAGGCTTTATTCAGGCTGATACCGTACAATGAATCTTGAGAAACATCCATCAGGTGCCATCCTTTCGGAACATCTTTTTGAGCATATCCGAAAGAGGCCAGCGAAAAGCAGCAAGCAAGTAAAACAATCGTTTTTTTCATTGAGCGATAAAAGTTAAGCATCTGCAAATTTGCTAAATAGGCTGCAAACTTGCGTTACCTGTAAACATATTTAGGGAATTGTTAAGGAGGGTTTATTTTTCTGATAACTGTTTATAGTCGTCTCTAACCGGGTAGAAAACATCCAGCAGTTTACAATCTGTAATTGCATGGCCCGAGTGTTTAACATTGGAGGGAATAACCACCAACTGGTCTTTCTCAAAAACGATTTTCTCGCCATCAAGCGTAAGTTCGAATCTCCCTTCCTGGATAATTGAAACCTGTTCATGTGGATGCGAATGTTCAGGTAGTGTATTCCCGGCTTTTACTTCCACAAAAGAAAAGGTCATATGTTCTGTATGAATAAGTTTTGAAAAGTAGCCTTTGGCAATTTCTTTGGCGCTGGTATTGTGCAAACTGATTAACGACATGTATTGAATTTTAGAAATTGAATTGAATGCCTTGTGCTAAAGGTAACCGATTACCCCAATTGATGGTGTTGGTCTGGCGGCGCATGTAGGCTTTCCAGGCATCGCTGCCACTTTCGCGGCCGCCACCGGTTTCTTTTTCTCCACCGAAGGCACCGCCAATTTCTGCACCGCTGGTACCAATATTCACATTAGCTATGCCGCAATCACTTCCGGCATGGGATAAGAATTGTTCCGCTTCTCTCATATTGAGGGTCATGATGGCGGAAGATAATCCCTGCGGCACATTATTCTGAATAGCAATGGCTTCATCAATGGTGTTGTAACGGATAAGGTACAGGATCGGGGCAAAAGTTTCCTGCTGTACAACAGGCATATGAGGTTCGGCCTCTGCAATACAGGGTTGTACATAGCAACCGCTTGCATATTCCTTTCCTGTTAGTACGCCACCTTCTACAATAAATTTTCCTCCTTGTGCTTTGCATTGTTCAATGGCATGAAGATAAAGTTGCACAGCCTGCTGATCGATCAATGGGCCTACATGATTGGCACTATCCAATGGATTGCCGATCCTGATTTGCCCATAAGCGTTGATGAGCTTCAGTTTAAATTGCTCGTAAATAGATTCATGGATGATGAGCCTTCTGGTGGTTGTACATCTTTGCCCCGCTGTTCCCACTGCTCCAAAAACGCAGCCGATCAATGCCATATCCAAATCGGCATCTTTGGAAATGATGATGGCATTGTTGCCGCCCAGCTCAAGAATCGTTTTTCCTAACCTTGCCGCAACGGCACTACTCACAGCTTTACCCATCTTTGTAGAACCGGTAGCACTGATCAGGGCAATCCTTTCGTCATGACTCATCCATTCACCGGCTTCTTTTCCGCCTTGTATCAGGCAGCTAACTCCTTCCGGTACATTATTCTTTTCGAATATCTCCGTAACAATTTGCTGCACCGCGATGGAGCATAGAGGTGTTTTATCACTGGGTTTCCAAATGCAGGTATTGCCACACACCCATGCGATGGCTGCATTCCAGCTCCAAACAGCTACCGGAAAATTGAAGGAAGAAATAATGCCTACCACACCCATGGGATGCCACTGCTCATACATACGGTGTTGAGGCCTTTCGCTGTGCATGGTTAAACCGTATAATTGTCTTGATAATCCAACTGCAAAATCGCAGATGTCGATCATCTCCTGTACTTCTCCTAAACCTTCCTGCAAGCTCTTGCCCATCTCATAACTAACCAAACTTCCTAAGAATTCTTTTTTACTTCGTAAAGCCATGCCTAGTTGTCTTACTATTTCTCCGCGTTTGGGAGCGGGCCACATACGCCATTCGGTAAAGGCCTCTTTCGCCTTTTTAACAATCGCATCATAAGTTAGTTGTTCTGTTACATGCACAGCAGCTATCAGTTGTCCGTCTACCGGCGAAAAACTTTCTATCATCCCGGCTTCATCCTTCAGCCAAACAGATCCTGTAGATGAACCCTGGTTCATGGGTTTTATACGAAGGGTGTGCAGTATGTCCATAATTTTCATTAATTTATTAGTCGAAAAAAACGATGCTTTAACATTAATTGCAGCACAAGTTACTCAAGCTAAAGAATATCTTTTTCAAATGATTATTATCATTTTTTTCTTTCATGTTATCATTGAATTTGTGCCAGATTTCGAGCTTGCTATATGACCCTGCAATTCTTTATTAACTATAAAGCAAAAAAGAAAATTATGTTTCAAGAAAGTAAATTTCCTTTTCAGCAAGCTTCACCTGCAAAAGCCGAATTAGAAACCTGGGTAAACAGTATTGCCCGTTATTGTGAAGCGGAATCAGTTCATTGGTGCGATGGTTCCAAAGAAGAGTACGATAGCATTTGTGATCTTCTTGTTCAGAAAGGCACTTTTGTTAAACTAAACCCTGTTAAGCGGCCCAACAGTTATGCTTGTTTTAGTGATCCCAGCGATGTGGCAAGGGTAGAAGATAAAACATTTATCTGCAGCCGAAGAAAAGAAGATGCCGGCCCTACCAATAACTGGATGGATCCTAAAGAAATGAAGAAAACACTGAACAGTTTAATGGAAGGCTGTATGAAGGGCCGTACATTGTATGTGATCCCTTTTTGCATGGGGCCTTTAGGATCTCACTTTGCACGATATGGTGTTCAGTTAACTGATTCGGAGTACGTGGTCGTAAGTACTTACATCATGACAAGAATGGGTGAGAAGGTATTACCCTATTTACATAAAAATGAATTTGTAAAATGCCTTCATACAGTGGGAGCACCGTTGATGCTGGGAGAAAAAGATGTTATATGGCCTTGTAATCCTGATGTAAAATATATTAGTCATTTCCCTGAAGAAAGACTGATCATTTCTTACGGTAGTGGATATGGTGGTAATGCACTGATGGGTAAAAAATGCTTTGCCCTTCGAATTGCTTCAGTGCTGGGAAGGGAAGAAGGATGGCTGGCAGAACATATGCTGATCTTAGGCGTAGAATCTCCTGAAAAACAAAAAACATATGTAGCGGCAGCTTTTCCCAGTGCCTGTGGTAAAACCAACTTTGCCATGATGATTCCTCCCAAAGAGTTAGGAGGATGGAAGGTAACTACTGTAGGTGATGATATTGCTTGGATTCATAAAGGTAGCGATGGCAGGCTTTATGCCATCAATCCAGAAGCCGGCTATTTTGGTGTGGCACCGGGAACAAATGCCAAAACCAATCCCAATGCGATAGAAAGTATAAAAGCCAATACCATTTTTACCAATGTTGCAATTACACCGGATAAGGATGTTTGGTGGGAAGGTCTAACACCCGAACCTCCTGCCGGATTAACAGATTGGCATGGAAAACCATGGGATCCTGCGAGTGGTAAACCTGCGGCTCACCCCAACTCAAGGTTTACTGCTCCGGCCCATCAAAACCCTGTTATTGATGAGAACTGGGAAAACCCGGATGGCGTACCCATTGAAGCCTTTGTTTTCGGGGGTAGAAGAAGTACTGCCGTGCCATTGGTTTACCAGTCTTTCAACTGGAACTTCGGCGTATACCTGGCAGCTACTATGGGCTCAGAAATGACAGCCGCTGCTTTTGGTGAAATTGGTAAAGTGCGCAGGGATCCTTTTGCGATGCTGCCTTTCATGGGATACCATATGGGGGATTATGTAAATCACTGGATGCAGTTTGGACGTAACCTGCCCAACGCTCCAAGGATATTCAGTGTTAACTGGTTTAGAAAAGATGAAAATGGGAAGTTCATCTGGCCGGGCTTTGGACAAAATATGAGAGTATTAAAATGGATTGTGAACCGTTCTCATGGCCAGGCTTCTGCTGTTGAGAGCCCCATTGGATGGATGCCACGTTATGAAGATTTAGACTGGACCGGCTGCCCTGATTTTTCAAGGGAAGCTTTTAACCAGGTGATGAGCATCGACAGGGAGCCCTGGAAACAGGAATTATTATCGCATGAAGAACTGTTCTCAAAAGTGTACGATAAGCTACCTAAAGAATTCTTCTTTATGCGTGAATTGCTTCTTTCTGCATTGTGGCGTTCTCCCGAGCATTGGGAACTGGCTCCTGAAAGAATTTAGAATAACTTACTAACACTCAAATAAAAAAGGTATTGCCGTGATTGGGAACAATCTGCAATACCTTTTTAAATGTAACCCTGCATGAAAAATATTAGACTAAACTAATAGTACTATAAATACAAAGTAATTGCGAATATGATGTGTATTTGGAATAAGATAGGTGAATACAGTGATTGTATCGGGGAAAGAGGTTATTGCTGTGATAGCTGTAATAATCGCTCATACACATCGGTATAACTGCTTCCTATCGGTATTTCTTTTCCTGCTACCAATAACTTGTTTTTACTAAATTTTTCTACTTTGCTTAACGGCACAATATAAGATCGGTGTACCCTTGCAAATTCTTTGGATGGAAGTTTTTCCTGCATCGTTTTTAAAGTCATTAAAGTAAGTACAGGCATGGGTTTGATGTGAATTTTAATATAATCATCCAGTGCTTCGATCAGATCAATATCTTTTAAATTGATCTTCATCATTTCATAATTCACCTTTACATAAATCGAGTTAAGCTGTAAATCCTGCGAGGCTAAAAATTCAAGGTATTCTTTGGCCTTATATACGGCCTTTAGAAAACGGTTATATTCAAAAGGCTTTAGTAGGTAATCTACAGCATCTACATTAAAACCATCCACTGCATAATCTTTAAATGCCGTGGTGAAAATAACCAGTGGCTGTTTGCTCAGGCTTTTATAAAACTGAACACCATTGATATCGGGCATTTGAATATCCAGGAAGAGTAGATCTACCTGTTGTTGCTGAAGGTAGGCACCGGCTTCATCGGGATTGGTGAATACTTTCTCCAGTTGTAAGAAAGGTATCTTTTCGCAATATTGGTGTATAAGCTGCAACGCCAAAGGCTCATCATCTACTGCTATACAGGTTATCATTTTAAAATTATTTCCAGTTGAACAATAAATTGGTTTTGCTCTTCTTTTACAGAAAGCGTATGTTGATTGGGATACAATAATTCCAGTCTTCTTCTAACGTTATTGATGCCAATTCCGGTAGTGTCGTGTATGCCGTTACTCGATTTTACAATGGTATTCACAACAGTAAAATCGATCTTATTATCCCAGCTTGCCAGATTAATATGAATGGCAGATGGCTCTTTGGTACTCACGCCGTACTTAAAAGCATTTTCTACAAAAGGAATAAATATTAGAGGAGCGATTTGCTGGCTTTCTGTATTTCCTTCTACGATAAAATCTAATTGAACTTTATCTGTCAGGCGTACTTTCTGCAATTCTATAAAATCCCTGATAAAATCTATTTCATTTTGCAGTGGTACTTTATCGGTTTTGGTTTCCGTTAAAATATACCGCATGATAGAAGATAACTTCATAATGGAAGGAGCGGTTTTATCACTTCCGGTAACGGCTAAAGAATAGATATTATTCAGTGTATTAAAAAAGAAATGCGGGTTCACCTGAGATTTGAGAAAGGATAGTTCTGTGCTCAGCATTTCTTTTTCAACCCTTTCCCTGTTCCGCTCAATCTTTAACCATTGGTCCATGAGGGTAATGCTTGTGCCTACCGCAAATACAAGCAGGAAAACGGCGTAGGAGCCTGGGAAATATTTTTCGGGGGGCCTTTTCTTTTTATTATTACGGGGTTGAGGCTTTGGCTGTACTTTAGCCGAATCGGCTACCGTAGGTGGTTTAGGTTCCTGCTGTTTCCTGAAACGTATAATTTCTTCCCTGATGATATCATCATCTTTACCGCTGATAAGATTCGTAATTTCTTTTGGGGCATATAAAAATGTTGTGAGTAAAGCCGCAATACTAAAAAAATACCAGAACCATTTTCTTTTGAATAAAAGTTTAGGGATCAGGATTAACGTGTTCAGGTAATAAAAACCCAGCAGGTAACAATTAATCACAATAAACAATGCAATGATATACCTGCTTACATCTGTTGGAATGTTGTTGGGTTGCGGTGAAAAAATATAGGGCAGCATAAAAAAGCAGATCCACACTGCAATATGCGCCACGAGAGTGATGATTTTCCTGTCTTGCTTTACTGTCATGTCAGATTAAAATGTAAAGCTACAATTACAAATGCAGCTACATTCAAATCTAATGATGAACTGTACCCTTCCATGAAAGTTTGGGTGAAAGAAGAATATTAATCGGTAAAGATTCTTTAATAAGATTCCGATTGGTTAGGGAATTCTTTTTGTTTAACATCCTGTATGTACTGCTGAACTGCGCTGGTTATTTGTTCATGCAGGTTTAAGTACCTGCGTAGGAAACGCGGTTTGAATTCTGTATTGATGCCCAGCATATCATGCATTACCAGCACCTGCCCGTCGCAATGCGGACCTGCACCAATACCAATCGTAGGAATGTGCACGGACTCTGTTACTTCTTTGGCCAGTTCTGCCGGGATCTTTTCCAGCACAGCAGCAAAACAACCTGCTTCCTGCAGTAAGAGAATATCTTTTTTAAGTTTATCTGCTTCATCGGTGGCTGTGGCCCGAACGGTATAAGTGCCGAATTTGTATATACTTTGTGGCGTTAACCCTAAGTGCCCCATCACAGGTATGCCTGCTTTAACGATGCGTTGAATGCTGTCCATCACTTCTTCACCACCTTCCAGTTTAATGGCATGAGCACCGGTTTCTTTCATGATACGAATTGCTGAAGCTAAGGCAATGTCGCTGTTAGACTGGTAAGTGCCGAAGGGCAGATCCACTACTACCAATGATCTTTGCACGGCCCTAACCACAGAAGCTGCATGGTAGATCATTTGATCGAGTGTAATGGGCAAAGTAGTTTCGTGCCCGGCCATTACATTGCTGGCGCTATCGCCTACAAGTATCACATCCATGCCTGCTTCATCAAACAATTTGGCAAATGAAAAATCGTAGGCAGTAAGCATGGATATCTTTTCGCCCTGCATCTTCATTTTTTGCAAAGTATTGGTAGTGATCTTCTTCAGTTCTTTATGAACAGACATATTTTTTCTTTTGGAGTGATGTTAAGCAATTAGTGAAGCGATAAAGGTAGAGCGTTTTTTTATCGCTGTCAAAGTGAATGTTTTAATTCGGCATATAAACTTTGTACAAGCCCGTCGGCCAGCCCGATTTTTGGAACATATATTTCCGGTATATCCGCCCAACGCATAACGTTAATGTAGATTTGCAGTGCAGGAACAATCACATCTGCCCGGTCTTCCCTGAGTTTGTAAACACGAATCCTTTCTTCCAGCGATACACTCGATAGTTCTTTATAATAATCTTTCAAAAGGTCAAGGCTTAGTGGCTTACCTTCTTTTCGTTTACTGATTGAAAATATTTTATTGATGTTGCCACCGCTACCAATAGCAATCATGGGCAAAGCACTTTTGGTATTGCGTTTGAGATGCTCTTTCATCTCATCCCAGCTAGGATCTTCTACAAAACCTTTTAACAACCTGATCGTACCAATATTGAAAGATTCTTTGTATTTCAGTTTTCCTTCGGAAAAAAAAGTAAGTTCTGTACTTCCGCCACCCACATCAATGTATAAATAGGAGTGAAGTTTGTCGAGGTTTTCGGCGATATGGTTTTCATAAATGAAGGAGGCTTCTTCATCACCGCTGATCACTTTAATTTCCAGACCAGTTTCCAGTTTAACTTTCCTAATGATATCCGCACTATTTCTTGCATCCCGCATGGCGCTGGTGGCAC
Source organism: Bacteroidota bacterium (assembly GCA_028875875.1). Lineage (GTDB taxonomy): Bacteria > Bacteroidota > Bacteroidia > Chitinophagales > Chitinophagaceae > JAGWUV01. Next base: position 62,285 of record JAGWUV010000025.1, read on the forward strand.
AAGCTTTTACATGCTGTATATCATAGGCTTTTAACAAATGAGCGTAAGCCTTCATGGTTTGCATGATCATCCCCACTTTTTGTTTCGATATTTCCTGCATTTCAAAAACATCGAAACCCAGCCTTAAAGGAACACGGATAAGGTTAAGCTTATTGAACTGAGGTTTGCCTTCTTTGGTTTCGATAACCTCGGTAATCAATAATCTTGCTGCATTACTTCCAATATCAATCGCTGCTAACCGCACTTTGTACTACTGTTTTTTGATAGAGATAATGATAGGTTTCAATTTGAGACCGTATCTTCTTTTTGCCTGCGAAAGGTACATAGTTATTGGATAGCTCATTGTTGAGTATCCGGGCTTTAACGTTATCCCTGAGTTGAATGTTAATAATTTCTTTTAGTTCTTCCCTGATGTTGGCGTCTGTAACCGGAATGGCAGCTTCAACGCGGTGATCGAGGTTACGGACCATCCAGTCGGCAGAAGAAATATAGATTTTTTCCTTACCGCCATTATGAAAGATCATCACCCTTGCATGTTCAAGATACTCATCTACAATACTGATGGCTGTTGGTTTATGTTTGAATCTTTTATTGTCGGGCAATGCACAGAAAATTCCGCGTACAATCATTTTGATCTCTACACCTGCTGCGGCAGCTTCATATAATTTATCGATCAGTCTTGTATCACTTAAAGAGTTTACTTTTAGAATGATGAAGGCTTTTTTTCCGGTTTTTGCCTGCTTGATTTCCCTGGTAATATTGGCTTCTAACTCTTTTCTCATGTTGGTAGGGCAAACCAGCAATGTTTTACAGGCTTGTAAAGACGCTGTGCCTTGCTGCGAGTGTTCCAGGTATTTGAAAATGCGGTTGATGTCTGCCATCACATTACGGTTACTGGTAAGTAAACAATGATCGGCATACACTTTGGCCGTACGTTCATTCAGATTGCCCGTGCTTACAAAGCCATACTGTATGGTTTTGTTGTGAACTCTTTTTTTAATGATGCAAAGTTTGGCATGTATTTTCATTTTAGGCACACCCAGTAAAACCCTAACGCCTTCTTCTTCCAATACTTTTTTCCATTCCAGGTTGGCTTCTTCATCAAACCTTGCTTTTAGTTCAAGCATTACCACCACTTCTTTGCCATTCCTGGCCGCATTGATTAGTGCATTGATCACTTTCGAGGCAGGAGCTAAACGATAGGCTGTTATTTTGATAGAAGTTACATGCGGGTCCATCGCAGCCTCCCTTAACAGATCGATGACTGAATTAAAGGAGTGATAGGGGAAGTGCAGCATAATATCTTTCTTCACGATCTCATCTGTTACGCGTAACGTATGCCTCAATTCAGGATGAGTGAAAGGAGATCTTCGGGTGCTTTTATTGGGAATGATCTCAGGGAAATCCATGAAATGCCTGAAATTATGAATGCGGCCTCCGGGTAAAATATTGCTTTTGCGTGTAAGACTCAAACGGCGTATAAGATATTCAAGTAAACCTGCATCCATTTCTTTATCATACACAAACCTAACGGGCTTCCCTTTACGTCGATTCTTCAGGCCCTTCTCCATTTTTTCAACAAAAGTAGTGGAGAGGTCGTTGTCAATATCCAGTTCGGCATCTTTGGTAACCTTGAAAATATATGCATCAAAATGATCGTAATCGAAATAAGAGAAGATGTTGGGAAGGTTGAATCGGATCACATCTTCCAGTAAAATGATATTGTGTTCTCCTTTTTTAGAAGGCAACTGTACAAATCTTCCTACAGCTTTTACCGGAACTTCTATCAAGGCATATTTTTGATGGTAAGCCGAATCTTTCTTACGCATTACCACGCCGAGGAAAATACTTTTTTCACGCAGGTAGGGCAGCTGGGGTAATGATTCGATCATTAAAGGAATAACATTGCTGCGAACCTGTTCATCAAAAAAAGTATTTACAAAATGCTTTTGCTCTTTGGTTAAGTGTTTCTCATCGATCAGGAATATCTTTTCTTTCCTGAGCTCTTTTAAAATGCCATCCCAAATACGGTTGAATTCATTTTGTTGCTGTAATACGATGGTTTGAATTTCATCCAGAATTTTTTGGGGTTCCTCTTCCATGTGCATGTTCAGTTTCTTTCTTTTGCCTGCAACTTCTACCATGCGTTTAAGTGTGGCTACCCGAACACGAAAAAACTCATCCAGGTTATTGGAAAAAATGCCCAGAAACCGAATCCGTTGCTGCAAGGGTACCGTTAAATCGTTTGCTTCCTGTAATACTCTTGCGTTAAAGCTAAGCCAGCTGATATCTCTTGGAATGAATTTTTTCTTTGGCATATGTATACTGTAGTGAAAATCAAATATAAGATAGCAAGTTTTTGAGTGATGTTAAGTTTTAAGTAATTAAAAAAGGCTGCCTTTTGGAGACAGCCTTTTGGCAATAAAAAGGATTGTTTAGCATTTATCCAATGCCTGTAAAATGTCATTCAAAATATCTTCCTTGTGTTCTAATCCAACACTGATGCGGATCAAGCCCGGCGTAATGTTTACGGCTTGTCTTTCTGCTTCTGATAATTTAGCATGGGTGGTGCTGGCCGGGTGAGAGGCAATGCTTCTGGTATCTCCAAGGTTAGCAGTGAGTGAAAGCATTTGCAAACTGTCTAAAAATCTCCTGCCGCTTTCAATACCACCTTTTAGTTCAAAACAAACAATGCCCCCACCGTTTTGCATTTGCTTTTTGGCAATTGTGTATTGTGGATGTGAGGGTAAGTAAGGATATTTTAAAGATGCGATAGCGGGATGTGATGATAATTGTTCGGCTATGAATAAAGCATTCGAAGCGTGGCGTTCCATTCTTACATCCAATGTTTCCAAACTTTTACTCAATATCCATGCATTGAAAGGAGAGAGGGCCGGCCCCGTGCTTCTGCAGAACAGGTAAATATCTTTGATCAGATCTTTTCTGCCTACCACCACGCCACCAAGTACTCTTCCCTGCCCATCAATCCACTTAGTGGCAGAATGTACCACAAGGTCGGCACCAAATTCAATAGGACGTTGGTTTACAGGTGTAGCGAAACAATTGTCAACATTCAAAATAATGTTATGCTTCTTTGCCAGTTTGCCGATCATCTCCAAATCAACAATGTCCAAACCCGGGTTGGTGGGTGTTTCTAGGTAGATCATTTTAGTATTCGGACGAATCGCTGCTTCCCATTCGGCTTCCGTAGCATCAGATGCCACATAAGAATAGTCGATACCGAATTTGGGGAGGTATTTTGCAATCACCGTATGTGTACTTCCAAAGATAGACTTACAGGAAAGCAGGTGGTCGCCTTGCTTTAGTAAAGCCATGAAAGAGCCAAAAACGGCACTCATACCGCTGGCGGTAGCATAACCGGCTTCTGCACCTTCCAGCGCACACATTTTATCGGTAAACTCCTGTACCGATGGGTTACTGAAACGACTGTAAATATTGTCATCGCTTTCATCTGCAAAAGCAGCACGCATTTCTTCTGTATTATCAAACTGGAAACTGCTGGTTAAGAATAGTGGCGTACTGTGTTCCATTTCATTGGTCAACTCGGTTTGAATGCGTACGGCCTGGGTAATTTTATGTTGTTGCGACATGTTATTGTTATTACACGAATTTTACGAATTACACGAAAGATTATTCAGCAAAATATAGCATGATGAATGTTTTATCCTTCCACTACTTCTGCTTTCCATTCTACGGTGCAGCCTGCAGCACGTAAGGTAGCAGCTACAGAGCAATATTTGTCAATTGATAACGCACAGGCTTTCTGAGCCTTTTCAATATCAACAGATCCGGTGAAACGAAAAGTTACATGCACATATTTCCACAGCGAAGGCTCTTTGCCATGTTCTCTTTCACCTTCAAGAATCATTTTAAAATCCTTCACTTCCTGGCGTTGTTTTTTCAGGATAGAAACAATATCAATACCACTGCAACCACCCAAACTCATCAATAACAATTGCATGGGGCGAACACCGGAGTTATTGCCTCCAATTTCAACGGCACCATCCATTCTGGCGGTATGCCCGTTAATGTCGATGCCTTCAAAAGCATACGCATTATCTACCCTGTTGACTTCAATTTTGATCATTTCTCAAAGATTTATGCAAATGTAATTGATGCATGCCCTTATTTTGCTGCCGAAATACGAAATGATCTCATGAGCGTTTTTGAATATACAGGTGATTTTGTTCTTGAAAATGGCAGGGTATTAAAAGGAATTACGGTGGCTTATCAAACCTATGGTACGCTCAATGCCAATAAAAGCAACGTGATATGGGTTTGCCATGCCTTAACCGCTAATGCCGATCCGGCTGATTGGTGGAAAGGGGTGGTAGGTGAGGGATGTGTGATCGATCCTGCAAAACATTTTATTGTGGGGGCCAATATCTTAGGTTCATGTTATGGCTCTACAGGCCCTTTGCATACCAATCCTGCAACGAAGCAGCCTTACTATTCCGATTTCCCTTCCATTACCATTCGTGATATGGTGAATGCCCATATTTTGCTGCGGGAACATTTGGGCATTGAGAAGATTCATTTGCTGATGGGGGGAAGCATGGGCGGTTACCAGGCATTGGAATGGAGCATCATGGAAAAAGAAAGAATCGAAAACCTTTTCCTTATTGCTACATCACCATCTGAAAGTGCCTGGGGTGTTTCGGTACATACTGCGCAGAGATTAGCTATTGAAGCCGATGCTACCTGGCGGGATCACAGGCCTGATGCGGGTTCCAGGGGATTGAAAGCAGCGAGAGCTATTGGTATTTTGACCTATCGCAACTATGCCATCTTCCAGGATAAACAAACTGATCCGGACCCTGAGAAGATCGATGATTTCAGAGCTTCTTCTTATCTCATTTACCAGGGAGATAAATTGGTGAAACGCTTCAATGCCTACAGTTACTGGCTATTGACAAAAGCTATGGATAGTCACCATTTAGGAAGAAAACGGGGCGGTGATTTAATTAAAGCATTGCAATCTATCACGCAGAAAACATTGGTAATTGGTATCAGGAGCGATATCTTATGTCCGTTGGATGAACAGCGTTTTATGGCAGCACATATGCCCAATGCACAACTAATAGAGATAGATTCGGCTTACGGGCATGATGGTTTTATCATTGAAACCAAACAAATAACCGATCATTTACAACAATGGATGCCGGAATTATAATCAACCAATCCCTAATTAGATTGTTATAAAGCAAAAACAAATATGGGAATCCTACGTCAGATAGCAGAATATCTCTACATCAAAAAAAGAGATCCCAATGAAACAAGAACACCATGGATGAAATACATGCATGGGATGAACAGGATCTCGATTTTCATGTTCCTGGTAGCACTGGTATTGATGCTGTTTAAATTGGTGATTTTACCTTGGATAAGGAAGTGAGAGGGGAATTACGGATTGCGAATTTCATTGAATGTTGAAGGCCGATTTTGTTTGATGATACTGACCTACTGTACTTACTCTGCTCTTAGCTTTTTTTGCTAAGCTCTTCTGCATTTAGCCCTTTGCTTTCCGCTCTCAGCCTTTTATCATCTCATAAATACTGGCAGCGGCTTTTGCAGATGCGTTTCCTCCTTGTGACAGTAAATCTTTCAATGCTGTATACTCTTTCTGTAGTTGTTGCTTGCGTGTATCGTTGGTCAATAATGCGGTTAGTTCATTTGTTAAGTTGCTTACATTCATCTCATCCTGTATCAGTTCCTTCACTACCAGTTTATCCATGATGAGGTTCACCAAAGAAATGTATTTGATCTTGATCAGTCGTTTGGCAATCTGGTAGCTGATATTGCTGCTCTTGTAACAGACCACTTCAGGCACGGCAAACAAGGCCGTTTCTAATGTGGCGGTGCCACTGGTTACCAATGCCGCTTTGCTTTGCATCAGTAAATTATAGGTATCGTTACGAACACTACTCACATTGTTGTAAGGCGCCAGGAAAGGTTCGTAAAAACTATCCTCCTGCCCGGGTGCTTTAGCCACTACAAACTGGTAGCCGGGAAATGCAGTGCTAACCTGTAACATCACGGGTAATTTTTTGCTGATCTCCTGTTTGCGGCTGCCGGGTAATAAGGCAATGATAGGCTTTGTTGTATTGAGCGGAACTACAGGTGTTGCTTTTTTGGCGTCGATCACTTCTACCAGAGGGTGCCCCACATATTCTACTTCCCAGTTCCATTGGGTGTGGAAATAGTCTTTTTCAAAAGGTAGTATCACCAGCATTTTATCAATGCAGGTCTTCATTTTCTTCACCCGGTTTTCCTTCCATGCCCATACCTGCGGAGAGATATAGTACACCACCTTTAAACCTTGTTGTTTGGCCCATTCAGCAATGCGAAGGTTAAAACCCGGGTAATCGATCAGGATGAGAACATCGGGTTGAAAAGAAGCAATATCCTGTTTACAAAACTTGATGTTCCGTAAAATGGTGGGAAGGTTTTTCACCACTTCGGCAAAACCCATGAAGGCAAGATCGCGGTAATGCTTTACCAGCGTGGCTCCGGCAGCCTGCATCAGGTCGCCGCCCCAGCAACGCATAGAAGCATGAGGGTCTAATAACCTTAGTTGTTTAATAAGGTTGCTGCCATGCAGATCGCCACTGGCTTCACCGGAAATGATGTAGTACTTCATGCTTTTTTCGTCAGGAATTAATTTCCTCGCAAAGTACAATAACAATCAATAAAAGCGTGGAGAAAGCTGTTTGTTTTCTGCCATTAGCAATTCGTTGCTCTTATGATAATGGCTACGATTGTAAACTCACTCAATTCTTTGTTTCTGCAAGGGTATGGCGGGATGGAAAATATCTGTCTGTCTCTTCCTAGCTGTTTTCTTCGATCCAAAACCCTGAATAACGCATATATATCCCATATACAAGCCATATATGTCCCATATATATCCCAACTCTTTAAAGGTATGGCTTATATATAGCTTACATTTGGTTTGTATTAAAAATGTATTAATTTTAAACTGCGTTCAACCCCGGCTTTGCTAATTGTATCATCTTAAAAAACAGTATGATTATGGCAAGACTCAACAAACAATTCGGTTTTACCGGTGGACTGGGCAATGTTTCTGCCTATAGCCGCCGCGACATGGAAGGGGAGGTACTGCTCCGGATGAAGGGCGGTC
>JAGWUV010000048.1 GCA_028875875.1 Bacteroidota bacterium
GGGCGAATTACCAATGGCTCTAACCCTGATAAACGTAAATACGGTTTGATAGTCGTTCTTTCCATATAATTTTCTTTCAGGCCTTGAACCACAAAGGGCTCAAAGCTTTTACACAAAGTTCACAATGAACCGTTGATGACTCTTTTTACCCCATCTTTGAATAGCAGTGTGTTAAAATTGATAAGTAATCCCAATTTGCAATGGGAAAGTCTAAGATAAGTTAATACCTGCGCAAGATGTATATCATTTAAAGAGTCAACAGATTTTATTTCAACAATGAGTTTTTTCTCTATCAAAAAATCAACCCTGTAACCAATCTCAAGCTTCACATTTTCGTATACCAGAGGCAATGGCTTTTGCCTTTCCACTTGTATGCCTGCATTGATCAGCTCGTAAAAAAGACATTCCTCATAAGCACTTTCGAGAAGGCCCGGGCCAAGGGCTTTGTGTAATTTAAGTCCTTGGTTGAAAACAATATTTGCTAACTCATTTTCAGTCATTCCTTGTGTGCTTAGCGAATCCTTTGTGAGCTTTGTGGTTAATTTATAGGGTTTCTTCCACTACAGGTAACGGCCTGGGCTTTATGCTTCGAACGTGGTCAGCAATATGTTTGATATGATCTGGTGTGGTACCACAACAACCGCCCACAATATTTACAAATCCTTCTTTCGCCCATTCTTCTATAAAATGCGCTGTTTCATGCGGCTGCTCATCATATTCACCCATTGCATTAGGTAAGCCGGCATTCGGGTAGGCCGATGTGAAACAAGACGCTATCTGTGATAACTCTTCAATATGCGGACGCATCTCTGCTGCACCCAATGCACAGTTCAGTCCAACACTCAAAGGCCTAGCATGTGCCACAGATGTATAAAAAGCCTCCAGGGTTTGGCCGCTTAAGGTTCTGCCACTGGCATCGGTAATGGTACCGCTGATCATAATGGGTAATTCAGGTTGGTGATGGTCTCTGAAATACCTTTTGATCGCAAAAATGGCCGCCTTTGCATTTAGCGTATCAAAGATGGTTTCGATCAATAGTAAATCTACACCACCATCCACCAGTCCTTTAACCTGTTCATAATAGGCCGCTACTACCTCATCAAAAGTAACCGCACGGTAGCCGGGGTTATTTACATCGGGGGATAAGCTGAGTGTTTTGTTCAACGGACCAATAGCGCCGGCCACATACCTGGGCCTGGAGGGGTCTTTGGCCATGTATTCTTCTATGGCTTTACGGGCACATTGTGCAGCCGCCACATTTAATTCGTAGGCGAGGGATTGCATTTCATAATCAGCCTGAGCAATCACCGTACTGCTGAACGTATTGGTTTCTATAATATCAGCACCGGCTTCAAGGTATTGCTTGTGTATGCCGATGATGATCTCCGGTTGTGTAATGCTCAGCAGGTCGTTATTGCCTTTTACATCACAATGCCAGTCTTTAAACCGCTCTCCGCGGTAATCTGCTTCAGTTAGCTTATGGCGTTGAATCATGGTACCCATAGCACCATCAATCACCAAAATACTTTCCTGTAAACGTTCCTGAATTGTACGCATGGTAAACTTATATTTTGCGTTAAGGCGTTATAGGCTATTATTCAGCGAGTAAATACAATTGTGAAAAAGTAATGAAGAACGTTATAAACGTTGTGAGAGTAGAATTTAAGATAGTTACTGCCAAACGTTTATTAGTTCTGTGGGCCGAACAATAAACAAATCCGCCTGAACGAGCTGCAAATATAAATAAATAGCCGGCTTAATATCAAGCCGGCTATCCAGTTTTATCAAAGAGGTTGTTTATTGGTATTGTGCTGTTACGGTGATGCTGGCTTTATCGGTTACGCTGGCAGCATCGATGTTAAAGTCTTTCAGTACGATGATGAAACTCGCAACAGCAGTGGGTTTACCATTGGTAACTTCGATGGTGCCGATGGTATTCAGCTCTTTGGTTACACCATGCATGGTTAAACTGCCCTTTACAGTGGCTTTATATTTTCCGTTTTTAGTAAAGTTAACATCCTTGATATTCAGGACTAAGCCTTTGAAATCGGCCCTGGGGAACTTGTTGCTCTCCAGGTATTTATTGTTGAAGTGTTCCTGCATTTCCGCATATTCGAAGCGGAAGCTTTTGATCAGCAGGCTGAACATCAACTGGCCGTTATCGGTAAGGCGGCTGGTTACTTCATTGTTAGTTGCTTTAACATCATCATCTTTCGGAGCAACAAAAGTGATCTTAGCATTGCGGGTGATGAATGCTTTCTGAGCCTGTACGGTGCACACTGCCATACTCAGCAGTATAGTTACAAAATACTTCATGGTGTAAGATTTATCTTTCATTATTTAACAAGAACGCCTTCGTTGATCACTACATTGGCATCGGGGATATAGCCTGTACAAATGCCTTTGAAGGTAATACGGTCGCCGGGTTTAATAGCACCGGGATTGGTTTTGAAGGTACAGTTGATCACAAATAAAGAGTCATTGGTTTTGAAATCAGCCACCACATTTCCATCCTGGTTGGTAGATACGGTTGCCACCTCACCGGTAAGCTGAATGGCTTTATCAAGATACTTCTTGTTGGCCGCTTCTTCATTCGCTTTAAACTCATCATAGATCTTTTGTGCGGTAAGTTCCAATCCTTTTTCCCGGCTAACATCCCTGTGGGGTTTGTTAAACACATACCAGGCAAAACTACCGCCGGCAATAACGCTTACTATGGCAACGGCTACAACTATCTTCCATACCTTTTTCATACGATCGGTTTATTGATAATGCAAAGATAATATACGTGTACGTACATTTATTTTTGAGAAAAGAAAATAATTATCCTTTAACATATTGCTGCACCGGTAAACGGTTGGCCAGGCTGCGGGCCAGCGTCATTTCATCGGCATACTCCAGTTCACCGCCAAAAGCAATACCACGTGCAATAGTGGTAACCTTACAGGGCAGGTGATGGATCTTCTTTTGGATATAATAGATGGTGGTATCACCCTGGATATTCGGACTGAGTGCGAAGATGATCTCTTCAATGCTTTCCTTTTCAATACGCTGTACCAGTGATTCGATGGTAAGCTGGTCGGGACCAATACCATCCAGCGGTGAAATAATTCCGCCTAAAACATGATAAGTGCCATTGAACTGCTGCGTGCTTTCAATAGCAATTACATCGCGGATATTTTCCACTACGCAAATCAGCTGGCGGTTACGCATACTGTTGGCGCAAATACTGCAAATATCTCCATCACTCACATTATGGCACCGTTGGCAGAACTTGATATCCCTTCTCATTTTAGCGATGGTTTCTCCAAAATGCTGCACTTCGGCCACATCCTGCTTCAGTAAGTGCAATACCAGCCGCAGTGCTGTTTTTTTCCCAACACCGGGTAGTTTGGCAAATTCGGCCACTGCATTTTCCAGGAGAGAAGAAGGTAATTGCATGCAGCAAAAATAACAAAGGGGGAGCAGAACTGATAAGTTGGTGTGAGGAGTGTTTGCATGAATCGGCCAATAGCAGTATGGTACAGGTTGAACTGTTGTTATATGTACAGTGAAACCGGCGAATCAGCTATCAAACAAATCACTTCTATCGCCATACCCACTAACGTTTATTAGTAATTAAATTGTGCTTAAGCTGGTTACCTGCTGCGGAGAGTATGTATTAACTGCATATACATTTGCACCCTTTAATTGCAAACATGAGCAACCACCCAGCCTTCGCAACTTTGTTTTGCGATTGTATGTCCCTGCATCTCGACAGCTCCCCTCCAGCATATGGTTAGCGCTGCTATTACACGATGATGAATCTTGCTTACCTAACACCTTACCTCAAAGAAGCATTCATTCATCAAAACTAACATCTAAACATCACAACAATGGCAAGTCAGCATGCCGGAAGCCACCTTAGTAAATTAACCGTGGCGGGGTTATTAGTAACCTTAGGAATTATTTATGGCGATATCGGAACATCGCCGCTTTATGTATTACGTTCAATTGTGGGAGACCGTCCCATTTCAGAAGAATTAGTGTATGGCGGGCTTTCCTGTATTATCTGGACGCTTACCTTGCAAACCACTTTCAAATACGTATTCCTCACCCTCAGGGCCGATAACCGCGGTGAAGGCGGTATATTCTCCCTTTTTGCTCTCGTAAGGCGCTATGCCAAATGGCTATATGTACCTGCCATTATCGGTGCTGCCACCTTGCTCGCAGACGGGATCATCACACCACCTATTTCTGTTGCTTCTGCGGTAGAAGGATTAAATGGCGTACCCGGTCTTGAAAAAATTATTGTTCCGGGTAATGGGCTAACCATTGGTATTGTGGTAGGTATTATCTCCCTTTTATTCTTCTTTCAGCGTTTTGGAACCAAGGTAGTGGGCTTTGCTTTTGGTCCTATCATGCTGGTATGGTTTACCATGATACTTGTACTTGGGATGCACCAAATACTGCAAATGTCTTCCATCATCAAAGCCATCAACCCCTATTATGCTATAAAGTTACTGGTAGAATACCCGCATGGTTTCTGGCTACTGGGAGCGGTGTTCCTTTGCACAACAGGAGCCGAGGCTTTATACAGTGATCTCGGACATTGCGGCAGGAAAAATATACAGGTAAGCTGGATCTTCGTAAAAACAGCCCTCGTTATTAACTATTTAGGACAAGGTGCATGGCTGTTATCCTGCGGCCAAACACATTTGGAAGGATTGAACCCTTTTTATGAATTGATGCCACATTGGTTCTTACTCATTGGTATCATCATCGCCACCCTTGCTACCATTATTGCCAGCCAGGCATTGATCAGTGGTTCTTTTACATTGATCAGTGAAGCCATCAGTATGAATTTCTGGCCAAGGGTAACCATCAAATTTCCTACGGATGTAAAGGGGCAGATTTATATTCCCAGCCTCAACTGGATTTTATGGATCGGTTGTGTGGGCATGATGCTCTACTTTAAAGAAAGTTCCACCATGGAAGCGGCTTACGGCTTTTCCATTGTTATTGCCATGCTGATGACCACCAGCCTCATGTATGTATATATGAAACGGGTAAAGAAGTGGAACATACTCCTCATTTTATTGATCATGGCTGTTTTCTTAACCGTAGAAAGTGCTTTCTTCGTAACCAATGTTGCTAAGATCAAGCAACGCTGGATGTTCCTGTTCTTTGAAGCAGGATTGATGTTTGTAATGATCGTTTGGTACCGTGCCCGTAAGATCACCAACCGCTACCTGCAATTTGTTCGCATAAAAGACTATTTGCCTGCTCTGCAAAGCCTCAGCAATGATAAGGATGTGCCCAAGTATGCTACCCACCTGGTGTATTTAACCAAGGCGGATAGCGATAGCGATATTGAAAAACGTATCATCGATTCCATTATCAACCGCAAACCGAAAAGGGCAGATGTGTACTGGTTCATACATATCGACAGGGCTGATAACCCTTATAACATGGAGTATTCGGTGAAGGAACTGATAGATGATAAAGTGATACGGATAGACTTTAAACTTGGCTTCAGAATTCAGCCACGTATCAACCTGCTGTTTAAGATGGTGATACAGGAACTGAACCGTTCACATGAACTGATCAAAGTGGATAAATATGAAAGCCTCGACCAGCAGGATTTCCATACCGATATTACCTATGTGATCATAGAAACTTTCTTGTCGGTAGAAAATGAATTGTCATTAAAAGAAGGGTTTATCATGGATTCTTATTTCACCATCAAGCACATGGCACAAAGCGACCAGAAAGCATTTGGACTGGATAGTGCTTCCACACTGGTAGAAAGAGTGCCGCTGCTCATCGCTCCGAAAACGTATCTGCCTTTAACGAGGATTCAATAAAAGAGGGAGTGGAAAGCAACAGGTGATAAATGTTGTCAATGCCTGCCTGCTTCATCCGGCTTCCTGATAACGATTGCCTTCATGTGCGGGTTGACTGTAGTAAAGCAGTCAACCCTTTTTATGTATGTGTATTCCATCCCTGCTAATGATCTGTATCCTCATTGTATTTAGGGAATTGGCCTTTCATTTATAACTACTCAATTCCAGAAACGCCCTACATCGGGCATCTAACATTCAACATCTACGCTCACTATCCAATCCTTACATCGCCGGTGACTATAAACTATTTTAAAAAAGCAAGGGCTTTTATAACTTTAGCTCATCATTTATGGCTACAATACTTTTAATTGAAGATGATCAGCGCATTGCCGAGCTGATCAGAAGAAGTTTGGAAGAACAGCTCTTCACTGTTACCGTAGCCTTTGATGGCATCATGGGAAAAAAGCTGGCTACACAAAACCGGTACGACCTGATCATTACCGATATTATCCTTCCGCAATTAAACGGCCTTGAATTGTGTAAACAGATCAGGAGTATCAACCCCGATATACCCATTATCATGCTAACTGCATTAGGTACTACAGATGACAAAGTAGAAGGTTTTGATGCAGGTGCCGATGATTACCTTGTAAAGCCTTTTGATCTTCGGGAACTGCAGGTACGTATACGGGCATTGTTAAAACGTAATGATAATAAAACACATATACAGGGCTTTGTATTGAAGTATGCCGACCTGGAATATAACCTGCACACGAGAATCGTTAAACGCAATAACAGGGAAATAGCACTTACACCCAAAGAACTGAAGCTGCTGGAATATATGATGCAAAACCCGGAGCGTGTATTAAGCAGAACGGAGATCGCTGAAAAAGTGTGGGAAACTACTTTTGATACCGGTACCAACTTTATCGATGTGTACATCAATTACCTGCGGAAAAAGATCGATAAAGATTTTGAAACCAAGCTCATACATACAAAGTCGGGCATGGGTTTCATTTTTAAACAATAGTAACGTTTATGCAAATCAAAACCAGGCTAACTCTTTTGTTTACGGTGCTTGCAGCGGCGCTATTGCTTATTTTCTCTTTCATCATCTATTTCAGTTCTGCGCAAACCAGGGAAGAAGAATATTTCAAGCGATTGAAACAACAGGCTTCTACCAAAGCCGATCTTTTGTTTGATACCAAGTTGCCTCCCAATATCCTGCAACTCATTTATAAAAAAGCACCCAATACGCTGTTCCAGGAAGAAGTAGCCGTGTATGATTCTGCTTTTCATCTATTGTACCACGATGCGGTTGACATTGATAAGATCAAGGAAACCAAGGGTATGATCGATAGTATTCTAACTCATAAAGAGATTCATTTTTATGTGGGAAAACTGCAGGCCATTGGTTTTGAATATGTATACAATCACCATGCATACGTGGTTACGGCAGCGGCACATGATGAATATGGGCTGGCCAAGCTGGCCACGCTCCGCAATACGCTCATCATTGCTTTGCTGGTTAGCATCATCGTGATCTTTCTGGCGGGTGAATTCTTTGCCAAGCAATCACTAAAGCCCGTGCAGGCCCTGGTAGATAAGGTAAAGAAGATCACGGCTTCCAATCTTGATTCAAGGGTAGAAGAAGGTAACAGGAAAGATGAGATTGCTGCGCTGGCCATTACTTTCAATGAAATGCTGAACAGGCTGGAGAATTCCTTTGATGCGCAAAAACAATTTGTATCCAATATCTCCCATGAATTGAGAACCCCTTTGTCTGCCATCATCTCCGAACTGGAGCTGGCACTTTCAAGAGAAAGATCGGTTGAACACTACAGGGAAGTGATCCAAAGGGCATTATCCGATGCCAAGAAACTAGCCAGGCTTTCGAGTGGTTTACTCGACTTTGCGAAAGCCAGTTACGACCAGTCTGAAATTGCTTTTAAAGAAACAAGACTCGATGAAGTGTTGATGGATGCACGGCAACAGGTATTGCATGTGAATGGGCATTATAAAATTCATATCAGCTTTACAGATGAGGTAGCAGAAGATGATGATTATATTTCTGTAAGTGGCAATGAGTACCTGTTGAAAGTAGCGTTCCTGAACCTGATGGAGAATGCCTGTAAGTTCTCTTCCGATCAAAGTTGCAGGGTACAGATCACCCATGAACATCCTGATGTGGTGGTTAGCTTTGCTGATACCGGTAAAGGTATTGCTGCGAAAGACCTGCCGCATATTTTTGAACCGTTCTACCGTGGGGAGAATAAGCAGTTTGCAGATGGAAATGGTATTGGTCTTTCACTCACCCAAAAGATCATACAACTGCACCACGGAACACTGGAAGTACAAACGGAGCAAGACAAAGGTTCTGTTTTTATACTGCGTATGAGGCATGTGTAGTTAGGGTATCTCTTCTTTTCTTTTGAAAGGAATGAAGCAACCATTCAAGGCTACAGCATAAAGGCTTATACTTCTGTTCTTTTTTGTTTGGCCAAAAAAGAACGAAAAAAGTCCACCCGCCAAAGAAACTGCCCTTTGGCGGGGAGAGTTCCCTGATTAAGCTGGAGTGCTACTGTGGTGAAGGGCTGTGGGGCCTTGATTGGGAAGTATTAATCATTAGTTCATCCCTTCATCTGTTTCATCCTAGTTCAGACTTTTTCTCTTCTTTTCTCTTGAAAGAAAAGAAGCAACCATTCAAGGCTACAGCATAAATGCTTATACTTCTGTTCTTTTTTGTGTGGCCAAAAAAGAACGAAAAAAGGCCACCCGCCAAAAAAACTGCCTTATGGCGGGAAGGGTTCCCTGATTAGGCTGGAGTTCTACTGTGGTGAAGGGCGGTAGGGCCTTGATAAGGAAGTATTAATTATAGTTCATCCCTTCATCTGTTTCATCCTAGTTCAGACTTTTTCTCTTCTTATCTCTTGAAAGAAAGGAAGCAAAAATTAAGGCTACAGCACAAAGGCTTGTACTTCTGTTCTTTTTTGCTTGGCCAAAAAAGAACGAAAAAAAGCCACCCGCCAAAGAAACTGCCCTTTGGCGGGAAGGGTTCCCTGATTAAGCTGCAATGCTACTGTGGTGAAGGGCGGTAGGGCCTTGATGGGGAAGTATTTATCATTAGTTCATCCCTTCATCTGTTTCATCCTAGTTCAGACTTTTTCTCTTCTTTTCACTCGAAAGAAAGGATGCAAAAATTAAGGCTACAGCATAAAGGATACTATTCTTCTGTTCTTTTTTGTTTGGCCAAAAAAGAACGAAAAAAGTCCACCCACCAAAGGGTAGTTTCTTTGGCGGGAAGGGTTCCCTGATTAAGCTTCTCTGCTACTGTGGTGAAGTACTGCAGGGCCTTGATCAGGATTATTCAGTTATAGTTATTTTCATTGTTTGTAAAACTTGTACAATTGCATTCTAATGCTGAAGTCACAGTAGTACTCATGCTGAACAATGCTGTATGAACGAATGGGCTGTATATCATTCGTTCTTGACTTTTTGCTCTACTTTTTTGTCAAGAAAAAAGGTGGAATAAAAACTGTTATGCTTCGTGCCCTCATTTTCTTGTCTATTTGCCTCTGTGCCTTAGTGCCTCTTCTTATAACTTAAAACATAGAACTTATAACTCCTTAGTGCTGCTTCCTGCCTTACTGCTTTTGTGGCCTATTTTTTTAACCACAAAGAACACAAAGATTTACACGGAGAACACAAAAGCGTTTAAGTTTGAAAGTTGATTTAATCATTTACCATCTGGCATTTTTTATCATACCCATCCTTTACATCATTTCAATCAAAGTTCAGACAATTAACAAAAACACTATAACGTAGAACGTACCATTTATAACTTTTAAGCTTCCACGCTTCACCCCGGTCGGTTATCGATAATAAGTGACAGACATCCATCCTCCAATCATTCATCACTTCCTATCAACTGCGCTTTCTCTAATTTTTTTCTAATAATTTTCTATATCAGCTCTAACCAAAGCCTTAGCAAGGCCTGTTAGCTTTGTGGTAATTAACCTACTGCTACGGCAGGTATGGTTAGCCTTTAAAACCCGGTACATGAAAAAGAAAAATCCCTGGTTATTGATTGGAGCCATTATCCTGATCTCCACCATTATCATCGATGTGATGATGCACATGGGCGACCAGCATTGGGCACATAGTTCGGGATCAACGGTTCTGAAAACACTCTCCTTCACCTTATTGGTGATTATAGGATGGGGATCTGTTAAGGCATTTAAAAAAGAGAAAGAGTGACAAGCACAACCCTACTGAAAGCAACAGCCAAAAGAATCAAAGACCATTTACCCTTTAGCGGTGAAACCACTATGGGCGGATTGGACAGCGCTGTTATCAAACGTTTACGGGCCATCGCGGCTATAGAAAAAGCGGCTTTTCTAAACATACTGGAAGCCCGTGAAACAGGCTTGCAGGAAGAAGAAGTGGAAGAAAAAAGAAGAACGGTGGGGCATAATGAAATTGCTCACGAAAAAGCACCCGCCTGGTATGTTCAGTTTCTACAGGCTTTTCTCAATCCCTTTATCGGTGTACTCATCATCATTGCCATTATCTCACTCATCACTGATGTGGTATTGGCGGCTCCTGCCGACAGGGATTATAAAACGGTGATCGTAGTGTCGATCATGGTCTTCCTCAGTTCCTTCATTCGCTTTTTGCAGGAGTTCAGGAGCAATAAAGCTGCGGAAAAACTAAAAGGCATGGTGAAGACAACGGCCCTGGTATTACGAGAAGGGGAAGGAAAGAAAGAGATAGATATTAAAGAGATCGTTCCCGGTGATATAGTATTCCTTTCCGCCGGTGACATGATCCCCGCCGATTGCAGGATCATCCAATCGAAAGACCTCTTTGTGAGCCAGGCTATGCTTACCGGTGAAGCGTTACCTGTAGAGAAGCGTGAATTTTCTATTCCCGATGCGGAAGAAAAACTGATACTCGATCTGGACAATATCTGTTTCATGGGTACCAACGTGGTGAGTGGTTCTGCTACAGTAGCGATCATTACCACCGGTGCCGATACCTATTTCGGTTCTATCAGTAAAACATTAACCGGTAAACGTGCCGAAACAAGTTTCGATAAGGGTGTAAACAGCGTAAGCTGGTTGCTTATCCGCTTTATGCTGGTAATGGTACCACTTATTTTCCTGATTAACGGGTTTGTAAAACATGATTGGATAGAGGCCTTACTCTTTGCTATCGCCGTAGCAGTAGGCCTTACGCCTGAAATGCTGCCCATGATCGTTACGGCCAACCTGGCCAAAGGGGCGGTGAACATGAGCAAGCGAAAGGTAATCGTAAAAAGACTGAATGCCATCCAGAACATCGGGGCCATGGATATTCTTTGTACCGATAAAACAGGTACACTTACCATGGATAAAATTGTACTGGAAAGGCATTTGAATGTATATGGTGATGATGATGATGAAGTACTGAAATGGGCCTACCTCAACAGCTTCCATCAAACAGGACTAAAGAACCTGCTGGATGTAGCAGTACTGGAACATGCCGAATTACATGATTACCTGAAAGTAGAGGAACACTTTTTAAAAGTGGATGAGATACCCTTCGATTTCCAGCGCAGGCGTATGTCGGTAATACTTAAGCAAAGAAACGGTAAGCACCTGCTAATTTGTAAAGGGGCGGTGGAAGAGATGCTGAACCTCTGTTCGCATGCATTCGATCCGGGAGAAGACAGGGAATTGCATATTGAGAATGATAAGGTAATACCCATGGATGAGAACATGCGGAACATCATCCTTAATACATCCAAACGATTGAATAAAGAAGGCTTAAGGGTATTGTTGGTGGCTATCAAGGAATTTGATAACCGTGCCTTGACCTATTCCGTGGCCGATGAACGGGACATGGTATTAACAGGCTTTATCGGTTTTCTCGATCCTGCCAAACCCTCTGCCCAACCCTCTATTGAAGCACTGCATAAGCTGGGTGTACAACTCAAAGTACTCACCGGAGATAATGCTGTTGTAACCAAGAAAATATGCAGGGATGTGGGTATCCCTGTGAATGATATCATCCTCGGTACGGAATTAAACCTGATGAGTGATGAAGAACTGACACGGAAAATAGACCAGGTAAGCATTTTTGCCAAGCTGAGCCCGGAACAGAAAAGCCGGGTGGTAAAAGTATTGCAGGCCAAAGGCCATACCGTTGGTTTTATGGGGGATGGTATTAATGATGCAGGCGCTTTACGGGATGCTGATGTAGGTATTTCGGTAGATACGGCTACAGATATTGCGAAGGAAAGTGCTGATATCATTCTATTGGAAAAAGACCTGATGGTACTGCGCAAAGGGGTGATCTATGGCCGCAGGACCTTCGGCAATATCATCAAGTATATTAAGATGACGGCCAGCAGTAACTTCGGTAATATGTTCAGTATGCTGGGGGCCAGTGCCTTTCTGCCCTTCCTGCCCATGCTGCCGGTGCAGTTGCTGGTACAGAACCTCTTGTACGATATATCACAGATCTCTATTCCCTGGGACCGTATGGACAGGGAATACCTCGATGCGCCGAAGAAATGGAGTGCAGGAGGTATTACAAGGTTTATGATATTCATTGGTCCTATCAGTTCCATTTTCGATTATGCTACCTTCTTTTTGATGCTTTATGTGTTCAAAGCCAATACTCCGGCACAGCAGAGCCTCTTCCAGAGTGGCTGGTTTATAGAAGGGTTATTATCGCAAACATTGATCGTGCATATGATACGCACCAAGAAAATACCGTTCATTCAGAGCTGGGCCACGGCGCCGGTACTGGCGCTCACTACACTGATCATGGCGGTAGGCATCTTCATTCCTTTTTCACCATTTGCGGCAGCTTTAAAACTAGAGCCATTGCCCATGCATTATTTCCCATTCCTGATCGCGATCCTGGGCAGCTATTGTATACTCACGCAGTTGGTGAAGAACTGGTTTATTAAGAAGTTTGATCAGTGGCTGTAGGGGTTGGTTTTACCGCTTGGGCGCTAAGTTACAGGATAAGGGAAACCACCCATAGCGAAGCTTATAGCCTAGAAGAACGTTGAGCCTTTATGGGTAGGTGCTAATCTTAGTTTATCAGTACATCCGATGCATCATAGTGCAGACATATCCTCTTCTTTTCTCTTGAAAGAAGAGAAGCAACAATTCAAGTATATGATTCTTCTGTTCTTTTTTGCTTGGCCAAAAAAGAACGAAAAAAGGCCACCCGCCAAAGAAACTGCCCTTTGGCGGGGCGGGTTCCCTGATTAAGCTGCAGTGCTACTGTGGTGAACGGCTATAGGGCCTTTATGGTGAGCTTTATGTACTAGTTATCGTCATTAAATGATGAAGCCAGTACAATAGCGATTCTAATGCAGAAGTCACAGTAGTACTGATGCTGAGTAGCGCTGTATGAACGAATGTGCTGTATATCATTCGTTCTTGACTTTTTTGCTCCACTTTTTTTGTCAAGTGGCTGTTGCACAACTTGTGTAAAGGGAATTAGAACTAGAGATTGTTGTATTACATTAGAGGATGCAAGGGAAAAAACAATATCAAGAGAAATTATTTATCAACTTTCAGCTTTCAGAATATATACCTGAGGATAACTTTTATCGCAGGTTAAAAGAAAGTATGGATTTCAATTTCCTGTATAAAATGACCTCAAAATATTACGGTAAAGAAGGTCAAAAAAGTATTGATCCTGTGGTTTTCATGAAGTTGATGTTAGTAGGTTATCTGGAGAATATCAACAGTGATAGAAGAATTATAAGTATATCTAAGATGCGAATGGATATTTTGTACTTCATTGGTTATGATCTTGAAGAAGAACTTCCATGGCATAGTACTTTAAGCCGTACAAGGCAATTATATGGACAGGAGATTTTTACTTCTCTTTTTAAGATAGTACTAAAACAATGTATAGACAAAGGGATGGTAGCAGGTAGAAGACAGGCAGTTGATGGAGTGTTTGTTAAAGCTAATGCATCGTTGGATAGTATGGTGAAAAGAGAGATAATGAAAGATGCAGAGGCTTATGGAAATGAACTAGAAGCTAATGTAGAGGAGAAAGCAACAGTAGTGAATATGGATATCAATAATTCCAAGGATAGTAATGGACTCAAACCTAAAAAGAATCCTGGTAACAAAACACATTATAGCCCATCAGACCCTGATGCAAAGATGTCTGTTAAGCCAGGTAAAGCAACAGCATTAAATTATCTTGGAGAGGTGAGTGTGGATACATCCTCTCATGTGATCACACATATACAGGCATTTAGTGCGGATAAAAAGGATGGCAAATGCTTAGCAGAGATGTTAGGTAGCATAATAGAAAATATGGAGGAAAACGGTCTGAAAGTTGAAGAGGTTGTTGCGGATAAGGGATTTAGTTGCGCAGAAGCATTAAAAGCACTGGAAAGAAGAGATATTACAGGTTATATACCAAGCAGAGGTCAATTTATTTATGAAAGACCTGGATTCACATATTACGCTGAAGGAGATTATTATAACTGTCCTAATAATGAAAAGCTGGTTTATAAAGGGACCTATCAAACATTACCAGGAGTTTATAACAAAGAATATAAACTCAGCAGAAAGATATGCAATAGCTGTCAATTAAGTTTTACATGTCCTGTATATGAGAAGCGTGAGAGTATTATAAGAGAAACAGTTGAAAAAAACTGTTATCAAAGAATGCATCAACGAATGCAAAGCTCTCAGGCAAAGCGGATAATGCGACAAAGACAAAGTACAGTTGAGCCGGTTATTGGCACATTAGTTAATTACTTAGGGATGAAGCGGGTTAATACGAAAGGACTTATACAAGCCAATAAATGTATAACAATGGCGGCAGTGGCTTATAATATCAAAAAACTTATGAAGCATCTAACAAACCAAACCATATCGAATACAAAGGCAATAAAAAGGATGTTGTTAGTCGCTATAAGCAACACTTTTCAGGCGTTATTATCAAATCATTGCAGAATATTTAATTATCAATAAGGTTTAAAAGAAGCAATCAATTAATGGGTACTAATAACCCAAATTCAATTAAGAAGAGTTATGCAACAGCCACTCAAGAAAAAAAGTGGAATACAATTTAATTCAGTAAACCATCGACAATCAACGGTCGACATTTATCCATCCTCACTTACAACGTAGAACGTACCACTTATTACTTTTATGGTTTGTAGCTTCGCAAGGTTTATTCTATTGCTTGTCGCAACAGATTTATTGTGTTTAAAAGGGAATATGTTGAGGAAGAGGTTTGTCACCCTGAGCTTGTCGAAGGGTGGGTTGGAAAGGGATGATTTTAAAAGGGCTTTTTAGAAGAATTCATGCTTCGACAGGCTCAGCATGACAGAATTAAGTTGAGGAAGAGGCTTGTCACCCTGAGCATGTCGAAGGGTGGGTTGGCAAGGGAAATAATTTTAAAGGGCTTTTTAGATGAATTCATGCTTCGACAAGCTCAGCATGACAATATTTTTTTCGATGAGTATATGCTTTGTTAAGTTCATGCTTCGATAGGCTCAGCATGACAATACTTCCTCTACTCTCTGTTTTTAAAGGTGCAAGCTTCGAAGAGCTTAGTTCTTTTTTGGTAACTCCTGCTTCTACAAGCTCGCCTCTATTTTCTTTCCTTTAATTATTTCGGCAGGGGCTATAACAGTTTCCCAAATCCCCTATATTTGTCGAACCCCTTAACCGGGTGATCAATTAAAGAAAAGCTTGATTCTCTGTAACTTATTATCGGGGTCAATGAGCTGTGTTACTATGAAATTTGAACCTAAAGTGATATTCGTACTATAAATTTCTTTCCTGCAGGTATATGCTTGTAAAAAGTATATGCCTGTTTTCTTTTGCCCCTATTTGTAAACTTAGCCTGTGACTGAGGTGGCGAAGCTATATATTGTACTGAAATTTTTAGTAATATAGCAGGCCCTGTCCTATGGTTGAACTCCCCAATTGTTCACCACACTCTAATGCCTGAAAGAATGAAGGAATATGATTTCAGTACCTGCAAGCTCTGCCAACACCCCGGCAATACAATCGGCTATCGTTTGCAAAGGGCCAACGTATATGTGTGCTCCCAATGCGGGTTTCACTATACAGATTACCTCGACGAGGAATATGCTCCCATCTCCGCTCATTCGGAGCAAACTGAGCAGTTGGATCCCAAAGCAGTGAACTATATCCGGGAAAAACTGGAAAGCAATGCAGGCCGTTTTCAATTACAGGAACAAACCGTATTGCGGTATATACCCGATGGCGCTACCTTGCTGGACGTGGGTTTCGGCGGCGGTATCTTCCTGCGTCGGATGAGAGAAAAGGGGTTTGATTGTTATGGAATTGAACTGGACAGGCAATACCTCCTCTATGCCAGGGAACACCTTCAAATGCAACAAGTGGAAAGCATTCCTGTACAGGATGCTTACTGGCAAGAACAGTACAAGGGCTTTTTTAAGGTTATTGTGTTATGGGATGTACTGGAGCATGTGAATTTTCCGCGAGAACTGGTGCAGGCAGCCGTTCAATTGCTGCAACCCGGTGGTTACCTGTTCATTGATACACCCTGCCGCGATGCCCTGTACCACCGTTCCGGGGAATGGATGAGCAGGATCAGCGGCGGCCGGTTCAATGGCCTGTTGAACCTGATGTATTCCAATCACCGTTTCGGTCACAAACAGATCTTTTCTAAGAAAGACATGCAAACGTTATTCGGGCAGGCCGGACTGGAAATGGCCTCCCTGCAGCAGTTTCATGAGATGAGTTTCCCTTATCTCTTTTACCTGCGCAAGATTACCACAAACCAGGGGCTATTGAAAATACTCGAGCCGATGGCCCGTTTCTTCTTTTCATTGGTTCCTGTAAAGAATAAAATGATGGTGGTGGGGAGGAGGGGGGATGAATGTCTACCGTTAACCGTCGATAGTCCACCGTTGTGAGAGTGAAAGCTTAAAAGTTATAAGTAGTACGTTGTACGTTGTAAGTGAGGAAGGGAGCAGGAAGTTAAAAAGTTTACAAGCTAAAGCCCTTAAAAGTGATAAGTGATACGTTGTACGTTGTAAGTGGGGCAGGAAGCACAAATAGAAAGATAGGAAAGGAATGATAAGTGATGAATGATAAGTGATGAATGATCAACTCAACCTTTACACTTAAATCCCTTTGTGACCTCCGTGAAAACCTTTGTGTTCTTTGTGGTGAAGAGAAAAAAATTGGTGAGTGGTACATTTTAGAACGATCATAGTGTATCCATCAATCCCACTAATCACAGTTCAGACAAAAGGTGAGCATGCACCGTCAATCGTCTGAACCGGGATTGGAATGATGTAAAGATTTACAGGATGATGAAAATGGAATTCCCCTTAAGTGAGCTAACAGGTAAAATAATTGGATGTGCCATGGAAGTGCATAATCAATTAGGGAATGGTTTCCAGGAAGTAATTTATCAGAGAGCTTTGGCACTAGAAATGAACTCCAAAGGATTATCGTTCAGTCGTGAACAAGAAATGGAAATCTTCTATAAGGGCACGGCAATAGGAACCAGACGGGTTGACTTTTTTGTTGAAGGGAAAGTAATGGTAGAGATAAAAGCTTTGGTAGGCCTGGAAGATGTTCATCTAGCGCAGGCCATAAATTATTTGGAGGCATATGGGATTGAAATTGGTTTACTATTGAATTTTGGAAGTCAATCCCTGCAATTTAAGAGAGTGATGAAACCTGCAAGGTCAGCATAGTCAATCCTTTCATCCCATAAATCATAGTTCAGACAATCAATCATCCAATTTTCATGAATAATATATCATTACAAGAATCCTCCCATGAGCACTGGACGGAAGTGATCTCGCCACGGGCTCACCTATTCGACCTGAAGTTGGGGGAGGTATGGCGGTACCGGGACTTGCTATTATTGTTTGTAAAACGAGACTTTATTGCTACCTACAAGCAAACGGTATTAGGCCCGGTATGGCATATTATACAGCCGCTTTTAACTACTATCATGTTCCTGATTGTATTCGGTAGTATTGCGAATATTCCAACAGATGGTATTGAGCCTATTCTGTTTTACATGAGCAGTATTACCATATGGAACTATTTTTCGGCTTGTTTAACCGGTACTTCCAATACTTTTGTAGCCAATGCAGGTATTTTTGGAAAGGTATATTTTCCCCGTCTGGTTATCCCTTTATCTATAGTCATCTCCAATATTGTTAAGCTGGGTATACAGTTCCTTTTGTTGTTGGCCATGATGGTATTCTTTGCTGTGAAAAGGGGTCATTTTTATTTTGGTATCAGTTGGCTGTTAATACCGGTATTGGTAATGGTGATGGCTGCTATGGGTTTAGGATTGGGTATTATCATTTCTTCCCTTACAACCAAATATCGCGATTTTACTGTATTGATAGGATTTGGTGTTCAACTGCTGATGTATGCTACTCCGGTAGCTTACCCAATGTCTTACATTGCAGCACGTAGCCATTATGCCTGGCTCATTAAACTCAACCCCTTATCATCTGTAGTGGAAGGCTTCCGGTATGCTATTTTCAATACAGGTACTTTTAGTGTAAACTCCTTTCTGTATAGCTGTGTAGCAACCTTTATTTTTGTTATCGTTGGTTTATTATTATTCAACAAGGTAGAGAAAAGCTTTATGGATACGGTGTAAGGAAAAGAGTAATACGTGGTACGTTCTACGTTGTAGGTAAGGAGGGAAGCAGAGAGTAGAGAAAAGAACGTATAACTTACAACGTATCACTTACCACTTACCACTTTGTGCCCTTCGTGCCTTTTCGGTGAAACGATCCAGTAATATGTTCTACATTGTAAGTGAAGAATGAAATAGTGAACAAGTAATAGGTAGTATGGAAAAGAATGTACAACAACGTATAACGTAAAACATAAAACGTACGACTCCTCTGCCCTTCACAAAAAATAAAAAACGCAAAACTTATTTCATCACTCATCATTCATAATTTATCACTTTCTACATGCATACATCAAAAT
>JAGWUV010000049.1 GCA_028875875.1 Bacteroidota bacterium
ATATGTACGACCAGGTTGTAATGCAGTTCCGCCGTTACATGGGTCATGTTGTTAAAAACGTAGGTGGTATTCAGCAAACTTATAAGAGTATAGAACAAAAGGGAGATGTATATGAAGTAACGCCAAAAGCCATGCAAAAAGAAGCGGTTGCTTTTTTAAACAAGCAACTCTTTGAAACACCAACATGGTTATTGGATAAAGATATTTTGAATAAAATCTCTTACCCAACAAGTAATGATGCTGTTCAAACTGCGCAAACATCAACACTGGGCAGCCTTATGGATGCATCAAGATTATATAGACTCGTATTAAGCACGGAACGTTTTGGTGCAGATAATGCATACACGCTTGATGAAATGATGGGTGATGTGAAAAGAGGTATATGGAGTGAATTGGTTAGCAAAAAACCAATTGATGCATACAGAAGAAATTTACAAAAAGCTTATATCGATAACCTAATTGATTTGCTGAATCCTTCAACACCAGTGATAACAGGTTTGCCTGCAAGATTTACTATCTCATTTACCAATACAAAGAATACTGATGTAACTTCTTTTGCTCGTGGATATCTGAGATCATTACAATCTGAAATAAACGCAGCAGCAGCCGCTGCCGGCGATAAAGCAACGAAGTTCCATCTGCAGGATTGTGCCGATAGAATTAAAAAAGCTTTAGACCCTAAATAATTAGTTTTAATTATCATTAAAAAAGCCCTGCATGTTTCATGCGGGGCTTTTCTTTTTTTACTGCAAGGCTTTCCCTGATCCTATCTTTGTAATACAATTTTTTTTATGAAAACGCTATTACTATCCTGTTTGATTTTTATTTCATTGGTTGCAACAGCTCAAAATAATGTTTCTTTTTCAGCATCACTAAAAGATAGCATTACGCAACAACCTGTAGCCTTTGCAAGTATCACCAACCTTCGCAGTAAACAAACAACACTTAGCGACAGTAAAGGCATATTCATTATTAAGGTAAATCATAACGACATGCTTTCTATTGCTGCGGCAGGCTATACTTATGATACACTGCGTTTCACCAAAGACCACTTAAACCAAATACATACTGTTGTTTTATTACATCCGATCAGCAGAACACTTCCTGGTGTTGTTATCAATGCCAGCAGAAAATTTTCAGCTTACCAGTTAGACAGTATGCAAAGAAGAAAAGATTTTTTCGGGACAATTTCAGATCATACACAACCGGTTGCCTCACTGGCTAATTCAGGAGCAGGACTGGGTATCAACCTCGATCATTTTTATAAACGTGAAAAAAGAAAAAGAGAAATGGTTGCCATGTTCACTCAGATGGAGAAAGAGCAATACATCAACTATAAATTCTCACCTGCTGAAATAACCAAATACGCAACACTAACTCCTGATTCGCTGTTGCTTTTCATGCAACGCTACAGGCCCGATTATAACTGGCTACGCAGCCATCACCAGGATGAAGACCTGCTTTACTACATTAACGATAAACTGAAGTTATTCCTGAAAAAAGATTAATTCTATTCGTACCGGAGTGCAGCAATGGGGTTTAGTCGGGATGCTTTGATGGCAGGATAAATACCTGCCGCCAATCCAACAATGGAGCAAATAACAATTCCCGTAATTACCCAGGCCCAGGGAACAATAAACCCTGTTTTCAGGAATATGGCGAAAATATTGCCTACCAGTACCCCAAGTATAATACCGAATATAGCACCCATCAAACTGATGATCATACTTTCAAACAAGAACTGCTGACGAACATTGCGGCTCTTGCCTCCGATAGCTTTGATCAAACCCACTTCTTTGGTTCTTTCATTGACTGCTACCAACATAATATTCATTAATCCAATGGCAGCACCGATCAGTGTTATTAAACCAATAGCACCCGCAGAACCGGTAATGCTACTTAAAAAAGAAATAAACATTTCAGCGAACTTATCACTCTTCTCTACATAAAAATTATCAGCCTCCGTTGGTTCCAGTTTTCTTACAGCTCTGAAGGTTGCCGTAGCTTCTCCGATAGCTTCATCCAGCTCTGTAACACTATTCACCATAACACCTATATAAAAAGAAGAAGTGCCATTGGGTAATCTTCTGCTGCTGTTGTAAGAGGTGATCACAATATCATCCTGCCGCATCAACCCACTTGAACCTTTGCTTTTCAACAAACCAATTACACGATACGGCATTCCACTTACACGGATAATTTTATCAATACACTTTTCTGGGTGATCACCGAATAATCTTGCCGCTACATTACTACCTATGATGCATACGCTTCTACCGCTTTGTACATCCAGCTTGTTAAGGTTTCTCCCTTCGTCTATTGTAAAGCCATTCACGGGCAGATAATTCTCATCACCACCCCAAACTGTAACTACCGGATTAGTTTTTAATCCTTCATACTGACATTCTACATTACCCGGCCCTCTCAGGTATGCACTAACCGTAGCACCCGGAAAATTGAAGGTTCTGATAAAATATTCTGCATCTTCTTTCCTGATATATTTATCAAGATTAGATTTTTTTTCTCTTCTTCCTTTTCTTATCAAATTGGCATTTCTCCTGCCACCGAAATGAATATTCGATTCTTTATACCTGATATTAAAGGCATTGGCCCCCATGGAAGAAAAGCTTTCCTTCAAACTTTGATTCATGGCCTGGATGGCTGTTATAATACCAATCAGCGCCATAATACCAAAAGCAATGATGGCAACAGTAATTCCTGTACGAAGTTTATTACTGCGTACAGTACGAAATGCCAGTGATAAAGAATCTCCTAATGTCATGTGAGATATTTACATTATTAAAGATAACTGAGATTCCCAAAATACTTCTAACTAATTGATGAGCTGAAAATGTGAAGGATGAACAGTTGATAAGAACGTTATTTGAAACAAAAAACCTGTTCCTTATTGGAGAACAGGTTTATATAAACTAATTGATTGTATTATTAAAAATAGAACCAATTCAATAAGGCTGAAGGGAAGGTGCCGATCAGTACGATTAGCACGGCAAGCATAACAAGTGCTGTTTTAAATCCACCTGACACTTCAGTAATCTCGGGTTCTCCTTCTTTAAAATACATGGCCTGTATCACACGGAAATAATAATAAACACTAACTGCGGCAAATAAAACTGCTACAATAACCAACCACAATGCACCGGCGCCATTTTCTTTAACAACAGCTGCCAGCATATAATATTTAGCAAAAAAACCTGCTGTTAATGGAATACCTGCAAGTGATAAAAGGAAAACGGCATTAGTGGCCGCTAGCACCGGATGCTTTTTAGCAAGGCCATTAAAGCCATCGAATGTAATATCTTTCATTCTTGTAAGAATGGCAAAAATCCCTATCGTAGCAATGCTATAGGCTGCTGTATACAACAAGATGCCTTCTTTACTCATATCGTTATTCACATACACGGCAAACAACATAAACCCTGCCTGGGCAATACTTGAGTAGGCCATCATTCTTTTAACGCTTTGCTGGAATACAGCCGTTATATTACCAATGAGTAAAGTAGCGATGATGATAACAGGTAAGATAATTTTCCATGAAATACCCATTTCAATAGCTCTCGCATCAAATAAACGAATGAATGAAACAAAACCTGCTGCTTTTACAATGGTTGCCATGAAAGAGGTAAACACGGTAGGAGCACCATCGTACACATCGGGTGTCCAGAAATGGAAAGGAGCCGCTGAGACTTTAAATAAAAGTGCGATGAAAATGAAGAGCAGACCAACAGGTTCTAATATACCATAGTTAGGTGCACCCACTGAAACTGCAGGCCGCATTGCTTCTATAGAAAATGTACCCGTGATGCCATACACAAGGGTAATACCCATGAGTAAAATACCTGTTGAGAAAGAACCCATTAAAAAGTATTTCAGCGAAGCTTCATTACTCTTTAAATTTCTTTTATCTGCGCCGGTAAGAATATATAATGGAATAGATAGAATCTCAATCCCGATAAAAAGCATCAATAAAGAATTATAGCAGGTTAAGATGCTTACACCACATAACACAAAAAATATCAGCGCAAAATATTCTGCTCCGTAGGTACCTGCATTTGTAACATCCTTACCACTTAATAAAACGAATAGTAAAGTAGCTGCAAATACCAGGGTATTGAAAAACAACCCAAAGGTTTCGAATTGCAGCATAGAATGAGTGTTCACACGAACTACGAAAATACCATAGCTGTGCAACAGGTTTACTATTATCAATCCCAGTAATGCAATGACTGCTACATTTCTGATAGCAGATTTATTCGTGGTAAAAATGCCTGTGAACATCATTGCCACACCGGATAAAGCAGAAAATATAATTGCGTTCATACTCTTTCGCTGTTCAGAAAATAATTTTATCGTGCTGCAAGAATTGTACTTACAGTATCATTAGTCAGATCAATCATTGGTTTTGGATATACTCCCAACACAATTATCACAATCACCAATACAATCAGCATGGCACGTGTATTACTGCCTGCTTCAATAGCATGTTCCGTGGAAGGAACGGTATTGCCATAGAACACTTTTTGTACCATGTTCAATGTGTATACGGCAGCAAGAATAATACTGGTACCGGCAAATACGGCCATCCATATATTATGCTGGAATACTGCATTAAACATTAAGAATTCACCCACAAAAGCATTGGTCAAAGGCAATGCAATATTCGCAAAGGCAAGAATTACTAATAAGATAGCAAGACCCGGTGCTTTCTGGGCAAGGCCACCCAATTCGCTGAACTTCCTTGTGCCCAATTGTTGCTCAATTGCATCAGCAACGATCCATAATCCCAATACATTCACACCGTGGTTGAACATCTGTATCATCACACCTTCTAATCCTACTTTATTTTGAGCGAAGATGGCCGCACACATCAGTCCGATATGGGCTATAGAAGAATATGCGATCAAACGTTTCAGATCATCCTGCCTGATGGCTATTAGTGAAGCATAGATCATTCCAATGATTGCCAACACCATCACCAGGTTATCGAAATGAGCTGTAGCCTCCGGGAAGATAGGAATGAGCCAGCGTACCACTGCATAAATACCCATCTTTACCATCACAGCACTTAATACCATTGTTACGGCAGTGGGAGATTGTTCGTACGCATCGGGCTGCCAGGTATGAAAAGGGAATACCGGCATTTTGATAGCAAATGCAATAAAGAACAGCCAGAAAACGAAGTTTTGCTCCTTGGCCGATATATGCAAATGATAAAAAGATTTTAAAGCGAATGAATGATCGGGCGTTAAGAAATACAGGTACAAAATTCCGCCTAACATCAGCAACGAACCGATAAATGTGTAAATGAAGAATTTGAAAGTAACAGCAATTCTTCTCTCTCCGCCCCAGATAGAGCACAAGAAATAAACGGGAATCAATGCCAGCTCCCAGAAGAAATAAAACAACAAACAATCTGCTGATAAAAATACACCCATCAAACCTGCTTGTGACAATAACATTAATGCATAAAAAGCAGAGGTATTTTTATAATTGTTCTTATTGGTAGCAATGAAAATAACCGGGAAAGAAACAGCAGTTAATAACGTAAGCATTTTGGCCATTCCATCGGCACTTAATGCAAAGCTGCTGCCTAAGGTAGGAAGCCATGCAGCGTCAAAAGACAATGTTCCGGATTGTGCAATACCGGCCAGCGATGCAGCCAGCGTAGCCAAAGAAATGAGTAATGCCCACCCCTTCGCAGTTTTTTCTTCTTTGAGGAAAAAGTTGATCAATCCACCCAACAAAGGGATTAATATCAGTAATAAAGGAATCATATTCTTTATGCCTTAACAGCTTTTAAAATAATGAGGTAAACATTTTATACAGATATCCATCATTCACCCATATCAACACTACAACGATCATCGCCAGCACCATGAATAAAATATATCCGCCTACTTGTCCGTTTTGTAATAATCTCAATTGTCTTGATGAATAAGTAACCAGCTTGCCTACACCATTCACAATTCCATCTATACCACTCTTCTCAATAATGTTTTTAAAGAAAGTAGCCAGGGCATCCAATGGCTTTACAATCACTGCATCATATAACTCATCGATATACCATTTATCAGCCAGTATTTTACCTAAACCTGCAGGTTCACCCAACTCAGGGTTTTTACTGTATTTGCTGATTGCGAATAAGATGGCTATGGCAGCAACGGCAACCGAAATACCCATCAGTACATATTCTGTGCTATGTTCTATATGGTGTTCCTGCTCTGTGATAACTGGTGATAAGAATGATTTCAATAGATGACCATCATGTACAAATAATTCAGGTATTCCCACAAAGCCACCGATAACGCTGAGAATAGCAAGGATGATTAAAGGAATGGTCATGGCAGAAGGGCTTTCATGCAAATGGTGTTCCTGCTCATGTGTTCCGCGGAAAGTACCAAGGAAAGTAGTAGCATATAAGCGGAACATATAGAAAGCAGTCATCGCTGCACCGGCAACACCTAATCCCCAATAAACAGGGTTATGAGCGAAGGCGGCTGCTAAAATTTCGTCTTTAGAAAAGAATCCGCTGAATGGAGGAATACCGGAGATAGCAATACAACCCATTAAGAAAGTAATATGTGTAATGGGTAATTTCTTTTTCAGTCCGCCCATTTTACGAATATCCTGTTCATGATGCATGGCGTGAATCACAGATCCGGCACCTAAGAACAGTAAAGCTTTGAAGAAAGCATGTGTCATCACATGAAACACAGCTCCGGTATAAGCACCAACACCTAAACCCAAGAACATATAGCCCAACTGGCTCACGGTTGAATAAGCCAGCACTTTTTTGATATCATTTTGTTTGATAGCAATGGTAGCGCTGAAGAGAGCTGTTGCCAACCCGATGATTGCAACAAGGTTTTGAGCTACTTCACTGTGCGAATACAATACATTGCTCCTGGCGATCATATAGATACCTGCTGTTACCATCGTTGCTGCGTGTATCAGTGCTGATACAGGTGTTGGACCAGCCATCGCATCGGGTAACCAGGTATATAGAGGGATCTGCGCACTCTTACCCATGGCACCTACAAACAACAATATTGTTATACCGGTCATATCTGCAGAGGACAACTTGGAATAATTCGCAAATACATCTCCGTATGTTACTGTTCCCAGCTTAGAGAGCAACCAAAAAACAGCCAATAAAAATCCGAGGTCACCAATACGGTTCATCACAAACGCTTTTTTGGCAGCATAGTTGTAATTCGCATTCTTGAACCAATAACCTATCAATAAATAAGAACACAAACCAACTCCTTCCCAACCAATGAACATGATCACATAATTCGCTCCCATCACCAACAGCAACATAGAGAAAACAAATAAATTCAGGTATGCGAAGTAACGTGCAAAATGATGCGACTCTTCCTCATGCATGTAAGCAGTTGAATACAAGTGGATCAAAAATCCGATACCCGTGATGATCAATAAAAAGAGGGATGACAATTGATCTATCTGGAAAGCAAAAGGAATTTTAAATGACCCTCCATTAATAAAGTCGAATGCAGTTGCGATTGTAGCTCCATGGCTCTTTACATCAAAGAATAGAAGAAGACTTACTACAAATGAAGCCAATATAACACCACTGCCGATGACGCCTGTTGCAGATTTAGAAAGCGATTTTCTTCCCAAACCGTTTACCAAGAAGCCCAACAATGGAAACAACGGAACTAAATAAGCTAATGTATTCATATTCTAAAAAAGGCTGAAACACAAATGCATGAAGCACTCTGTATTCAGCTTAATTTTTTAACCTGTTTAAAAAACTAACGTCTACTGAATGTATGTTGCGATACATCATAACAATAATAGCAAGGCCCACACTCACTTCCGCTGCTGCCACCACCATAATAAAGAATACAAACAGCTGCCCCTCGGTTCCTTCTGTAGCTGCTTTATTCGCTACAGCGGCTGCTGCATAATGCATTTTAGAAAAAGCTACCAATAACAAGTTTACTGCATTTAACATCAATTCAATACACATGAAAATAATGATTGCGTTCCTGCGTGTTAACACACCAACGATCCCAATGCAGAATAAAGCCAATGATAAAATGATGTAGTACTGTATAGGCATTTTTATATGCTTTATGCTTAAAGCTTAGCGCTCAAAGCTTTTTATGATTTAAATTAGATAGGAAAGCGTAGGCGTTATGCATTCCGCTTTCAGCATTATTAATCTTTTTTACCAATCACCACAGCTCCAACCATTGCACTCAGGAACAATACACTACTGATTTCAAAGGGCACCACATAATCATGAAAGAGCGCTTTTCCCAGGTTTCCGATCAAACCAATATCACCGTCTTTCATACGTGCAGTCTTTGTAGTTATCTCATTGGCTTGCTTTACCAACGAAATCAGTATCATTAATAAACAACCTCCTGAAATAGCACCGGCCATCTTTAACCAGGCATTTTTCTGCGGCTCTGTTTGTTTATTAAGATTCATTAACATGATCACAAATAAAAACAACACCATTATCGCCCCTGCATATACAATCAGGTTCACAATTGCAAGGAATTGTGCATTCAATAAAATATAATGACCTGAAATGGCAAAGAATACGGTAATTAACCATAGTACGCTATGCACCGGGTTCTTGCTAAGCAATACCATTAGCGCACTCACCAAAGCCAGTGCACTTAAAAACCAGAATACTATTTGTGTTGCGTTCATTTCTGTTATCAATTATCAATTCATAATCTCCTGTCAACCACTTTTCTTACAACTCACCTTTTGCTTTTGCCAGATCGGCTGCCTCTGTTTTTGGATTAGGAATCAGCAAATCTGTTTTACCGTATATAAACCCTGTTCTTGTAAAATTCGCAGGTGCAAAAGTTTCGCTTAAATAGATGGCATCTTTCGGACAAGCCTCTTCACATAAGCCACAGAAAATACAACGCAGCATATTAATTTCATATCTCGCTGCATATTTTTCTTCCCTGTATAAATTCTCTTCTCCCGGTACACGTTCAGCAGCCTCCATTGTAATGGCTTCTGCCGGACAAGCAACAGCACACAAACCGCAGGCTGTACATCTTTCACGACCTTCTTCATCACGGTTTAGTACATGCAAACCGCGGAAAACAGGACTGAATGGCCGTTTCTGCTCGGGATAATGAATAGTGGGCTGCTTTTTGAAAATATGACGGAAGGTGATCAGCATGCCTTTAAAAATATTCCAGAGATAAATGCTCTCCAGGAAGGTCATCGGCTTACGATCAACTGATTTTGCTCTGTTTGTTAATGCTTGCATATGCTTTACAGCTAAGGGCTGTTTAAAGGTTCGCAAAAATATTTTTATTGTTTGTTGTTTCCAACTTTATCTCTCTTCTTGTGCTGAAAGCGAAAAGCCTGGTAAAGCTTTATGCTTTCAATATTGCTTACTTATGTAAGTAAAGAACTACTGCACCTGTGATGAGCATATTGGCCAATGCCAATGGAATCATCTTCTTCCAACCCAGGTTCATCAGTTGGTCATACCTAAAACGTGGTATCGTCCATCTTACCCACATAAAGAAGAAAATAAAGATCACCACTTTTACCAGTAGCGCTACAATTCCTATGATCGCTGCCATATTGGGAGCGAGTTTACTTTCATCCAGGAACGGTACATCGTAACCACCAAAGAATAAAGTGGCCATAATTGCACTGCTGATGAACATATTGATGTATTCTGAAAACAGGTAGAACCCAAGTTTCATAGAAGAATATTCCTGGTGATAACCGAAGTTCAATTCGTTCTCCGCTTCCGGTAAATCGAAGGGGGCACGGTTACATTCTGCAAAAGCACAAACCAGGAAAATTAAAAATCCCAATGGTTGATACACTATATTCCATAAATGACCCGGAGCTTGTTGTTGTTTAACAATCTCACCTAATTGTAAGGTTCCCGTAGTCATTAATAATGCGATCAAACTCAATCCCATAGCCAGTTCATAGCTAATAGCCTGTGAAGCTCCACGCAGCGCTGCCAGCAAAGAGAATTTATTATTACTGGCCCAACCCCCGATCATGATACCGTATACGCCTAAACTTACTACAGCAAAAACGTAAAGGATACCCACGTTAATATCTGCGATCTGGAGGGAAATTGTTCTTCCGAATAATTCCACTTTATCGCCCCAGGGAACAACGGCACATGTCATTAGTGCAGCGGTCATTGCCAAACCGGGACCCAGAATGAACAGCCATTTGTTAGAAGTATTGGGAATGATCTCTTCTTTCATGATCAATTTCAATCCATCTGCAAAAGGTTGCAGCAAACCAAACGGGCCTGCACGGTTTGGGCCGGGCCTGTCTTGTAAAATACCGGCTACTTTACGTTCGGCAAACGTAGTATAGAGCGCAATACCTAAACTGGCAAAGATGATCACTGCGATCAAAATCAGTTTTTCAAGTACCAATATCCAGTCAATTGCAAGTAATGTCATTGCTATCTTCAATTAGTTATGATTGGTTAAAGTCTGTTGAATGTGCAGGACGGTCTAATAAACTCAATTCAATATTGGGTTTATTTACTTCACTAACACTATGTATATCCATCAGTAATTTAGGATCACGTCCTTTCATTACAGCACTGAATGTTTCATTGGGCTTCGTAACGCCTACATAATGCCCTTGTGAAATAACAGAATGACGGTTTACTTTGGTAGGCCCTTCTATTACCCAATCTTTCACATCTTTCTTTTCAAAGCGGCATTCATTACATATCCATCCTGTTTTACCGTTCGATGCTTCTTTAATTTCACCCCATTCATCTTTCCTGGCGGTAACCCTGAATACTTCATCGCCACGCATCCATAACTGTACTTCACCACAACAATCGGGGTTGCTGCAATTTCTGTGTGCATCTACCGGCTTGGTAAACCATACACGGTTTTTGAAGCGGAATGTTTTATCTGTTAATGCTCCTACCGGGCAAACATCAATTACGTTGCCGATAAAATCATTCTGTAAATTCTTTTGAATGAATGTGGCGATCTGTGCATGATCTCCTCTGTCGAGTACGCCGTGCTCCCTTTCCTTCGTTAGCTGATCTGCGGTGAAAACACAACGATAGCAAAGGATACAACGAGTCATGTGTAATTGTATCTTATCGCCCAGGTCTACTTTATGGAAAGTTCTTTTCTGAAACTCAAAACGTGTACCTTCTTTACCATGTTCATAACTAAGATCCTGCAAATGGCATTCTCCTGCCTGATCGCAGATAGGGCAATCCAGCGGATGATTCAATAACAAAAACTCCACTACACCCGCTCTGGCATCCTGTACTTTGGGAGAAGTGATATTCTTCACCTCCATTCCATCCATTACAGTTGTTCTGCATGAAGCTACCAGTTTGGGCATAGGACGAGGATCTTTCTCCGAACCTTTACTTACCTCTACCAAACAGGTTCTGCACTTACCACCGCTTCCCTGCAATTTGCTGTAATAGCACATAGCAGGAGGCGCTACCTCACCACCAATCTTACGGGCAGCCTGGAGAATAGTAGTACCCGCAGGTACTTCTATTGTGATGTTATCAATGGTTACTTTAAATAACGGTTGTTCAGACATAAGTCAAAATTCAAAAGTAAAAATTCAAAAATCCTATTTTGAATTTATAATTATAGAGGCGATGATCTTAGAAATCTCATCAGCTTCTTTAATCAATTCGTTTATTTTATTTTTTGCGATATCATCAATTGTGTCTCTTATCAAACACAACCAATATTTAGTTTCATTTGCCGATTTCAGCGCAATATTTAAAAACTTTTGCCAATCTTTTTTGGAACTTCCCGCTCTCCCTTCAACTACATTCGCTCCAATAGAAGTAGCACTTCTGATTAACTGATCAAATAAAGAACTATAAATTTTATCGTACCGACAGCCTTTAACAAAATTGATTATCTCTTTTGAAAAGAAATAACTTCTATGTTTAATATCGTATGGCCTAGTTGCATCATTCAATTCAAAACTCTCAGTAAGTGTTTCCATGTTAACTTTTGAATTTTGATTTTTGAATTTTTACTTAAACCGGCACATGAATCGGATCAGCATAATGCGCCAGCCCGTAATTCCTTTTTTGTGCTTCCTCCGGATGTAACACATGCCACTCGAATTCATCCCTGAAATGACGGATCGCTGCGGCTACGGGCCATGCAGCTGCATCACCTAAAGGACAAATTGTATTCCCTTCGATCTTACGTTGGATGTCCCACAACAAATCAATATCAGTCATCTTACCCTTTCCACATTCAATGTTGTGCAATATTTTTTCCATCCATCCGGTACCTTCACGGCAAGGGGAACATTGCCCGCAACTTTCATGGCGGTAGAACCTTGCTAATGTATAGGTATTTTTCACTACGCACTGGTCTTCATCCAGCACAATAAATCCGCCACTACCCATCATTGAACCGGTAGCAAAACCACCATCACTTAAACTTTCATAGTTCATGTAGCGGGTTTCGCCTTTTGCAGTTTTCAATAAAAGGTTTGCCGGTAAAATAGGAACGGAAGAACCACCGGGGATACAAGCTTTCAGGCGCTTACCGTTAGCAATACCACCACAATATTCATCACTGTAAATGAATTCTTCCACACTGATGGTCATATCAATTTCGTACACTCCCGGCTTATTGATATTACCACAAGCGGAGATCAGTTTGGTTCCTGTACTTCTGCCTACACCAATTTTAGCATACTCCTCTCCACCCATATTAATGATGGGAACTACCGCTGATAAGGTTTCTACGTTGTTTACCACAGTTGGCCTGTCCCACACACCTTTCACAGCCGGGAACGGCGGCTTGATACGGGGATTACCTCTTTTACCTTCCAGTGATTCGATCAATGCGGTTTCTTCACCGCAGATATAAGCACCTGCACCTCTTTGTACATGGATATTACAATCAAAACCACTGCCTAAAATATTTTTCCCTAACCAGCCATTATTTTTTGCTTCAGTAATAGCTTGTTCGAGAATATCTACGATCCATGCATATTCGCCGCGGATATAGATATAAGTATCATTAGATCCTAATGCATAGGAAGAAACAATCAAACCCTCGATCAGCAGGTGAGGAATAAATTCCATCAGGTACCTGTCTTTAAAAGTACCCGGTTCACTCTCATCGGCATTGCACACCAGATGACGGGGTACGCCTTCCGGTTTGGCAATGAAACTCCACTTCATACCCGCAGGGAAACCTGCACCACCACGACCACGTAAGCCGCTCTTCTTTACTTCTTCCACAATTGCATCCGGGCTCATGGTTTTCAAAGCCTTCTCTACACTACGGTAACCACCTTCACGCCTGTACACATCGTACAGCCTGATGTTTTCTACGTGTGCTTTTTCTAATAATAGTTTTACGCCCATTTGTTAATGGTTATTGTTTCTTCAATTCGCAATTAAGTAACCAATCAATTCCAAACTTATCTTTCAGCATTCCAAACTTGCTGCCCCAGAACTGCTCTGCAATTGGCATCAGCACGGTTCCACCTTCTGATAGTTTTAAAAAAACCGCATTCATTTTATCCGCATCCTCTATTTGCAATGACATCTGAATGTTAGTGCTAGCATATACTTCCCTTTCCTTCATTGCATCAGATATCATGATCACATTCCCATCGAAAGATAACCTGGCATGCAGTATTTTATTTTTTTCTTTTTCCTCTGTAGGAAAAGGTGCTTTATCGTACCTGTTCAGCATGAAAATTTTTCCATCAAACACATCCCTGTAAAAATTCAGTGCTTCTTCAGCATTGCCGTTGAATGATATGTACGGATGAAGCAACATGCTACATTTTCCAGGTTATTTTACAGATACCGCCTGCCGCCCCATCAGTTTCCAATCACCATTTTCTTTGATCCACACCAGCATCATACTGAAATTCAATGGTATCACTGTACCATCTTTTTTATTTTCATTGGCTTTGAAGAGATAACGTACAATAGCAGTTCTGTCTTCAATCAATATTTTAATGTTTGAAACAGCAGTATCAGAATAGGTTGATTGATTATGGCTTGCTCCATCAATGGCCTGTTTCCTGGTTTGCAGGTTACCATGTGAGTGTCCATAAGTTGCTGTTTTAGCAAATAATTTTTCCAGTGTAAGGCTGTCTTTAGAACCAAAAACAGTATGACTCAATAAATAAGTTTTTTCGATCAGTATTTTCTCATCCTTACTTTGAGCCATTGCACCCAGCGTTGCGATACAAAAGAGAAGTGTAACTACTGTTTTCATTGTATTCATTTAATTGTTGGTTGCTGCATTTTTCCTGCACTCCTCAATAATTGCATCTACTTTTTCCCTGGTAAGGTGTTCACGGTAATGTTTGCCCATCTGCATCATCGGGGCATAACCACAAGCACCCAGGCATTCTACAGTTTTTAGTGTAAACATACCATCGGCTGTTGTTTCGCCGGGTTTAATTCCCAATTTATCCTGGATATATTGAATGATATCATCACTGCCGCGTAACATACAGGGACCGGTTTGACAAACCTCGAACATGTACTTACCAATAGGTTTTAAATTGTACATGCTATAAAAAGTAGCAACCTCGTAAACTTCAATCGGCTTTATTTTTAAAAGCTCGGCCACATAATCCATGGTTTCAGCACTGAGCCATCCGCCAAAGCTTTCCTGAGCCAGGTGTAATACAGGCAATAAGGCACTTTTCTGCTTTCCTTCCGGATAGCGGGCCACCAACCTGTTAA
Source organism: Bacteroidota bacterium (assembly GCA_028875875.1). Lineage (GTDB taxonomy): Bacteria > Bacteroidota > Bacteroidia > Chitinophagales > Chitinophagaceae > JAGWUV01. Next base: position 14,741 of record JAGWUV010000049.1, read on the forward strand.
ACTCTGCTAATTGTTGTTCGTTAAACTTCACCACAACTTTTATTTTAAAATTCCAATGTTACATGCCAAGCATGCAGCATTTATAATTCAACATTCTAATTATGCATCCAATTCACCTGCAATCAGGTTAAGGCTACTCATGGTAATGATCGCATCACTCAACATGGCACCTTTAACCAGCTCGCTGTAAGCCTGGTAATAGATAAAGCAAGGCCTTCTGAAATGCAGGCGGTAAGGCGTTCTTCCTCCATCACTGATCAGATAAAAACCTAACTCACCGTTAGCACCTTCAATGCTATGATATACTTCTCCTTTAGGGATATCTGTTTCGCCCATCACTATTTTGAAATGCCAGATCAGGGCTTCCATTTTTGTGTACACATCTTCTTTTTTGGGCAGATAATATTCAGGTACATCGGCATGGTAAACCTCCGCATCGGCACCCGTAAATTCCTGTATTTTCCTGTATGCCTGCTCAATGATGCTTAAGCTTTGCCACATTTCTTCGTTGCGTACCAGGAAGCGATCATAGTTATCACCTGTTGTACCTACGGGAATGGAGAATTCAAAATCCTGGTAGCTGGAATAAGGAGTATGCACACGAACATCATAATCCACACCGGCAGCACGAAGATTCGGACCTGTAAATCCATAACTCAAAGCACGTTCTGCACTGATGCCTCCGGTGCCTTTTGTACGGTCCATAAATATGCGGTTGCGTTTGAACAGGTTTTCAAACTCCTGCAAAACACCGGGATATTCGTTTAAGAATTTCTCCAGTTTCGTAAACGCTGTATTTGAGAAATTCCTTTCAAAACCGCCAATACGCCCAATATTAGTAGTAAGGCGGGACCCACATATTTCTTCATATATTTCATAGATTAACTCACGATACTGCATTACGTACAAGAAGCCTGTAAATGCACCTGTATCCACACCTACAATAGAATTACAGATCAGGTGATCGGCAATACGTGCCAGTTCCATGATAATGATACGCAGGTAATCTACACGCTTGGGAGTAGTGATGCCCAATAACTTTTCGCAGGTCATGTGCCAGCCCATGTTATTCAACGGGCTGCTGCAATAGTTCAAACGATCGGTGATGGGCGTAACCTGGTACAAAGGCCTTCTTTCCGCCAGTTTCTCAAATGCACGGTGAATATATCCTACCGTTTGCTCTGCCGATACGATTCTTTCACCATCCAGTTCTAATATGTTTTGGAATACACCGTGTGTGGCGGGGTGTGTTGGCCCAAGGTTCAATGTAGTGGTTTGTTTCTCTATTGAACCTTCGGGTAAGCTAATATGATGATGTTGCAGCTCTGACATTGTATATGTTATGTTTCCAACTTTTGTATTTCTGTTCGGCTCCGTTGCCTTGCCTGTTAGGGCACTATTGTGTGGTATCCGGTACTGCCATTACACAATTGTACCACCCCTTCCAAACATCTCATCGTCTTTATCAACACGGGTTTGGTCTTCCAATGGATATTCTTTCCTCAAAGGGAAATAATCCATCTCATCTACATTCAGAATACGTTTCAAATTAGGATGGCCAACAAAGTTCACACCGAAGAAATCATAGGTTTCCCGCTCCATCCAGTTAGCAGATTCAAACAACCTGCTGGCAGTAAAAACGTCTGGTTGATTAACATCCGTAAATACCTTAAAACGCAAACGGATATTATTGTTAAGATTATGAAGCATGTACACAACAGCCAATTCCCTGCCCTTGTTATCGGGGTAGTGCACTGCACATAAATCGGTTAAAAACCTGAATTGCAATTGCTCATCATCGTACAAAAACTGCATCACCTTTAAATTCATATCCTTCGGTGCTTCAAAAGAAAGCAAACCATAAGGCTCCTCGAAGCTGGTTACTGATTCACCAAACTTTTCTACCAGTTTTTGCTTAATTATTTCATTCGTTAAGCTCATATTGTAAAAGTCAAAAGCAGCAACTGAGCACTCAATCACCCGCTTTTTAATTTTAATCTTTATTGTATTCCGTAGCTTTCCAGTAGTGCTTTGTATTGCTCACTGTTCCTTCTTCTGATACTTTCCTGCCCAATCAGTTCCTGTATCTTCATAAAACCATCAATAATGGCTTCCGGTCTGGGTGGGCAACCCGGAACGTACACATCAACAGGTATCACCTGGTCTATTCCCTGCAATACAGAATAAGTATCGAAAATACCACCACTGCTGGCGCAGGCACCTACAGCCAAAACCCAACGGGGTTCTGCCATTTGCAGGTATACTTGCCTTAACACAGGGGCCATTTTTTTAGCGATGGTTCCCATTACCATTAAAAGATCACACTGGCGTGGAGAAAAGCCTACACGTTCCGCACCAAACCTTGCAAGGTCGTAATGAGAAGCCATGGTAGCCATAAACTCAATACCGCAACAGGAAGTTGCAAAAGGCAATGGCCATATAGAATTTTTACGGGCCAAACCTACCACATCACTGAGTTTGGCAGTAAAAAAACCTTCTCCAGAGTAGCCTTGTGGCGCTTCCACCATACTGATCGCAGTGGATGAATTTGCTTCTTTTGGATGAATATTAAAACGTACCGGACGCATAATTTAAAATTTGTATAATCTGAAAATTGAGATTCGAAAATGAAGAGAACGCTTTAATAACAAGTCTTTACCCCTGTTGTTCTCTCTTTTTCAAACTACCTCATTTTTTCAAGCTGGTTAATCTTCCCAGTTCAGGGCACCTTTTTTAATAATGTAGATAAACCCTATTAAAAAGAATGCAACGAACATTAAAACTGCAAAAAAGCCTTCCCATCCCAATTCTTTGAAGTTAATGGCGTAAGGATAGAAGAAAATCACCTCAACATCGAACAGCACAAATAAAATTGCCACCAAAAAATATTTAATAGCCATTGGCTGTCGGGCATCTCCGTGGGAAGCAATACCGCTGGTAAAGTTTTCGAGCTTATCACTGGTTTTCCGCTTCGGACCAGCCCAAGCTGAAAAAGCAATCATAAAAGCCACAAAACCGGCGGCAAAAATCAACTGAATAGCGATCGGTAAGTAATTATCCGCAGTATTAGCTGCAGGAGCAATTTCTAAAAGTTGAGGGATCCAATTCATAGAATGGGAATATAAGGCGCAAAAATAAGTTTGTATGAGATACAAAAAAATAACTCCCCTGTTTTTGGGGAGTTATTTCTCAATTTATTTTTTTGAAGGGCCTTCTCCGGCTTTACCGGCTCCGGCTTTTGATGGCTTTGCAGGTTGATTTCTTTTGTTCAGCGCATCGGTTATAATTGCTTTTGTATCAGCGGCATATTTGTTTTCTTCACCAGGCTCAGGATACAAGGCAAGCATTTTATCGGTTACTTCCAGTGCTTTTTCCAGTTCCTTGGTTTTATACACGTAGTAATTTAAACGGAAGAATAAGTTTCTGAATATTTCTTTCTTATTTTTCTCTTTATCCTTCATGTACATAGAATCGAGGTAATCCAATCCGGCCAGCGCAATGCCTTTGGTTGTATCCGGATCTGCTGCCAGTGCGGCTCTTTTCAGGAAGCTGTAAGGTTGTGGCTTATCAGGGAATGCTGCTAAATATTTTTTAGCCAAATCAATTGTTTGGTCATACAGCTTAGAAGAATAAGCAGTATTAGTAATCTTATAATAATCCAGTTCACTCCAGGTTCCTTTCAGATCTGCTTGCTGGATCATCCATTTCAACTCCTGATCGAACATTTTTGCTTTACCCATTAATTCTGCTGCCTGCCCCATATAATTCATCTTATTCACCCTTGAAGTGTCGTTGGCAATGGCTTTTTCCAAATAACCAACAGCGGTGGTTTCGCTACCGGGGAACTTAGAGAATACCTTAACAGCCAATTCATAATCTGTAGGCTGAATCTGTGTTTGTGGTGCGGTA